>JBBQLQ010000082.1:0-15427 GCA_038328055.1 Burkholderiales bacterium
AGATCTGCCGGGGCCTTGAGCCCCCTAAAGAGTCGTTCAAGACCAGGACGTTGATAGGTCGGGTGTGTAAGCGTAGTAATGCGTTGAGCTAACCGATACTAATTGCTCGTGCGGCTTGACCCTATAACTTTGATAGCACCAACCACATTAGTGGCAAGGGCTTCAAGGATGTTATGCCAAGTTGACGCATTCAAAAATCCTGCAAGTAAGCAATTACAAAACAGGTTCGTTAATTCGATGAAGCTGATTAGCTCTATAAATTGATCCACTTGATGAAAATCAAGTAGATAAAAAGTTTTGCCTGACGACCATAGCAAGCTGGTACCACTCCTTCCCATCCCGAACAGGACAGTGAAACGGCTTTGCGCCAATGATAGTGCGGATTCCCGTGTGAAAGTAGGTCATCGTCAGGCTCTCATGCCCTAAACGCCCAATCAACGATTGGGCGTTTTTTTTCGTCCAATTTTTTCACACCTCAAGGTTATCAATGAGGCGTGTTTTTCCGAGCTTGGCCGCTCCAAGCACGACCAAGTTGCCACTGCGCGCTAAGCTTGCGACTTCTGTCGCTGCGGGAATATCCAGGTTATGGCGCTTACGTACACCCATGTAGTCCGGTTGCCAGTTTCTGGCTGCGAGAGTGTTCATGGCATGCGCCTCAATGGCCGCGATAGTGTCGGCACCTTGGCGCAGGGATTGCGCCATGTCGGCCAAGGTTCTAGACAAATACACGGCTTCCTCGCGCTCGACACGGCTTAAATAATTGTTGCGTGAAGATAGTGCCAAGCCATCCACTGCGCGCAGCGTTCCGCCACCGATAACCTCAATCGGGAGAGCGAATTGCTGAGCCATACGCCTGATGATCATCAGTTGTTGGTAATCTTTTTGTCCAAATAGCGCGACGCGCGGCTGTACACAGGCAAACAATTTCATCACGACGGTGCTGACGCCGGTAAAAAACCCCGGTCTGAAGTGGCCTTCAAGAATATCGGCCAGAGCAGCGGGCGGCTGAACTTTGAAGGTTTGTGGCTCGGGATAAAGCTCGCTTTCGGAGGGCGCAAACACCACGTCACAACCTGCAGAATCCAACGCCTGGCAGTCGGCGTCCCAGGTGCGAGGATAGGTGTCAAAGTCTTCGTGCGGCAAAAACTGCAGTCGATTGACAAAGATACTGACCACCAGGACATCCCCGAGTGGTTTGGCTTGGCGTACCAGTGCGAGGTGGCCTTCGTGCAGATTACCCATGGTGGGGACAAACGACGGATGTTTGAAGGCGGCCAGGTAACTGCGTAATTCAAGGATGGTTTCAATGATTTTCATAGCGAGGTTGCGCCGCATTTAAAGGGCCAACGCACAATTAAGTTAAAAAAACGCAATTTTTCTGCTTGGTACGACGGCAAGCGTGTGCTTTTTCCAGCCAGTTGCACAGGCATCACCATGCGTGCTGGGCGTTGTCTGGAAAGCTGCCATTTTTAACCGCTGCGACATAGGCTTGCATCGCCTCCTTGATGCCGTGTTGACCTTCGCTGCCGGGTAGTTCTGCCATGAAGTTGCGGACAAATTTGGGCATCTTGCCGAGATTCAATCCGAGCAGGTCGTGTAGCACCAGGACTTGGCCCGCAGTGCCGTTTCCAGCCCCAATGCCTATCGTCGGACAGTTTGGGAGGTCTTGCGTGAGCTCAGTGGCCAAGGCTGCAGGAACCATCTCCAGAACCAACAGGGCCGCACCCGCATCTTGTAGCTCACGCGCGTGTCGACGCATGATGATGGCTGATTCGACGGTTTTGCCCTGTACGCGGTAGCCCCCGAGGGCGTGCACTGTTTGCGGGGTAAGCCCCAAATGAGCGCAGACTGGAATGCCTCGTTCGACCAGAAAACGCACGGTGTCCGCAGTCCAGCCACCACCTTCCAGTTTGACCATGTGGGCCCCCGCCTGCATCAGTACCACGGCGCTACGTAAAGCCATTTCTTTGGATTCGTGGTACGTGCCATAGGGGAGATCGCCAATGATCCAGGCGGTGCCTTGCACACGTCGCACCCCCCGCGTGACGCATTCGACGTGGTAGCGCATTGTCTCCAGCGCCACGCCTACTGTGCTGGACAAGCCCTGGCAGACCATGCCCAGCGAGTCGCCAACCAGAATGCACTCGATGCCGGCGGCATCAGCCACCGCCGCAAACGTGGCATCGTAGGACGTCATCATGGTGATTTTCTCGCCGCGAGCGTGCATTTCCTGCAAGCGGGGCAAACTGACGGGTTTGCGTGTGGCTGGGCTACTCATCGGCGGCAATGTGCCGTAGGGCGAGGCGTGTTGGACTGCGGGCTGGTTCATACGGGTTTCTCCCCAAAAAAAAGTGCGGAAAGTCTAACGCAGCTACGAGCACGGATGGCTTAGGACTTCGGGTTCAGGATGGTGGGCAGTGCCTGTGGCAACAGATCAGGGTAATCGCGGCTGAAATGCAGTCCCCGGCTTTCATGACGGCTTTGCGCGCTTCTGACAATCAGATCTGCCACCAGCACCAAGTTACGCAGTTCCAGCAGATCGCGTGTGACATGAAAGTTGGCGTAAAACTCCTGAATTTCCCCTTGCAGCAGTGCAATACGGTGGGCGGCGCGCTCAAGGCGTTTGTTGGTGCGCACAATGCCAACGTAGTCCCACATGAAGCGGCGCAACTCGTCCCAATTGTGGGATATCACCACCGTCTCGTCCGGGTCGCCAACGCGGCTTTCGTCCCAGGTCGGCAAGTTGATGGGGATGCTGCCTGGGCTTTGCTTGATATCTTGCGTCGTGGCTTGGGCAAACACCATGCATTCCACCAGCGAGTTGCTCGCCAGCCGATTGGCCCCGTGCAAACCGCTGCAGGCGGTCTCGCCAATGGCGTAAAGACCCGCAACATCGGTTCGGCCGTGAAGGTCTGCCAGCACGCCGCCGCAGGTGTAGTGGGCGGCTGGAACCACCGGAATCGGCTGCTTGCTGATGTCGATGCCAAGCTCCAGGCAACGCGCGTAGATATTGGGGAAGTGTTCCAGCAAAAAGTTCAAGGGCTGGTGCGAAATGTCGAGGTAGACGCAGTCAAAACCGCCCTTTTTCATTTCAAAGTCAATCGCGCGTGCCACCACGTCACGCGGCGCCAGTTCCAGTCGCGGGTCGTGCAAGGGCATGAAGCGCGTGCCGTCAGGCAGCAGCAGGCGCCCGCCTTCGCCACGAACTGCTTCGCTGATCAAAAAAGACTTGGCATGTGGGTGGTACAGGCAGGTCGGGTGGAATTGGATGAATTCCATGTTTTGCACCCGACAGCCGGCACGCCAGGCCGCCGCGATGCCGTCACCGGTTGCTGTGTCAGGGTTGGTGGTGTACAGGTAAACCTTACCGGCCCCGCCGGTGGCCAAAATGGTTTGTGGTGCCTCAAAGGTCAGCACCTGTTCGGTTTCACTGTCCAAAGCGTACAGCCCCAGGCAACGTTTTTCGGGCAAACCGAGTTTTTCGGTGGTAATCAGGTCGACCAGCGTGTGTTGTTCAAACAGGGTGATATTGGGTGCCTTTTTGACCGCGTCAATCAAAGTGCTTTGCACCGCAGCACCGGTGGCATCGGTCACATGCACAATGCGCCGGGCACTGTGACCGCCTTCGCGTGTCAAGTGCAACTGGCCATCCTCTTCAGAAAATGGTACGCCCATGGTTTGTAGCCAGGCGATCGCCTTGGGGGCATTTTCCACGACGAAGCGGGTGGCGGCCAGATCGCACAGGCCAGCGCCAGCCACCAAGGTGTCATCCACATGGGCTTGAAAGGTGTCGTCTTTGTTCCATACTGCCGCAATGCCGCCCTGCGCCCAGCCACTGGAGCCTTCTGTGACGGCGCGTTTGGTAATGATGGCGATTTTTTTGGTCGGAGCCAACAGCAGCGCCGCACTGAGGCCAGCCAGGCCACTGCCGACGATCAGCACATCAAAACGCAATGGAGCAGCAGGGGGCGTGATTCGTGAGTTCATGGTGAAGTTGCCTTGCGGTGTTAAGAGGGGGTGTAAGCCAGGCGCACATAGATCGGCGCGAAGGCTTCGGCCTGGGTGATTTCGATCAGGGTTTCTTTCGCGAGTTCCAGCACGGCAATGAAGGTGACCACCAGCACGCGCGTGCCTTTGCCGGGGTCAAACAGCGCTTCAAACTCGACAAAGCGCTGCCCCTGCAAGCGCTTGAGAACCATGCTCATGTGTTCTCGCACCGACAGGGCCTCGCGGGTGATTTTGTGGTGCTGCACGAGCGTTGCCCGCTTGAGTATGGCTGCCCAGGCCTCTCGCAATTCACTGACACTGACATCGGGAAAGCGCGGTTGAAGGGCTTGTTCGATGTACACCTGCGCTGCCAAAAAGTCGCGACCCAGCTGTGGCAAGGCGTTAAGCCGGGCCGCAGCCAGTTTCATCTGCTCATACTCCAACAGGCGGCGCACCAGTTCAGCGCGCGGGTCTTGCACCTCTTGCCCAGCCGCCACAGCCTTGGGTGGCAACAACATGCGGGATTTGATCTCGATCAGCATGGCCGCCATCAACAAATATTCAGCAGCCAATTCCAGATTGCGGTGGCGAATCTCGTCAACATAGCTCAGGTATTGGCGCGTCAGGCCGGCCATGGGAATGTCCAGGATGTTGAAATTTTGCTTGCGAATCAGGTACAGCAGCAAATCCAGCGGGCCTTCAAAGGCCTCCAGAAACACTTCAAGCGCATCGGGCGGAATGTACAAATCCAGCGGCATGGCAAACAGCGGTTCACCATACAAGCGCGCCACCGCCACCTGATCGACCACTGTTGGCATTATTGCTGTGTCGGGCGAGTCATGTTCGACCCAGGTGGATGCGTCAACCATCAAAACTAATTGCTATGAAATAAATAGCTACTAACACAGACCCTGAAAGGGCTGGAGCTCTATAAAGCTATTATTCTTTGGCAGTCTGATAGACGTAGGGTTTTTGTGCGACGCGTGCTGCGCGGTACTCGCTCCATGCCTCGCGGTCCATGACTTTGTCCCACAGCAATGCCATGCCCTCACGCTGGCGCTCTTCCATGCCGGGGGTTTTTGCCTTGAGTTCGTTGATGAACTTGGTGGCTTCGGACTGGTAGGCGGGACGTTGGAAAATATTCATGATTTAAGACCTCTTTGGCGCATTTTAGACCGGCATGGCGGGTTGATGGCTGGACAGGAAAATTGGTTTGGAATGTCAGTTGAGCAGTGTAATATCCCGGCTCAAATCGTTTCGTTGCACCCAGACCCTTCATGAACAGTTTTCCCCATCCCGCTTCCTGGGTCCATCTGGACGGGGTGCTTGTGGTTGTGATGGTCTGGTTGCTGATTGGTGTGTTGGGCGTGGTCGCCTTGCGCCGCTTCAGGTTCGTGGCCGTGGTGCTGTTTCCGTTAGGCGCCTGTTTTTCGATTTTGTTGTTGGCTGTGGCGCTCAGTGCCGCATTTTCTGACCCTGAGGTGGCGGTGTTGCCCTTGGGTTTGCCGCAACTGCCTTTCCATTTGCGTCTGGACAGTCTGTCCGCATATTTTCTGATTCTTATCGGTGGCGTATCGGCCGGGGTATCAATTTTTGCCGCCGGTTATTTTCGCGAGGGCGAAGGCACTCCGCCGGGTTTGATCTGTCTTGAATACCACGTGTTTCTGGCCAGTATCACCATGGTGGTGCTGGCCGATGATGCCTACGTCTTCATGGTGGCTTGGGAAACCATGGCGTTTTCGTCATTTTTTCTGGTCATGGCGAACCACCGTATTCCCGAGATTCGCAACGCCGGCTATCTGTATATGCTGGTGGCGCATATCGGTGCTTTGGGCATTTTGTTGTGTTTTGGCTTGCTGCAGGCCAATACCGGTGATTACACATTTGCCAATATGCGGGCGCAGCACCTGACTCCGTTTTGGGGTTCGATGGCTTTCGTTCTGGCGGTGTTTGGGTTTGGTGCCAAAGCAGGCCTCTTGCCATTGCATGTCTGGCTGCCGTTGGCGCACCCGGCGGCACCCTCGCCGTTTTCGGCCCTGATGAGCGGCGTGATGCTGAAAGTCGCGCTTTACGGCATCTTGCGGGTGTCGTTTGATTTGTTGCAAACCCGAATCTGGTGGTGGGGCGTGCTGTTGATGGGCGTTGGTTTGGCTACGGCGCTGTTTGGTGTGGTGTTTTCCACCGTGCAGGTCGAGATGAAACGCTTGCTGGCTTATTCCTCGATTGAAAACATCGGCCTGATGTGCGCCGGGATCGGTCTGTCCTTGCTGTTTTCAAGCTATGGCATGCAGGCACTGTCAGCACTGGCCTTGACCGCATCGATGTACCACATGCTAAGCCATGCCTTTTTCAAAAGTTTGCTGTTTTGCAGCACCGGTGCCGTGATGCACGCCACCGGTGAACGTAGTCTGGGCAAGCTTGGGGGCTTGATGCGCTATATGCCGTGGGTTGCATGGCCAACACTGATGGGCGTATTGGCGAGCGCCGGTTTGCCGCCCTTTGGTGGTTTTGTTGCCGAATGGTTGCTGCTGCAAAGTTTCTTGTTCACAACCGGGCTGCCGAGTTCGTTTCTGGACATGCTGGTGCCGGTTCTGGCGGCACTGATCGCCTTGATTGCTGCTCTGTCGGGGTACACCATGGTGAAGTATTTCGGGGTGGTTTTTTTGGGCCAGCCGCGCGAGGAAAAACTCTCGCAAGCCCATGATGCCGGTCCCTGGGAGCGCCTGGGCATGATGTGGCTGGTAGTGGGTTGTGTGGTGCTTGGCTTGTTTCCCAATCACGTGATTGCCATGATTGACCCGGTTACCAAGTTGTTGGTGCATGCCGGGCTGGCGCAAACCGTTGCGGACAACGGCTGGTTGCTGGTGCCGGTCAGCATCGAGCGGGCCAGCTACTCGCCCGTGATTTTCCTGTTGGGTGTGTTGGCAAGTTTTGGTCTGGTCTTTTGGCTGGTGCGCAAGCTCTACCATGGCCGCTTGCGCCGGGTGCCTCCGTGGGATTGTGGCTACCCGTGGCAAACCCCACGTATGCAAGACAGTGCCGAGGGCTTTGGCCAACCGATTCGGCAGATTTTTGAGCCATTTTTCCGCATGAAGCGCCAGTTGCCGACGGCTTTTGATGTGCAACCCAGTTACCGCGTCACGGTGGAAGACCCGCTGTGGTATTGGCTGTATCTGCCGCTGGCCAGGCTGGTGGAGCGGGTGTCAAAAATTGTCGGTTTGCTGCAGCAAGGGCGCATTGCGGTTTATTTGATGTACAGCTTTGTGACGCTGATCGTCGTGTTGTTGGTGGTGAAGCGATGAGTTGGCTGGGCGCTTTTTCCCAGTTGCTGGCCTTGGGGGTCGCATTGGTGCTGGCACCGCTGCTGACGGGCTGGATTGGGCAGTGCCGTGCCTGGTTGCAAAACAAGTCGGCACCTGGTTTATTGCAGCCTTACCGCATGTTGCACAAGCTGTTCCATAAAGACGCGGTGATGGCCGAACACGCCTCTCCCTTGTACCGCATGGCACCTTATTTGATATTTAGCTGTATGTTGCTGGCCAGCGCCATCATTCCCAGTCTTTCGACAGATTTGCCCTTGTCGCCAGCGGCGGATGCGATTGCCTTGGTCGGGTTATTTGCGTTGGCACGGGTGTTTATTTCGCTGGCCGCGATGGATGTCGGCACGGCCTTTGGCTCCTTAGGGGCCAGGCGCGAGATGCTGGTGGGTTTTCTGGCAGAGCCGGCCTTGCTGATGGTGCTGTTTTGCGCCTCCATGGTCACCGGGTCAACTTCTTTGACACAGATTGTGGAAACGCTGGCGCACCGTGAGTTGGCCATTTACCCCAGCTTTCTGCTGGCGGGGGTGGCGTTCACCATGGTGTCCCTGGCGGAAAACGCCCGTGTGCCGGTTGACAACCCCGACACGCACCTTGAGCTCACCATGATTCATGAGGCCCTGCTGCTGGAGTACTCAGCCCGCCACCTGGCGCTGCTGGAGTGGGCTGCCAGCCTGAAGCTGTTTGCCTACTCGTGCATTGGCGTGGCGCTATTTTTCCCATGGGGTATTGCCGAGGCCAATTCGCCGATGGCGCTGATGACGGCTTTGCCGGTGCTGGTGTTCAAGCTGGCCGTAGGCGGCATGCTGCTGGCGATGATTGAAACATTCAGCGCCAAAATGCGAATCTTCCGGGTGCCAGAATTTCTGGGTACCGCCTTTTTGCTGGCGGTGATTGGCTTGCTGGTGAACGTGTTGTTGGGGGCCGGATGATCAAGCTTGCCCCGCAATTCATCAACCTGTGTGCCACGCTGATCTTGTTGTTGTCATTTGCCATGATTTCGCAGCGGCGTATTGTGACGCTGATCAACCTGTTCATGTTGCAGGGTGTGGCCCTGGTAGCGGCTTCTTTTTTACTGGGCTATGTGACGAATCAGCCTGATTTGTACCTGTCAGGTGCGTTGACATTGGTGCTCAAGGTCATGTTCATTCCGTGGATGCTTCACCGCATCATTCGCAAGCTCAATGTGCGTTGGGATGTGGAGACGCTGTTCAATGTGCCGACCACCATGCTGGTGGGTATTGTGCTGGTCATCTTTGCGTTCAGCCTGGCCTTGCCGGTTTCGCGGCTGTCGGGCTCCATTGCCGGTAGTTCGCTGGGCATTGCTCTGGCCTGCGTGCTGCTGTCTTTCATGATGATGATCACCCGCTCCAAGGCCGTGCCACAAGTGATCGGATTTTTGTCGATGGAAAACGGACTGATGTTTGCTGCCACCACCGTGACCAGCGGCATGCCGATGATTGTCGAGTTTGGTATCGCGCTTGACGTGCTGGTGGGGGTGTTGATCTTGGGTGTGTTCATGTTTCAGATTCGCGAAAAATTTGACAGTCTGGACATTCATCACCTTGAAACCCTCAAGGACGACTGACCATGAGCGCACTGTTATTTTTGCTGGGAATACCTTTGCTGGGTGGGGTGGTGTTGGCGCTGCTGGGGCACCGCGCCGTTGCGCGCGATGTCAATGTGGCCTTCAGTCTGGGCACTTTTGTCGCGGCCTGCGAGCTTGCCCGGCAAGTCATGAACAATGGGCCGCAGTTGTTTTGGGACAAGCAATTTTTCATTGATCCACTCAATGTATTTCTGGTCACGCTGACGGCTTTTATCGGTCTGACAACGGCCATTTTTTCACGCCCTTACATGCGCATTGAGCAAGACCGCGGCAAGATGACACCGTCGCGCATGCGCCTGTACCACAGCATGTACCAGTTGTTCAGTTTCACCATGCTGCTGGGCTTTACAGCCAACAATCTGGGCATCATCTGGGTGGCCATGGAGGCCGCCACCTTGAGCACGGTGCTGCTGGTCAGCGTCTACCGCACCTCAGCCAGCCTGGAGGCGGCGTGGAAGTATTTCATCTTGTGCGGTGTCGGCATCGCGCAGGCGCTGTTTGGCACCATTTTGTTGTACATGGCCGCCGACAAGGTGCTGGGTGCCGAAAACGCCACGCTGCTGTGGACCAACCTCAATGAGATCAAGGGCCAGTTGGACCCGACCATCATCACGCTGGCGTTTGTCTTTTTGCTGATTGGCTACGGCACCAAGATCGGTCTGGTGCCGTTGCACAGCTGGTTGCCCGATGCGCACGCCGAAGGCCCGACACCGGTGTCGGCAGTGCTCTCGGGCTTGTTGCTCAATGTGGCCATGTACGCGGTGCTGCGCTGCAAGGTGTTGACCGATGGCGCGCTGGGCACCCAGATGGCCGGGCAGCTCATGATGGGCTTTGGCCTGTTGTCGGTGGTGGTTGCGGCGTTTTTTCTGTCGCGCCAGAAAGACGTGAAACGCATGTTTTCTTACTCGTCCATTGAGCACATGGGGCTGATCACCTTTGCCTTTGGCATGGGCGGACCCGTGGCCAACTTTGCCGGGCTGTTGCACATGACAGTGCATTCGCTGGTGAAATCGGCCATTTTCTTCACCGTGGGCCACGCCACCCAAAAAGCCGGCACGCAGGTCATGAGTGAGATTCGTGGCCTGATCAAGGTCAACCCGACGGTGGGCTGGGGCTTGATGCTGGGCGTGATGGCCATTTTGGGGATGCCGCCGTTTGGGGTGTTTGCCAGTGAGTTTTTGATTTTGACGACCGCCATGCGCGAACAGCCCTGGGCCACACCCTTTTTGTTTCTGGCGCTGGGCGTGGCCTTTGCGTCGATTTTGAGCCGGGTACTGCCGATGGTGTTTGGCGAGGAAACCCAGCTCAAGCCACTGTTGCACCCGCCCGCGCTGATTCCGGTGTTTGTGCACCTGGGTTTGGCGCTGATGCTGGGTTTGTACATTCCGCCCTATCTGAACGGCTGGTACGTTCAGGCGGCTGCCATGCTGGGGGGCTGAGACGATGCGCATTCCGGGTCTTGATGTTGAGTTTGCCGGTTTGCCTGCACCGGTGCCCATTTGGCACGCTGCCGTGTCACCAGACCAGTGGCAAGCGGCTGCGACGCTGGTGCGCGACCGGGGTGGGCGCTTGCTGGCCTTGTGGGGTGGCAGCATAAATGCTATCAATTTAATAGCTACACACGCAATAGATACGAGGGCTACAGCCGTATTTGTTGTTTATGTCACGTTGGAAGGCTGTTTCTGGTTGACCCTGCCCCTGGTGGTGAAAGACGGCCGCTCAAGTTACCCTGACCTCGCACCCATCTTTCCTGCTGCGTGCCGCATGCAACGGGCTGCGGCTGATTTGTCAGGCATCCACGCCGACGGTGCCCAGGACACCCGCCCCTGGCTCAATCACGGTGCCTGGGCCGGTGACTATGTTCCGCTGCGCCAGTACGGCGCGCACCTGCCCGAGCCCGTGCCCACACAACTGGTCGACTACGCGTTTGTGCGGGTCGGAGGCGATGGCGTGCATGAAATTGCCGTGGGCCCGGTGCATGCCGGCATCATCGAGCCGGGGCATTTCAGGTTTTCGGTGGTGGGTGAAAAGGTGTTGCGACTGGAGCAGCGCCTGGGCTACACCCACAAAGGCATTGAGCAGCGCATGACGCAGCTTGATCCGCTGCAGGCGCACCGTCTGGCTGGGCGGGTGTCGGGCGACTCGACCGTGGCCTACGCCTGGGCCTACTGCATGGCGCTTGAATCGGCCACGCAAACCAGCATTCCGCTGCGTGCTGCCTGGTTGCGCGCCATGCTGCTGGAGCGCGAACGCATTGCCAACCACTTGGGCGACCTGGGGGCCTTGGGCAATGATGCCGCGTTTGCTTTTGGCCTGGCCCAGTTTTCAAGATTGCGGGAAGACTGGTTGCGGGTGTCCAAAGAGGCGTTTGGCCACCGTTTGCTGATGGACTGCATTGCGCCAGGCGGTGTCAAGAGCGACCTCGACCGCGCGCACCAGGACCAGATGCGCCACCAGTGCGATGCGCTTGAGGCAGAAGTGCGCGCGCTGTTCTCTATTTACGAGGCCCACGCCGGTTTGCAGGACCGCTTCTTGACCACCGGGCGGGTGCTGCCGGCTCTGGCGGCACAGTTGGGCTTGACGGGCTTGGCCGGTCGCGCCAGCGCCCAGGCCAGGGACTTGCGCTGCGATCACCCCTGGGTGCCTTATGCCGGGGTAGAAGTTGCCATGGCTACCCACCACAATGGCGATGTGGCCGCGCGGGTAGCGGTGCGTTTTGACGAGGTGTTTGAATCCTTGCGCATGATTCGCCACTTTCTGGACGGGTTGCCTGCCGGCGCGGTGCAGTGCGATGTCACGTTGCCAACGCAGGCGGCGCTTGGTGCGGGCTGGGTCGAAGGCTGGCGTGGTGAAGTGTTCGTGGCGCTGGAACTCAGCGGGCCAGAGACGGACAAGCGCATTCGCCGCTGCCATTTGCACGACCCGTCGTGGCAAAACTGGCCGGTGTTGCAGCACGCCATCATGGGCAACATCGTGCCGGACTTTCCGCTGATCAACAAGTCATTCAACCTCAGCTACTCGGGGCAAGACCTATGATCTGGAAGATCATTCAGCAGATTGCGAAAACCGGCATTCGCAGTGAGCCAGCCCCCGACATTGGTGATGTTTTCGGGCTTGAGCCCTCACAAATACAGGCTGAGTTGCTATCAATTTTAGGGAAAGCGCTGACCATTCGTCAGGTCGATGCCGGGTCGTGCAACGGCTGCGAACTCGAAATTGGTGCCTTGGGCAACCCGTACTACAACTTGGCAGGACTGGGCATCAAGTTTGTCGCGAGCCCGCGCCATGCCGACATGCTGCTGGTGACTGGCCCGGTGTCACGCAACATGGAAGTCGCGTTGCAACGCACCTATGAGGCCACGCCAGACCCCAAACTGGTGGTTGCGTTAGGTGACTGCGCCTGTGATGGTGGCATTTTTGGCGAGAGCTACGCCACCTGTGGGCGGGTGGCCAATGTGATTCCCGTTGATCTGACCGTGCCAGGCTGCCCGCCTGCGCCGACAGATATTTTGCGCGGTATTTTGATGGTGGTGCAGCGGCGGGTCAAAGCCGGGGCTTGATCCGGGGCTTGATCCGGGAGTTGCTTTGCCACCGGGCGGGCTTGGTAGCCCTGGCGTTTCAATGTACCCGCATGCCCGGCTGAGCACCGGCTGCAGGCTCCAGCACATAGATGCCGGGCTGCGCCTTTTCATCGGCATGGCTGGCGGCCAGCACCATGCCCTCGCTCACGCCAAACTTCATCTTGCGTGGGGCCAGGTTGGCCACCAGCACGGTGAGTTTGCCGATCAATTGCTCAGGCTGGTAGCTGCTGGCGATGCCGCTGAACACGTTGCGCAATCTGGGCTGACCGGCTTCGTCTTTTTCATCGACATCCAGCGTTAGGCGCAGCAGCTTGGTGGAGCCCGCCACCGCTTCGCAATGGACGATTTTGGCAATACGAAGATCAATTTTGGCAAAGTCGTCGATGCTGATGGTCGGGGCTATCGGCTCGCCACCAGGTGCTATATTTTCAATAGCTATCTGCGCAGGTTCTGCGGGGGCTGGAGCCTCAAACAAGGCATCAAGCTGTTTGATGTCAACGCGCTGCATCAGGTGCTGGTAGATGCCGATCACATGGCCGGTCTGCAGCGGCTCTGCGATGTTGTTAAAGCTCAGGGGTTCAATTTTCAGAAACTGCTCCACCTGAGCGGCCAGGGCGGGCAACACCGGCTTCAGGTAGCAGGTCAAAATTCTGAAAGCCTTGATGCACACCGTGCAGACATCCTGCAGGCGCGCCTCCTGGTCGGGCTTTTTGGCCAGATCCCAGGGTTTGTTGGCATCGACGTAGGCGTTGACGCGGTCGGCCAGCAGCATGGTCTCGCGCAGGGCTTTGGCGTATTCGCGTGACTCGTAAAGTAGCTCGATGCTGGTGCGCTCAATGCGCAACTGGTGCAGCAGTGCCGCGCCGTCTTCTGACACGTCACCGAGCTTGCCGTCAAAACGCTTGGCAATGAAGCCGGCCGCGCGGGATGCGATGTTGATGTACTTTCCCACTAGGTCGCTGTTGACTCGGGCCAGAAAATCGTCGGCGTTGAAGTCGATGTCTTCGTTGCGTGCGCTCAATTTGGCCGCCAGGTAGTAGCGCAGCCACTCGGGGTTCATGCCCAGACTCAGGTACTTGAGCGGGTCGAGCCCGGTGCCGCGGCTCTTGCTCATTTTTTCACCGCTGTTGACAGTCAAAAAGCCATGCACAAACACGTTGTTGGGCACCTTGCGGCCGCTGAAATGCAGCGTGGCGGGCCAGAACAGCGTGTGGAAGGTGACGATGTCTTTGCCGATGAAATGGTACTGCTCCAGCGCGGGGTTGGCCATGTAGGCTTCATAGTCCACGCCGCGCTGATCAAGCAGGTTTTTCAGCGAGGCCAGGTAGCCAATCGGTGCGTCCAGCCAGACATAGAAGTACTTGCCCGGCGCGTCGGGTATTTCAATGCCGAAGTAGGGCGCATCGCGGCTGATGTCCCAGTCACCCAGGCCTTCGCTTTGGCTGCCGTCGGGGTTGGTGCGGATGGAGAACCATTCCTTGATCTTGTTCGCCACTTCGGGTTGCAGCTTGCCGTCTTGCGTCCACTGCTCCAAAAACGCCACGCAGCGCGGGTCAGACAGCTTGAAGAAGAAATGCTCCGAGCTTTTCAGTTCGGGCTTGGCCCCCGACAGGGCGGAGTAGGGGTTGATCAGGTCGGTGGGTGCATAGACCGCGCCGCAGCTTTCGCAGTTGTCGCCATACTGGTCCTTGGCATGGCACTTGGGGCACTCGCCCTTGATGAAGCGGTCGGGCAAAAACATGGCCTTTTGCGGGTCATAAAACTGCTCGATGGTTTTGCGCTCGATCAGTGAGCCGTCTGGGTTGTCGCGCAGGTCACGGTAAATCTGGCGCGCCAGCTCGTGGTTTTCAGGGCCGTCGGTGCTGTGCCAGTTGTCAAAGCCGATGTGAAAGCCGTCCAGATACGGTTTGCGGCCAGCGGCAATGTTGGCGACAAATTGCTGGGGCGTGATGCCGGCTTTTTCAGCCGCGATCATGATCGGCGCGCCGTGGGTGTCGTCGGCGCAGACAAAATCGACCGCGTTGCCCATCATCTTTTGATACCGTACCCAGATGTCGGCCTGGATGTACTCCATGATGTGGCCGATGTGGAAGTTGCCGTTGGCGTAGGGCAGGGCGGTGGTGACGAAGAGTTGGCGTGGCATGAGGCATGGGCTTTCAGGAGATAAGCCTGATTTTAGTCACCGCATCCGCGTCGGCCGCCCGCGCAGGGCCGGCCATCAGTTCATGAGGCCCCCCATGCAGAGATACTTGATCTCAAGGTAATCCTCGATGCCGTACTTGGAGCCCTCGCGGCCATTGCCGGATTCCTTGACGCCACCAAATGGTGCAACTTCGGTCGAGATGATGCCCTCATTGATGCCGACCATGCCGTATTCCAGCGCCTCGGCGACGCGCCAGATGCGCCCGATGTCGCGTGAGTAGAAATAGGAAGCCAAGCCGAACTCGGTGTCGTTGGCCATTCGGATCGCTTCTTCTTCGGTCGCAAAACGGAACAGCGGCGCCACCGGCCCGAAGGTCTCTTCCTTGGCCACCGCCATATTGCTGGTGACGTCGGCCAGGATCGTAGGCTGGAAGAAGCTGCCGCCCAGCGCGTGGCGCTTGCCGCCCAGCAGCACGCGCGCGCCCTTGGTGATCGCATCCTGGATGTGTGACTCAACCTTCTGCACCGCCGCCATGTCGATCAGTGGGCCTTGCTGAGCGCCTTCAGTCATGCCGTCCGACACTTTGAGCTTTTCGACAGCAGTCACCAGACGCCGCGCAAACTCGTCATACACGCCATCTTGCACCAGGATGCGATTGACACAGACGCAGGTCTGGCCGGTGTTGCGGTATTTTGAGGCCATCGCGCCCAGCACGGCGGCGTCGAGGTCGGCATCGTTGAAGACGATGAAAGGTGCGTTGCCACCCAGCTCCAGCGAGACTTTTTTCACC
>JBBQLQ010000083.1:0-15315 GCA_038328055.1 Burkholderiales bacterium
CAAAGTCCAGCGCGCCAGATTGCCAGATGTAACCCGCTTTGGCGTTGAGGCCATCCACCAGCTCAGCCGCCGTGTAGGCATCAGGGCCCATCCAGAACCACACCATGTGGGCAATCGGCGCGTAAGAGAAGGTGAACCACAGCACCATGAACATCAGCACCGCAGAGAACTTCATGCGTTCGGCGAAGGCACCGACGATCAGTGCACCCGTGATGCCGGCAAAGGTGGCCTGGAACGCGGCAAACACGATCTCGGGAATGACCACACCTTTGCTGAAGGTGGCGCCGTTGGCAAAAGTGCCCGCCGTGTTGTCCCAGATGCCTTTCATGAACAGCCGGTCAAGCCCGCCAAAGAAAGCATTGCCTTCAGTGAACGCCAGGCTGTAGCCGTAGATGAACCACAGCACCACGATCATCGAGAAGGTGACCATGACCTGCATCAGCACCGACAGCATGTTTTTGCTGCGGACCAGACCGCCATAGAACAGCGCCAGGCCGGGGATGGTCATCAGGATCACCAGCAAGGTGGAGACCATCATCCAGGCGGTGTCGCCCTTGTTGGGCACCGGTGCGGGGGCGGCAGCGGCTGCTGGCGCACTGGCGGTGACGGCAGCAGCGGGTGCTGGTGCGGCGGCCTCGGCTGGTTTGGCTTCTGACGCAGCGGGTGCAGCAGCAGCGGTGGCTTCAGAGGCCGCCGGTGTGGCCGGAGCCTGAGCCATAGCGGCCGTGCCGCCAAGCAGCAGACCCAGACCCAGCGTGAGGGATGCGAGTAGTTTTTTCATGTTGCTTCCAATCAATTCAGCGTGCGTGGCTGTTTAAAGGGCTTCTTTACCGTTTTCGCCGGTGCGGATGCGGATGACTTGCTCAACCGGGGTGACAAAAATCTTGCCGTCGCCGATCTTGCCGGTACGGGCAGCACCTTCAATGGCTTCGATCACCTGGTCGACCATGGCATCGTCAATGGCGGCTTCAATCTTCACCTTGGGCAAAAAATCGACCACGTATTCGGCACCGCGGTACAGCTCGGTGTGCCCCTTTTGTCGGCCAAAGCCTTTGACTTCAGTGACGGTAATGCCCTGCACGCCGATGGCAGAGAGCGCTTCGCGCACTTCGTCGAGCTTGAAGGGTTTGATGATGGCGGTTACAAGTTTCATAGATTCTCCTTGGCATGAAAACAATGGATGACGAACCTGTTAAGCAGGGTTCGTGCCAGGTGCATCTGGCGCCTCTGTTGCGTTGCTTTGTCCTTGTGGATTCCATCGGTCATCAAAGTCCCCCGGTTTTGCGCTAAGATGTCTGTATAAATAACCAGTACGCACCAGGTTGGTGCATAGAGGAGGCCCCTATGAGTTTGTCTTTGGTGCAAAGTCGTGCGCTCCTCGGGTTGGAGGCGGCGGCGGTCACGGTGGAGGTGCATCTGGCCAATGGCTTGCCAAGTTTTACTTTGGTGGGCTTAGCCGATGTTGAGGTCAAAGAAGCGCGTGAACGGGTGCGCTCGGCCATTCAAAACTCGGGGCTGGAGTTTCCCAACAACAAACGCATCACCGTCAACCTGGCACCGGCTGATTTGCCCAAAGACTCAGGCCGCTTTGACTTGCCGATTGCACTGGGCATTCTGGCCGCCAGCGGGCAAATTGATGGCGCTGCATTGGCAGGTTTTGAGTTTGCCGGGGAGTTGTCGCTGTCTGGCGAGTTGCGGGCTGTGCGGGGTGCGCTGGCCATGAGTCTGGCCCTGCACGCAGCCAAAGTGCAGACGCAGCTGGTGCTGCCGCCCCACAGCGCCGAAGAGGCGGCGCTGGTGCCCACCGCCCAGGTTTACCGGGCAAAGCATTTGCTGGACGTGGTGCAACACTTCTTGCCACAAGTCGCAGATGCGCCCGCCATGGAGCCCTCAGAGGGCTGGGCACGCATCAACGCGCTGGCGCTGGTGCAGGCCGCGCAGTACCCGGACATGGCCGATGTCAAGGGCCAGCTGGGTGCCAAGCGCGCGCTGGAAATTGCCGCCGCCGGCGGCCACAGCCTGTTGTTGATGGGGCCGCCCGGTTCGGGTAAATCCATGCTGGCGCAACGATTTGCCGGGCTGCTGCCGGCCATGACCACCGATGAGGCGCTGGAAAGCGCGGCCGTGGCCAGCCTGGGCGGCTGCTTTTCGCTAGCCAAATGGGCGCAGCGGCCCACCTGCCACCCGCATCACACCGCCAGCGCGGTGGCGCTGGTGGGCGGTGGTTCGCCGCCCCGGCCTGGAGAAATTTCTCTGGCGCACCACGGCGTGCTGTTTCTGGATGAGTTGCCCGAGTTTCCCCGTGCTGCGCTGGAGGCCCTGCGCGAGCCGCTGGAAAGCGGCACCATCACCATCTCTCGGGCGGCGCGG
Organism: Burkholderiales bacterium; assembly: GCA_038328055.1. Classification (GTDB taxonomy): domain Bacteria; phylum Pseudomonadota; class Gammaproteobacteria; order Burkholderiales; family Burkholderiaceae_C; genus Rhodoferax. The sequence continues at coordinate 2,371 of JBBQLQ010000083.1, forward strand.
CGCAGCGAGTTTCCGGCGCGCTTTCAACTGATCGGGGCCATGAACCCGTGCCCCTGCGGTTACCTGGGCTCGGTGCAAAAGGCTTGCCGCTGCACGCCCGACCAGGTGTTGCGCTACCAAAGCAAGCTCAGCGGCCCCTTGGTAGACCGGATTGATTTGCATGTGGAAGTGCCCGCCGTCGTTACCACCGATTTGCTGCAGGCCCCGCCGGGCGAGCCCAGTGCCGACATTCAGGCACGCTGTGCCGCTGCGCGCGCGCTTGCCATTGCCCGCCAGGGCAAGCCCAATCAGGCGCTGCAGGGACAGGAAATCGACCAGTTTGTGCTGCTCGATGAGGCTGCCGCCAAGTTTTTGAATGTGGCGGCGGCCCGGCTGGGCTGGTCAGCGCGCAGCACGCACCGCGCGCTGAAAGTGGCGCGCACCATTGCCGATCTGGCCGGTGCGCAACACACCCAGTTGACCCATGTGGCTGAAGCCATGCAATACCGCCGTGCCCTGCGCACACCAGCCTAACGCTACAAAATAAATAGCTGTTAACGCAATATCTATAAGGGCTAGAGGCTGATTTCTATAAAAACTGCGACGGTGCAAATTCGCCGCGTTCCAGCCGCAGGCGCAGTGACAGATCGGTTCTGGATTCGGCGTTGTCCAGGGCTTGATCTGCGCTGATCTGGCCATCGGCCAGCAATTTGAAGAGTGACTGGTCAAAGGTCTGCATGCCCACTTCGGTGCTCTTGGCCAGCACCGGCCGAATCTGGTCAATCAACCCCTTGTTGATCAGGTCGGCCACAAACGGGGTGCGCAGCAACACCTCTACGGCGGGCACCTGCCGGCCATTGATGCCAGTAATCAGGCGCTGGGCGACCACGCCGTGCAGGTTCATCGACAAATCAAGCTGGATGCGTTTGTGCGCACTGTCAGGGAAAAAGCTCAACATGCGCTCGATCGCCTGGTTGGCATTGTTGGCATGCAGGGTCGACAGGCACAGGTGACCGGTCTCGGCATAGTTCAGGGCGTGCCGCAGGGTTTCGACGTCGCGCAGTTCACCGATCATGATCACATCCGGTGCCTCACGCATGGCGTGGCGCAGCGCGTCGTCAAATGACAGCGTGTCGATGCCGACCTCGCGCTGGCTGACGATGGACTGTTTGTGGGCGTGCAGGAACTCAATCGGGTCTTCAACGGTCAGGATGTGGCCCGGGCGCTGGGTGTTGCGGTAGCCCAGCATGGATGCCAGTGTGGTAGTTTTGCCGGCACCCGCGGCACCGACAATCAGCACCAAGCCGCGCTTGAGCAGGGCCAGCTGCTGCAGAATGGGTGGCAGTTTTAGTTCTTCGAACGAGGGAATGTGTGAGGGTATATGCCGCAGCACCATCGCCATTTCGCCCCGCTGCTGGTAGATGTTGACGCGAAAACGCCCGAGTTCTTCGATGCGGATGGCCAGGTCGCACTCCATGCGCACATCGAAATCGCGCAACTGCGCCTCAGGCATGAACAGTTCGGCCAGCGTTCGGACCTGACCGGCTTTCAGGGGCGGCAATGCCAAGTGCCCCACCACGCCGGCGACTTTGCTGGCCGGTGGTGCGCCAGCGGTCAGAAACAAGTCTGACCCGCCAGCCTCAACCACGGCTTTCAAATAAAGGCCCAGATGGCCAGATGCTTTCAATGACAAGGTACGCATGGCCATTTCTCCTGCAAGGTTGGTTCAATGGGGTGGGCGTCGCGTTGGCTGCGGCTATTTATCTTACAGCCTTCAGTCTGGCGCAGCGCCTCAGCCTAGCCGCGTGCGTGCCAGAATAGCGCCATGAATGCCACCCACATCCCCAACTACGTCCACACCCTTGGTTTGCAAGCAAAACAGGCCTCAGCCCTTATGGCGAAAGCGCAAGCAGCTACAAAAAATGTAGCGCTTCGTGCGCTGGCGAAATTGCTGCGGGCCAATGTTGATGCGCTGCAAGTTGACAACGCCCGCGACATAGCGCGTGCGGTGGCCGCTGACCTGGCGCCGCCGATGGTGGACAGGCTCAAACTCAGCCCCAAGGTGATCGAAACCTGCGCCCAGGGCTGCGAGCAGCTCGCTGGCATGGCCGACGTAATTGGCGAGATCACCGCCATGCGCCAGCAGCCCAGCGGCATCCGCGTCGGGCAAATGCGCGTGCCGATTGGTGTGTTTGGCATGATCTTCGAGAGCCGCCCAAATGTGACCATCGAGGCGGCCAGCCTGGCCATCAAGAGCGGCAACGCCTGCATATTGCGCGGCGGCTCCGAGGCGATTGACTCCAACAAGGCGCTGGCCAAACTGGTGCAGCAGGCTTTGCTGGCGGCCGGTTTGCCCGAGAACGCGGTGCAACTGGTGCAAACCACCGACCGTGCCGTGGTAGATCACCTGATTGCCATGCCGCAGTATGTGGATGTGATCATTCCGCGCGGTGGCAAGGGGCTGATCGAGCGCATCAGCGCCGGGGCCAAGGTGCCGGTCATCAAACACCTGGACGGCAATTGCCATACTTATGTCGACGCCCCGTGCGACCTGGCCATGGCGGTTGCGGTGGCCGACAACGCCAAAACCAGCAAGTACAGCCCCTGCAACGCGACCGAAAGCCTGCTGGTGGCGCGCGCCGTGGCTGATGAATTTTTGCCGCGCATCGCCACTATTTTTGCTGCCAAAGGGGTGGAGATGCGCTGCGACGCGCAAGCCTTGGCGCTGCTGCAAAATTATGAGCTAAATGGCAGCCTAGCCCCCGTGGATACTGCGCATCTAGCTATTTATTCCGAAGCAATGCTGGGGTCGGATGCAGCGACCGAGCCGGCCTTCAAGCTGGTGCTGGCACAAGAGTCCGACTGGTTTGAGGAGTACCTCGCGCCCATCATCAGCATCAAAATTGTGGCTGGGGTGGACGAGGCGATTGCCCACATCAACCAGTACAGCAGCCACCACACCGATGCCATCCTCACGCGCGACCATCTGCACGCACAACAGTTTTTGCGCGAGGTCGACTCCGCCAGCGTCATGGTCAACACCAGCACCCGTTTTGCCGATGGCTTTGAGTACGGGCTCGGGGCTGAAATCGGCATCAGCACCGACAAATTCCACGCCCGTGGCCCGGTTGGCATTGAAGGCCTGACCTCGCTCAAGTACGTGGTGCTGGGCGCGGGCGAAGTACGGACTTGATCACGTCCTAGAATTCAAGCCACTATTTTGTAAGGTTATTCATGGTTCCCCATCTCATTACCGCTCTGACTGGCCCGATCAACGAACTTGAGCAGCGCGTGCTCGACTCCATGCCAGCCATCGAGCGCTGGTTCCGGCTGGAGTGGATGGAGCACACGCCGCCGTTTTATTCTTCAGTGGACATTCGCAATGCCGGCTTCAAGCTGTCGCCGGTCGACACCAACCTGTACCCCGGTGGCTGGAACAACCTGTCGCCTGAAATGTTGCCGCTGGCGGTGCAGGCGGCCATGGCAGCAATCGAAAAAATCTGCCCGGAAGCGCGTAACCTGCTGGTGATACCGGAAAACGGCCCGAACAACCCCTTTTACCTGGCCAACCTGGCCCAGTTGCAGCGCATTTTCAACATGGCGGGCTTGAACGTGCGGCTCGGCTCAATCGACCCTGCCCTCAAGAAAACCACCACCATCGAGCTGCAAAACGGCGACACGGTCACGCTGGAGCCGGTCAACCGGGGCAAACGCCGCCTCGGGCTCAAAGACTTTGACCCCTGCACGATTTTGCTCAACAACGACCTGAGTGCTGGCGTACCCGGCATTCTGGAAGACCTGCACGAGCAATACCTGCTGCCCCCGCTGCACGCAGGCTGGTCAACCCGACGTAAAAGCACGCACTTCAAGTGCTATGAAGAAGTGGCCAAACGCCTGGGCAAGTTGATGGGTGTCGACCCATGGTTGATCAACCCCTTGTTTGACAAGTGCGAAGCGGTCAATTTTGAGCAGGCTGCCGGTCTGGACTGCCTGACGGGCCAGGTTGATGCGGTGCTGACCCGGGTGCGGCGCAAGTACAAGGAATACGGCATCAAGGAAAAACCCTTTGTCGTGGTCAAGGCCGACCATGGCACCCACGAACTGGGCATCATCACCGTGCGTGATGCCAAAGACATGCAGGCCTTGGGCGAGCGTGTCAAGGCCTTCGCCGATGGGCGTAAAACGCCGCTGCTGCCGCACGACTTCATGGTTCAAGAGGGCGTGTTGACGCAAGAGCGTGTCAACGATGCGGTGGCCGAACCGGTAATCTACACCATGGACCGCTATGTGGTGGGTGGCTTTTACCGGGTGCATGCCGGGCGCGGGGTTGATGAAAACCTCAACGCGCCGGGGTCGGGTTACGTGCCCCTGGCATTCGAGCACAGCGCCCAGCTGCCGCAGCCGGGCATCAAACCCGGTGCCAGCGTGCCCAACCGCTTCTACATGTACGGTGTGGTGGGACGGCTGGCGATGCTGGCGGCCAGTTACGAGCTGGAAGCCACCGACCCGGATGCCGAGGTTTACGAATAAGCTGGCAGAATGGCGCTCTCTCTTGACTCGGAGCCCGTTGACAACTTGACGGGCTGACTGCTTGGCAACTTCTCAAACGTCTATGCGCGCACTCACCCTGGGTGCCCTCGGTGTGGTCTACGGCGACATCGGCACCAGCGTGCTGTATGCCGTCAAAGAAGTCTTTGGGTCAGGCCATGTGCCGTTCACCATTCCCAACGTGCTGGGCATCCTGTCGATCTTCTTCTGGACGCTGACGGTCATCATCTCGCTCAAGTACGTCAGTTTGGTGCTGCGCGCCGACAACAATGGCGAGGGCGGCCTGGTCGCCATGCTGGCCTTGGCCTCGCAGTCGGTCAAGGACAAGCCCAAGACCCGTCGCGTGCTCCTGATTGTGGGTATTTTTGGCACCTGTCTGTTTTATGGTGACGGTGTCATCACGCCGGCGATCTCGGTGCTGTCGGCGGTCGAGGGCCTTGAAGTGGTGTCGCCCGCCTTCAAAAAGGCGGTGATTCCGCTGACCTTGCTGATTCTGTTTGGGCTTTTTGCGGTGCAAAAACGCGGCACAGCAGATATTGGCAAGTTTTTTGGCCCCATCACCCTGGTGTGGTTTGTGACGATTGCGGTGCTGGGGCTGTCGCACATCGTGCACAACCCGGAGGTGTTGTGGGCACTGAGTCCGCATTACGCGATCGGCTTCATCTGGGGCAGTCCGATGGTGGCCTTCATCATTTTGGGGGCGGTGGTGCTGTGTGTCACCGGCGGTGAGGCCTTGTACGCGGACCTGGGGCATTTTGGCAAGAAACCGATCCGCTGGGCCTGGTTTACCATCGTCATGCCGGCCTTGACCCTGAACTATTTTGGCCAGGGTGCGCTGCTGCTGAGCGACCCGTCAGCGGTCAAAAACCCGTTTTTCAACATGGCACCCGACTGGGCCTTGCTGCCGCTGGTCGGCCTGGCAACGCTGGCCACCGTGATTGCCTCGCAGGCCTTGATTACCGGCGCTTTCTCGGTCACCAAACAAGTCATCCAGCTGGGTTATTTGCCGCGCTTTCAGATCTGGCACACCAGCGTCAAGGAGACCGGCCAAATCTTCATCCCGTTTGTCAACTGGGGCCTGTTTGTGGCGATTGTGCTGGCGGTGGTGTTGTTCAAGTCATCGAGCAACCTGGCAGCAGCCTACGGCATTGCAGTGACGCTGGACATGCTCATCACCACAATATTGACGTTTTTCGTGATCCGTTACGCATGGAAACTGCCGCTGGTTTTGTGCGTGGGGGCGACCTCGGTGTTTTTTGTGGTCGACCTGGCATTTTTTTCCTCCAACATGCTCAAGTTGTTTGATGGTGGCTGGTTTCCGTTGCTGATTGCCGGCTGCGTGTTCACCCTGATGCTGACCTGGAAAGATGGTCGGCGCCTGCTCAACCAGAAGCTCAAGGCCGATGCGATTGACCTGAACAGTTTTCTGGATGCCGTGTTTGTCAGCCCGCCCACGCGGGTGGCTGGCACGGCGGTGTTCTTGACCGCCGAGCCCGGCACTGTGCCCAATGCCATGCTGCACAACCTCAAGCACAACAAGGTGCTGCATGAGTTCAACCTGTTTGTGACGGTGCGCAACCATGAGATACCCTGGATAGGGATGGACAAGCGGCTGTCGATCGAGTCGCTCGGCCATGATTGTTGGCAGGTGGTGGTGAACTATGGTTTTAAAAACGACCCGGATTTGCCCAAGGCCCTGCAGCACATGAAAGGCCGGGGTTGTGTGATTGACCCCATGACCACCAGTTACTTTCTCAGCCGTGACACGGTCACCCCGACGCTGGGAGGTGGCATGGCACACTGGCGCGAAAAACTCTTTGCCCAGATGCACTTGAATGCCAGCGGTGCGGCTGGCTTTCTGAACCTGCCGAGCAACTCGGTGGTCGAGCTTGGTTCAAAGATCGAAATTTGACGCTTGCAATTCTTTAAAGACCTCTCGCCCTCTGCCATCACAGCCGGTTTTGTTGCCGTGCTGGTGGGCTTTACCAGCTCGGTGGCGATTGTGTTTCAGGCGGCGTTGGCCTTTGGTGCCACGCCTGAATTGATCACCTCATGGATGTGGGCGCTGGGGCTGGGCATGGGCTTGAGCACGGCGCTGCCGTCCTTGATGCTGCGCAAGCCGGTGATGGTGGCCTGGAGCACGCCGGGTGCGGCGGTGCTGGCAACAGCCGGTGTGGCGGGTGGTTTTTCCATGGCCGAGGCGGTGGGGGCCTTCATGCTGTGCGCAGCCCTGATCACCCTGTGTGGTGTCACCGGCTGGTTTGAGCGCGTCATGAACCATTTGCCGATGGCGATTGCCTCGGGCCTGCTGGCAGGTGTGCTGGCGCGTTTTGGTCTGCAGGCGTTTACTGCGGCGCAAACCGACTTGCCGCTGGTGTTGCTGATGCTGGCCGCCTACTTGCTGGGCAAGCGCTTCGCGGGGCGATACGCCATACCGCTGGCCTTGCTGGTTGCTATTATTTATGTAGCTGTTAACGTAGGTTTTACAGGGCCTGGCGTTCGATTTGACCTTGCAATGCCGGTGTGGACCGCACCGCAGTTCACTTTGGCCGCTGCCATCAGCCTGGCGCTGCCGTTGTTTGTGGTGACGATGGCATCGCAAAATTTGCCGGGCGTGGCCACCATCACCGCAGCAGGGTTTGGCGACCGGCGTGCACAGGGTGGCGATGCTGGCATTCCGGTGTCCAAAATCATCACACTCACCGGTGTCGTGACGCTGCTGCTGGCACCATTTGGGGCCTTTGCCTTGAATTTGGCGGCCATCACAGCCGCCATTTGCATGGGGCGCGAGGCGCACCCCGAGCCTGACAAGCGCTACACCGCCGCGGTGGTGTGTGGCCTGCTGTACATCGTGATCGGCATTTTTGGCACCGCCATCACCGGTGCGCTCACCGCGTTTCCCAAAGAATTGATTGCAGCCATCGCCGGGCTGGCGCTGTTGGGTACCATTGGCACGGCTTTGAGCACGGCGCTGCGCGACGATTTTCACCGTGAGGCTGCACTGATCACTTTTTTGGTGACGCTCAGCGGTGTGGTGATTGCCGGTGTTGGATCAGCCTTTTGGGGCGTGGTGGCTGGCGCGCTGGCGCTGGCCGTGCAACGCCTTGGCAAGTCGCATTTTGACTTGCCGCCCCCCTGAAACCCGGAGTACTGATTTGATGAAATTGCTGTTTGTGGCCGACCCGCTGGAGTCGTTCAAAATTTACAAGGACACCACCTTTGCCATGCTGCGCGAGGCGCAGAAACGGGGTCATTCCTTGTCGGTGTGCGAGCCCAAAGACCTGATGTGGCAACGCGGCACGCCGGTTGTGGCGCAGGTGCGCGACATCACCTTGACCGGCCAAGCCGAGCCCTGGTTTAGCGTGGCCCCAGAATCACCCGGCAGGCGCCCCCAAGCCCTGCGCGACTTTGATGCGGTGGTGATGCGCAAGGACCCGCCGTTCGATGCCGAATTTTTCTATGCCACGCACCTGCTCGAACAGGCCGAGCGTGAAGGTGCCCGCGTCTTCAACAAGCCCCGCGCGCTGCGCGACCACCCGGAAAAACTCGCCATTCTGGAGTTTCCCCAGTTCATTGGCCCGACCCTCGTCACGCGTGATGCGCAGGTCATCCGGCACTTTCACGCCGAGCACCATGACATCATTTTGAAGCCGCTCGACGGCATGGGTGGCATGGGCATTTTTCGGGTGAAAGAAGATGGCCTGAACCTGGGTGCCATCATCGAAACCCTGAACAAAGAGGGGGCTGAGACGGTCATGGTGCAAAAGTTTTTGCCCGCCATTGCCCAGGGCGACAAGCGAATTCTGGTGATTGACGGCGAGCCTGTGCCTTATTGCCTGGCGCGCATTCCGCAAGGCGGCGAAGTGCGCGGCAACCTGGCCGCCGGTGGCAAGGGTGTGGCGCAGCCCTTGACGGCGCGCGACCGTGAAATTGCCCAAGCCATCGGCCCGTTGTTGGCTGCGCGCGGCTTGTTGTTGATTGGCCTGGACGTGATTGGCGAGCACCTGACCGAAATCAATGTCACCAGCCCGACCTGTTTCCAGGAGATTTTTGATCAGACCGGGTTTGACGTGGCGGCCATGTTTGTGCAGGCACTGGAAGCCGCGCAGGCCCGCTCGCACTGAGGCGCAGGCCCTACCTTCACCACAGGCACCGGACTGTGCGGGTCAGTCGCCGGTGCCGGGCGTGGCGGGGCGGCGCACTGGCAGCTGCAGTGCGCCAGGGTGCCATCCACAAACACATTGAGCTCGCCCGGCGCAAAGGCGGTCCAGTCTTCATCGCTGGTCAAGGGCTCGGTCACCACAATGACCAGCCGGTCCTGCGGGCTGTTGAGCTGTGCCAGGTTGACAGCGACATCATCGTCTTTCAGGTGCACCTCGTGAAAGGGGTGCGCACGCAGCACGTAATGCAGCCGGGTGGTGGCATGCGCCCACAGCGCCTGGCCGTTGCTGAGTAAGAAATTGAAGGTGCCATGCCGCGAAATCTGCGGCACCAGCTCTTGCAGGGTGCGGGTGAGTTCACTGACCGTCGGTACGTCAGCGTGGGACTTGTCGAGCTCCTGCATCAGCCAGCAAAACGCCCGCTCGCTGTCGGTGTCGCCAACCGGTTTGAAATGTCCGTGCAGATGGGGCGCATAGTTTTTCAGGTCGCCATTGTGGGCAAACACCCAGTTGCGCCCCCACAGCTCGCGCACAAAGGGGTGGGTGTTTTCCAGCGTGACCCGCCCGACGGTGGCCTTTCGCACATGGGCGACGACGTTATGGCTCTTGATCGGATAACTTTTGAGCATCTGGGCGATCGGCGAGGTGGCCGCGCTGGCCTTGTCGACAAAATGCCGCACGCCTTTGCCCGGCACGCTGTCGTCGCTCTCAAAAAACGCAATGCCCCAGCCGTCGCCGTGGTGGTCGGTACAGCCGCCGCGCTGCGAAAAGCCGGTAAAACTCAGCGTCAGGCTGGCCGGCAGATGGCTGTTCATTCCGAGCAATTGGCACATGGGGCAAGGCGTCAGGTGGGTGGGGTCGTGTCAAGATAGCGCTAACTGATTGAATTCAACTGAAATTCAAGGAAGTTTCACGGTCAGCCATGCTTGATAGCGAATAATAAGCCGCTCAAGCGGGTATGCTGCGAGGTGTTTGAAAAATAGTGCCATCAGGGCGGTGTCATGGCCGACTGATCAGGCATCACAACGAGGTAAAACGGTCTTGAAGAACAGCGTCAGGCTTGCGGCAATCGCCTTGATGGCGACACTTATGGGTGTGGTTACGCAGGGGCACGCCTTCACCCTGGGCGATTTGCGCGGTTCGGCCGTGTTGGGCCGCACGCTTGATGTCAGCGTGCAGGTGCAAGCAGGCCCCGGTGAGGACCTAACGGCGGCCTGCATGGCAGTCGAGCTGCTCTACGCAGACGTGCGACAGTCGGCACCCCGTATTTCAGTTGCGCCCTTGGCTTCAGGCCAGTCTGCGGTGGTGCGCGTGCAGTCCAGCAACATCGTCAATGAACCAGTGGTGACGGTCACCTTGCACGCCACCTGTGGCTCAAGCGTCATGCGCCGGTATGTCTTGCTGGCTGATTTGCCGCAACTCAAGGCAGATGTACCGGCCTTGGCCAGTGCGACTGGCGCGTGGCTTGCGCCGCCTGTGTTGGTGCTGTCGCCGCAGTTGGCTCCGGTGCCAAGCGACAGTGACCCGGCGGCGGCAAAACCAACGCGCGCGGCCAGGCCCGCAACGGCGGCTGCGCAAGCCGTCAAGCGCACGGCCAAGCCGCATAAGGCCGATGCCATCGAAGCTGGTGTTGCTGCGGTTCGAAAAACTGCCGTCCGGCCTGCGGGCAAAGCGGTACTGAAGCTCGATCCGCTGGACATGCTGTCAGACCGGATCGATTTGCTTGACTCCCACATGTTGTTTGCGCCCACCGAAGATGCCTTGCGCCAAACCCGCGAAATCACCAGCTTGCAGGGCGATGTGAAGACGCTGCGGGAGCAGGCTGCCAAAAACGATGCCAGGCTGGCGGAGGTGCAGGCCCGGTTGCAGCAGGCGCAACAGCAACAGCAACAGTTTCCTGTCTGGCTGCTTTATGCGCTGGCGGCGCTGGTGCTGCTGTGCCTGGGTGCGCTGGTCTGGTTATGGCGCCAGCAGCGTCGCGCGCCGGCCTCGGGTGTTCCGCAGGAGAGTTGGTGGCATGGCCCGGACAGTCCGCCCTCGACCATTTTGATGCCTCGTTCGCAGCAAGAACCGGCGGCTGTGGCCGCTGCACCGCCGGTGGTCAAAGAGGTTCCAGCGGCGCTTGCTACCGCTGCGCTGCCAGCCAGGTCCGAGGTTGATCTTGATCTGGACATTGATCTGAGCAACTTCATGATGATGGAGCTGTCGCCGGAGCAGTCACCCGCCACCCTGGCACCGCCGGACGTCAGCACCGACCGTATTCATCGTATTCACCGCATCAGTTTGGGTACCATTCTGGACACGCGCCAACAGGCCGAGTTTTTTGTCTCGCTGGGGCAAACCGAGCGGGCGCTGCGCATTCTCCGAAAACAAATTAATGAAAGCTTTGAAGCCAATCCATTTGTCTATCTTGACTTGTTGGCCTTGTGTCACTCACTTGGTATGCGCGCAGATTTTCACCAATGCCGCGTGGTGTTCAATCAAAAATTCAATTGCGTTGCGCCCGATTTTTCGGAATTCACCCGTGAGGGCCAAGACTTGCAGGCCTACCCGGACATGCTGACCAGGTTGGCGCAGGATTGGCCTGGCTCCAAGGCACTGGCTTACCTGGATGACTGCATATTTCATGACCCCAACGCGCCAGTTTCAACACGCTTTGATCTGGCGGCGTTTCGCGACTTGCTGACGCTGCATGCCTTGGCAGAGGAATTGGGTTATCCGGGCGAAACCCTGCCAGCGGATTTTCCAAGTCGGCCCAGCCAACTCACGCCTGACTGGCCTTGACGCAAGTGGCGCAGACGCAGGCTACGCCGCGCGAAGCCTCCGGTACCAGGTTCAGCAGGTCTGCACTGAAGCCTGCCTGCGTGCACCAGCAAGGTGGCTGCGCAACGCCGGTGGCTTTTTCAACTTCCATGGCGCACAGGTTGGGCTGGCCGCACAGCGGGCAGAGTTCGGCAGGGCTTGGTGTTTTATGAGTCAAATTGGCCTCCAGCCCTTATGAATAGTGCGTAAGCCGCTATTGTTTGCATAGTAAAAATCAGCTTGCCACCAAGGTTGCTGCCTTGACCCGCAGGCGCCAGCCGTGCAGAAGCGGCTCGGTGTAGCCGCTCGGTTGCGCCAGCCCCTTGAACACCAGATCACAGGCGGCCATGTAGGCCATGCTGGTGTCAAAGTGTCCGGCCATCGGCTGGTACAGCGGGTCGCCGGCATTCTGGCCATCGACTACAGCCGCCATGCGCTCGAAGGTCTCCTTCACTTGGCGCTCGGTCACGACACCATGGTGCAGCCAATTCGCCATGTGCTGGCTGCTGATGCGCAGTGTGGCGCGGTCTTCCATCAGGCCGACGTTGTGGATGTCGGGCACCTTGGAGCAGCCGACACCCTGGTCGACCCAGCGCACCACGTAGCCCAGAATACCTTGCGCGTTGTTGTCGAGCTCTTGCTGCTTCTCGGCCTCGCTCCAGGTCGGGCTGGCAGTCACGGGGATGTGCAGCAAGCCGGTCAGCAGGGCATCGTGCTCCAGGGCGTGTTTGCGCGTGGCGTGGGTTTTTTCCATGTCTTTTTGCACGTCCTTGACCAGCACCTGGTGGTAGTGCAAGGCGTGCAGGGTGGCACCGGTGGGGCTCGGAACCCAGGCGGTGTTGGCACCGGCTTTCGGGTGGGCAATTTTCTGCTCCAACATGGCTTTCATCAGGTCGGGCATGGCCCACATGCCCTTGCCGATTTGCGCTTTGCCGCGCAGGCCGCACTGCAGGCCGACCAGCACGTTGTTTTTCTCGTAGGCGTGAATCCAGGTGCTGGCTTTCATGTCGGCCTTGCGAACCATGGGGCCGGCCTGCATGGCGCTGTGCATTTCGTCGCCGGTGCGATCCAGGAAACCGGTGTTGATGAAGGCGACGCGCGCTTCGGCTTCGGCAATGCAGGCTTTCAGGTTGACGCTGGTGCGGCGCTCTTCGTCCATGATGCCGAGCTTGACGGTGTTGGCCGGCAAGCCGAGCAGGCTTTCGACGCGGCCGAACAGTTCGCTGGCAAAGGCGACTTCGGCCGGGCCGTGCATCTTGGGCTTGACGATGTAGACGCTGCCGGTGCGCGAGTTCTTGATGCCGCTCTGGCCCTGGCGCTTCAGGTCATGCAGGGCGATGGTCGTGGTCACGACGGCGTCCAGGATGCCTTCGGGAATCTCTTTACCGCCTGCGTACAGGATGGCCGGGTTGGTCATCAAATGGCCGACATTGCGCAGGAACATCAGCGAGCGGCC
>JBBQLQ010000084.1:0-15162 GCA_038328055.1 Burkholderiales bacterium
TCAAACAGTTGCCTAACGGTCAAACGGGCTTGCTGCTCGGCAATCAGGCCGAGCCGGTCAAGCTGGCGGTTGTGGGCTTCCACCTGGTCAACTTCGATCTTTAGCTTGTCGATGGCCTTGCGCTGAACCGGGTCAATACCCGACTTGACTTCAATTGCCAACCGGTCGCGTTCGTCCCGTACGGCTTTCAGCGACAATTTAGGCCAAGAGCCAATGCGTACCTGACGGGTTTTGCCGCCAAGCTTGTAGCGCCACTGGAAATCAACGCTGACCGGATTCTTGGTGTCGGGCGTGGCGCGTACCATGCCAAACATCGACCCCCCGTCGGGTAAGCGTTTACCGTGATTAGAGTCACGCAGTGCTTCAAGAGCTTTTACCGTGATCAGTGCCATGTCAAATTGCCCCCACTATTGCCCCCACCTTTTGGGTGGCTCAGAGTGTAACGCCTTGGCCTGTATTGGACTAACGAAAAACTAAATGTTTATCTAAGTGATTGATTTATATATGAAAAATTCTTATTTCAAGACCATTGTGAATTTCCTTGGAAATTCAACAGATGGCATGGGGTGCAAGGGGTCGAAGGTTCGAATCCTTTCACACCGACCAAACCTAAAAAGGGTTGAAAAGATAAACGTCTTTTCAACCCTTTTTCTTTTTCTGATCGCCTAACTGGCAGGTGTTGGATTGAATCTTTCTGATTTGGGCGCGTTATCGCTCGCAGCCTTTGACCAGGTGGTGGCCGCCACACCGGGGTTTCGCTCGCGTACCGGTCAGCGCGAGATGGCCGAACGCATTGCGCAAGCCCTGCAAGATGTCAGTCTGGGTGATCACGCCGAGCCGGACAAAGCCATTGCCGTCATACAGGCCGGCACCGGTGTGGGTAAATCAGCGGCTTACCTGGCAACCACGGTGGCCATGGCGCTGCAACGCAAGACCCGGGTGGTGGTGTCAACGGCTACCGTTGCGCTGCAAGAACAGTTGATGACCAAAGACCTGCCGGCGCTCGCTGCTGTGCTCGACACACCGTTTGTTTTTGCATTGGCCAAAGGCCGGGCTCGCTATGTGTGCAAGCTCAAGCTGGAGCGTATTGCCGGCGCGGGCGCTGCCGATTCCAGCGACATGTTTGGGGTCGATGAAGACGCGCCACCTTCACCCTCTGCTTTTTCCAAACAACTCAAGGGCCAGGACTGGCAAGACCCTGAGGAGCGCCGCATGGCCTTGTACGACACACTGGCCAACGCGCTGGCTGCCGGCAGCTGGGATGGCGACCGCGACAGCCTGAGCGATCAACCCGACCCGCGTGACTGGTCCACGGTAGCCGCCGAGCGCCACACCTGCACCGCGCGGCACTGCCCACGCTTTCGTGATTGCAGCTACTACAACGCCCGCACGCTGCTGGCCCAAGCGCAGGTGATCGTGGCCAACCACGACCTGGTGCTGGCCTCGTTGGGCATGAAGGCGCTGCCGGATATGGACAACTGTCTGGTGGTGTTTGACGAAGGCCACCATTTGCCCGCCGTGGCGCTGGATCAGTTTTCCAGCAGCATGGATTTGAGCGGGCTGCGCTGGCTCGACAAGCTGCCGCGCATTCTGCAGGACGTGGCTGAAAAAATGGGCTTTTCTCTGGCGCAAGATGTCAGCACGCTGGCGTCCCAGCTCAAGACGGCGATGCTTGATGCCGGTCGCATTGCCATGGATTTGCTGCGCGGGGTGACGGCCAGTTATGACATCGTGCACCGTTTCAAAGACGGCGTACTGCCCGACGCATTCACCGACCCGATGACGCTGATCCACGGTCACGCACAGGGTTTATCGGAGGCGCTGGAGGCACTCGGTGCCGAGCTCAAGGCGCGCAGCAAGGAAGACCCGGCGCAGGCCGCCAGCAATGCCGTGCAATACGCCAAGCTGGGTCAGATGGCCCCCAAAATCAACGCTGTAGTGGCTACCAGCGCCATGCTGCTGGCGCACGACGCGACACCCAAGGCCAAGTGGCTCAAGTCCGACACCAGCTCCGGCCTGGTGTCTTTAAGCGCCCACGCCTGTCCGATCGTGCCCGGCGACCTGCTGCGCCAGCACCTGTGGAGCCAGGTGCGCGGTGCTGTGGTGACCTCGGCATCGCTGACCACCTGCGGCAGTTTTGACTATTTTTTGAGTGAGACCGGGCTGGCTGACTTGCCGCAGGTGTCCACCCTGGCCGTGGCCAGCCCATTTGATTACCGCGCGCAGGGCCAGTTGCTGGTGGCTGAAACCACGGCTGACCCACGCCATGTGGAGAGCTACACCCGTGAAATGATTGCTGCGCTGCTGGCGGATTTGCGCCTGGTCGGGCACGGTGCGCTGGTGCTGTTTACCTCGCGTGTGCAAATGAAAGCGGCGGTTGATGCGCTGGATGCCGCCTTGCTGGAGGTGGTGCTGGTGCAGGGCCAAATGTCTCGCAGTCGCCTGCTGGGCAGTCACCTGGCGCGGGTTGAGGCGGGCCGGGCATCGGTCATTTTCGGCATGCAGTCGTTTGGCGAAGGGCTGGACTTGCCAGGCCAGTTGTGCGAGACGGTGTTCATTGCCAAACTGCCGTTCAGCCCGCCGTCTGACCCGGTTGAAGAGGCCCGCTCGGAGTGGCTCAAGCGCGAAGGGCGCGACCCGTTTTCTGAGCTGGTGGTGCCCGCCACCGGCATCAAATTGTTGCAATGGACGGGCCGCGCCATTCGCACCGAAGACGATCAGGCGCGGGTCATTTGCTACGACAAACGGCTGTTGGGCACAGCCTATGGCCGGCGCATGCTGCAGGGTTTGCCGCCGTATGCAGTGCTGCGCCGGGTGGGGGGCCTGACGGTTGCCGTGCCAAGTTAACTGGGCATTGCAACAGTCGCTCGTTTAGGACATGAGAGTTTCCAAATGTACCGTGTCCAACTCTGCCAATGGCATTCGTGGGAGCGGTGGAAGCCGCGAATTCGGGCTTGCCAGCCCTCCGATCAAAAACAAGTCAATCTGGTATTTTCGGAGTTACTCATTCCCTCAGTTACTGGTGTGAACTTGCATTTTGGCAAAAGCACCGCAGCTACATGCATCTGAAGGAGTGTGAGATTGACTGAATTTTTGATGAAATTACTGGGTTTTGTGGTGCGCCTTGGGCTGATCCTGGCTGGACTGGTATTTTTTGCCAGTTTGCTGGCCGCTGCCCTGCTGGTGCTACTGGTCTGGTTGCTGCGGGCGCTGTGGGCCAGGCTGACGGGGCAGCCAGTGCAACCGTGGACGTTTCAGGTCAACCGCCCGGCGATGTGGCAGCGCTTTTACCGGGGTGAGTCTTCACGGGCTGCGGGTGACGATGTGGTGGATGTTGAGTCAGTCGATGTCAAAAATGCCGATGTGACCGATGTCGAACCCAAACGGATTGACCCGCCCCGCCACTAAACGCTATCGTATAAATAGCTACCTACGCACGTATCACTTGGGCTACAGCTCATTTTTATATAAATTTTCAAGATCGATCAACGCGCCACCGGTCTTGCCGGGCAGCAGGTGCTTGAGTGCCAGCCGGTAGCTGTCGAGATCAAACGCCAGTGTGTCGGAGCGACTTTGCAGGGCATCGTGCAATTCTTCGTCACTGTGCACAGTGGCCAGGTGGCACCATTGGTTGAACACATGAATGTCGGTGCGGCCGGTTTGCGTATTGTGTTCGCGCAGGCCGACCGGTCCGGCATGCGGCCATACCTGCAATCTTTGCGCAGCCAGGGCCATTTGCAGCCGCAGGTGGTGGCGCTCCGGGGTTTCTTCGTCGCAACACACTCCTTTGCAGTGCCCGATTTGATGCGCAAAACAGCGGCCCTTGCCAGACTCCAGCCCAAGCGCCTGCGGGCACAGGCTGTGCGTCTCGGCCAGTTCGCGCAGTTGGCTGAGGGCCTGATTTTTGGAACGGTACGGGCCATAAAGGTTGCCAAATTGCTGCGGCACCAGGTCCGCACCCCGCACCAGGGTCAGCAGCGGGCGGCTGTTGGGGTTGGTCTCAAGCCGCCAGGCGCACAGGCCACCCTGGCGACGCAACTGGCGGTTGTGAATGGGTTGCTGCGCTTTCACCATGCGGGCTTCGAGCAGCAGGGCACCGAGCTCGCCGGCGGTTTCGATCCATTCAATGCGGCGGATTTCCTGGGCGATGCGCATCTCACGCGGGGCGCGGCTGGCCGCCTGAAAGTGCGACATCACCCGGCTGCGAATCGTGACGCTTTTGCCGATGTACAGCGGCAGTGGCCCCTCGCCGTAAAAAATGTAGACGCCGGCGCTATCTGGAATGTCGTTGATATGGGTTTCAAGCTGCGGTGGCAGCGCGGCACTGCCTTGCAGCAGCGTTTGCGCCTGCTGCTTGAGCGGCTCCAGGCCCAGTTCGGCTTGCACCAGGCCAAGCCATTGCTGCATCACCGCCACATCGCCCATCGCGCGGTGACGTGCGCTGCTGGCAATGCCGTGGCGCTGCATGATGGCATCTAGCCCATGGCCCTTGCATTGTGGGTAGAGCAGACGCGACAGGCGCACCGTGCATAGCGTTTTGGTGCGCAGCGCGATGCCCATGCGCTCAAATTCGTGTAGCAAAAATCCGTGGTCAAAGCGCACGTTGTGGGCTACCAGCACAGCGCCTTCTAGCAGTGCCAGCAGGTGCTGCCCAACCACGGCAAACCCTGGTGCCTCGCGCACCATGGCGTTGCTGATGCCGGTGAGCTGCTCAATAAAGCTTGAGATGTGCGTGCCCGGGTTGACCAGCGTGCTCCAGCGTGCCACCTCAAGGCCGCCTTCGATGCGCACCGCAGCAATCTCGGTGATGCGGTCGCGGCTGGCATTGCCGCCGGTAGTTTCCAGGTCAAGCAGGACGTAGCAGGGCAGCATGCAGTTCAGCTGATATCAAAGACATGGATGCCAAAGTGTCCGGCGCGACGGTCGTCAAAAAAGCGTTTCAGGGTCTCGGCCACGGTTTTGAAGGCGATCTCGTCCCACGGAATTTCGTCTTCATAAAAAAGCCGCGCTTCGATGGTCTCAAAGCCGGGGTCAAACTGGTCGCTGAGCAACTGGGCCCGGTAAAACAGATGTATCTGGCCGACCCGCGGAATGTTCACCAGCGAGAAAAATTCGCCCATTTCAAACTGTGCACCAGCTTCTTCCAGCGTTTCGCGCGCGGCCCCCTCGGCCACGGTCTCATTCAATTCCATGAACCCGGCAGGCAGCGTCCATTTGCCAAAACGAGGCTCAATGTTGCGCTTGCACAGCAGCACCTGCTCGCCCCATACCGGAATGGTGCCCACCACGTTGAGCGGGTTTTCGTAGTGGATAGTGTGGCAAATGGGGCAAACGGCGCGGTGCTTGGTGTCACCATCATCAGGCACGCGGTAGACCACGGCGGTGCCGCAGCTTTTGCAATGTTTGATTGGAGGGCGGTGCATAGGCGTTAACGAACCTGCAGTTTGATGGGGGTCAGACCGGTGATGGACCCGGCCAGCACATCACCCGGCACCACCGCGGCCACACCGGCTGGCGTGCCGGTGTAGATCAGGTCGCCGGGTTGCAGCGCCCAGGCGCTTGACAACTGGGCAATTGTCTCGGCCACGTTCCAGATCAAGCGGCTGATCTGGCTGGTTTGGCGCACCCCGCCATTGACCTGCAGCGTGATGGCAGCCTGGTTGATACCGGGCACCGCTTGCGCCGGCGTGATCGGGCCAATCGGGGCCGAGTGGTCAAAACCCTTGCCAATGCACCACGGGCGGCCCTGCTTCTTCATGTCGTTTTGCAAGTCGCGCCGGGTCATGTCCAGGCCCACGGCATAGCCGTAAATGTGCAACAACGCCTCCTCAATCGCAATGTCTTTGCCGCCCAAGCCAATCGCCACCACCAGTTCAATCTCGTGGTGCAGGTTATGGGTCAGGCTGGGGTAGGGCAGGTCGGCAGTTTCGCCGGCCTTCACCACCAGCACGGCATCGGCCGGTTTCATGAAGAAAAACGGCGGCTCGCGCCCGCTGTGGCCCATCTCGATGGCGTGGTCTTCGTAGTTGCGGCCCACGCAGTAAATGCGGTGCACGGGGAACTGCTGGGCGCTGCCCACCACCGGCACTGACACGGTAGGTGAGGGAGTAAAGGCGTAGGTCATGAGGGAAATCAAGCCGATTTGGCGACCAGCTCAAAGTGTTCAACCACTGGCGCGCTGGCGAAAAACGGCCCGACGATGGCTCGCCACTCGGCAAACGCGGGCGAGCCACGAAAGCCCACCGTGTGGTCTTCGAGCGTGGTCCAGAAAATTTGCAAAATGTAGCGGCTCGGGTTTTCAATACAGCGGTTGACCTTGAAGCCCTCAAAGCCCTTGGCATTGGCGATGACGGTTTGCAGCCCGCGCTGGATGGCTTCTTCAAAAGCGGCGTTTTGACCGGTCTGAATCGAAAAATCAGCAAGTTCAAGAATCATGAAATATCTCCGTTTGATGTGCGAAAAGAGACTGTGTTGCTAAAACCTTGTCATTGCGAGCCTCCAGCTTCGTGGTCATAACTGCACACGAACCATGAACCGAAATGTCCGTCATTGCGAGGAGCGCCAGCGACGCGGCAATCCAGGACTTCCGGATGCATGGATTGCCACGCTTGCGCTCGCAATGACGAAAACAAGGTAAGTCTAGCGTTTCGTCAGGGTGCTGCGGTATGCTGGGGGCATGCACAACACTACTTTTATTCCTGGCAAAGACGCCGCCCTCGAATCCACCATCAGCACGCTGCAAGGCAAGTTGCAGGGCTTGGGTTTTCACATCGAAGAACGCAGCTGGCTCAACCCGGTTGACGGCATCTGGTCGGTGCACATCCGAGACCGCGACTGCCCGCTACTTTTTACCAACGGCAAGGGCTCAACACGCCTGGCTTGCCTGGCCAGCGCTTTGGGCGAATTTTTTGAGCGGCTGTCCACCAACTATTTCTGGACGCACTTTTACCTCGGGCCCGATGTGGCAAGCCGCGAGTTTGTTCACTACCGCCAAGAGCGCTGGTTTGACGTGCCCGAAGATGGCACTTGGCCCACCGGTTTATTAACCCCCGAGCTGCAAAAACTTTACAACCCCGATGGCAATGTCGAGGCCAGCAGCCTGGTTGATTTCAACTCCGGCAACACCGAGCGCGGCATTTGCACCATTCCCTATGTGCGCGAAAGCGATGGCAAAGCGGTGTATTTCCCGGTCAACATCATCGGCAACTTGTATGTCAGCAACGGCATGTCGGCCGGTAATACGCCCCTGGAGGCCCGCGCCCAAGCGCTGTCCGAGGTGTTTGAGCGGTCCATCAAGGCGCGCATCATCAGCCAGGGCTTGTGCCTGCCTGACGTGCCAGAAGACGTGATTGCCCGCTACCCGCGTATCGCGCGTGGCATTGCCGCGCTGCGTGAGGCCGGTTTTGGCATTTTGGTGAAAGATGCCTCTCTCGGTGGCCAGTACCCGGTGATGAACGTCACCCTGCTTAACCCAGAGGACCAAGGCTGCTTTGCCAGCTTTGGCGCGCACCCGCGCTTTGAAATTGCGCTTGAGCGGGCCCTCACTGAGCTGCTGCAGGGCCGCGCGCTTGATGCCTTGTCGGGCTTTCCTGCACCCGGCTATGACCTGGAAGAAACCGCCAGTTCGACCAATATCGAAATCCACTTTGTCGACTCCAGCGGTGTCATCCACTGGAAGTTTCTCGGTGCCGAGCCTGATTTCGAGTTTGTCGACTGGAACTTCAGCGCCACCACGGCAGAAGACTACGCCTGGTGCGTGGCGCGCCTGCAGCAAGACGGCCACGACATTTACGTGGCAGATTTCACCCATCTGGGGGTTTACGCCTGCCGCATTTTGGTGCCTGGTTTGTCAGAGATTTACCCGCTAGATGACCTTGAATTCGAAAACAACAGCATTGCCAACGATTTCCGCGAGGCCGTGCTGAACCTGCCCGACCTGGACGACGAAGAATGCGCTGAGTTGCTCGAAACCCTCAACGAATCCACGCTGGCTGATCACCGCCCGGTGCCGGGTTTGATCGGCATGGCCGCTGACGCAGGCTCCTTCTGGAGCGACCTGCGCGTGGGCGAGCTCAAAACTCTGCTGGCGCTGGCCGTGGGCGACGAAGCCGCCACGCTGGAGGGCTGTGACTGGGTGCTGCACTTTGACCAGATCGACCCGCAGCGTAAACAGGTTTACGCCTGCATCCAAAGCCTGATCAACCTGGCCGACATGGGTGACACCAAGCCGTATCTGGACGCGCTGGCGTTGCTCTATGGTGCCGGCCCGCTGGCGCAAGCCCACGCGCTGATCATGCAGCAAGACCGTTTCATGGGCCTGGATGCACCGGGTTTGGCGCTGCAAGGCTGCGAAATGCACCGCAAGCTGTTGCAAGCCTATGACAAGGTGCATGCTGCGCATTGATGGCCGGCAAACTGCACCCTGACTGGCTGATTCCCGACTGGCCGGCCCCGGCGGGCGTGCGCGCGGTGTGCAGCACGCGCGCTGGTGGGGTCTCGGTTGCGCCCTATGACAGCCTCAACTTGGGCAATCATGTCGGCGATGCCAGCCCACAGGTGGCTGCCAACCGCGCCATTTTTCAGCAAGGCATGGGTGCCAAACCAGTATTTTTAAACCAGGTGCATGGGGATGAGGTGCTGCAGCTGGATGCCACCACGCCCAACGCCAGCATCGGTGATGCCTGCCTGACCAAACTGCCCGGCATCGCCTGCACCATCATGGTGGCAGATTGCCTGCCGGTGTTGTTTGCCAGCACGAGCGGGTGTTGGGTGGCTGCCGCACACGCCGGTTGGCGTGGGTTGGCAGGATCAGACGGAAAAGGTATTCTGGAGCAAACTTACAAGCGTTTTAGTGCTCTAGCCCTTATAGAGCATGCGCAAATAGCTACTGAAATAATAGCGTGGCTCGGGCCCTGCATTGGCCCGCAGGCCTTTGAAGTTGGCGACGAGGTGCGTGCCGCATTTGTTGCACAAAACCAACAGGCTGCCCTGATGTTCGAGGCGCTTGCGCAAGGCAAATGGTTGGCTGATCTGGCCGGTCTGGCGCGTCAGCGTCTGGGTGCGCTGGGCATTCGCCAAATTTATGGCAATGACAGCAGCCCCGGCTGGTGCACGGTCGGCAGTCCGTCACGCTTCTTTTCGCACCGGCGCGACCGGGTCAGCGGCCGCTTCGCTGTGAGCATCTGGCGCGACGTGTAAGTCAGCAGAGACAGACGCTGCAGCCAACTCGGCGCTTTCCCTGGCCTTGATGGCCCGCCTGCGGGCCGGTGCCCCCATGACATACAGCACCAGGCCCATGGGCAGCGCGCCGTACAGCAGCAAGGTGAAGATGGCACCCAGCACCGTGCCGGTACTGCTGGTGGCTTCAACCACCGCCATCAGTACCGCAACATAGAGCCAGGCGATTGCAACGATATACATTTAGGGTGAATGTTTGTGGACTGTGATCTGATTTGTCAGGTTTGCGAATGCCTTTATCTTCGATACTACCGGTTTGACTATTTGACATGCTTACAGAGGCTAATGAATGAATACACAAGCGCAGGAACTTTGGCTCCAATCGGCTCAGAATATGCAGCAATCCATGACCGAGAGCTTGACAAAAGCCTTTGAGTCGTTTCAGAACATGGACATGGGTGGCGCTGGTGCCAAGCTCATGGCACCCACCCAAAAGCCCCCGAAAATCACTTTTTCGCCTGAAAAAATGAACGAACTGCAGCAGCAGTTTGTCAAGGATGCCACTGAATTGTGGAGCAATGCCCTGAGCAATACGTCCAACACCAGTGACCGTCGTTTTACGGATGCGGCCTGGAGCGCCAACCCCAGCGCAGCTTTTACCGCTGCCGCATATTTGCTGAATGCCAAGACATTGACGCAATTGGCCGAAGCAGTTGAAACCGATGCCAAAACGCGAGCCAAGATACTTTTTACCGTTGAGCAGATCAATGCGGCATCGGCACCCAGCAATTTCATGGCATTTAACGCCGAGGCCCAGAAAAAAGCCATTGAGACCAAGGGCGAGAGCATTGCCAAGGGTATTCAAAACCTGCTCAATGACATCAAACAAGGCCATGTGTCCATGACCGATGAGAGCTTGTTTGAAGTTGGCAAGAATGTCGCTACAACCGAAGGCGCAGTGGTGTTCGAAAATGAATTGTTTCAATTGATTGAATACAAACCACTGACCGAAAAAGTCTACGAGCGTCCGTTTTTGTTTGTTCCGCCGAGCATCAACAAGTTTTACATTTTGGACTTGCAGCCGGAAAACTCCATGATTCGCTACGCAGTTGCGCAAGGTCACCGCACTTTTGTGGTCAGTTGGCGCAATCCTGATGCCTCGCTGGCCAAGGCCACTTGGGACGACTACATCGAAAACGCTGTCATCAAGGCGATTTCGGTCACGCAAGAGGTCACCGGTGCCAAGACCATCAATGCGCTGGGCTTTTGCGTTGGCGGCACCATGCTGGGCACCGCCTTGGCCGTGCTGGCTGCACGGGGCGAAAAGCCGGTGGCCAGTGCCACCCTGTTGACCTCGATGCTCGATTTTGCCGACACCGGCGTGCTGGATGTGTTCATTTCCGAAGGCTTTGTCAAATACCGTGAGCAGGAAATGGGCAAGGGCGGCCTGATGAAGGGCAAAGACCTGGCCAGCACGTTCAGCTTTTTGCGTCCCAATGACCTGGTATGGAACTACGTGGTGGGCAACTACCTCAAGGGCGAAACGCCACCAGCGTTTGACCTGCTGTACTGGAACAGCGATTCCACCAACCTGTCCGGCCCGTTTTACGCCTGGTACTTGCGCAACACTTACCTTGAAAACAACCTGACCAAGCCCGGCAAGGCTACCGTGTGCAACGAAAAGCTCGACCTGACCCTGGTGGACATTCCGGTCTACATCTACGGCTCGCGTGAAGACCACATCGTACCGATTGGCGGTGCCTACGCGTCGACCCAGTATTTGCCAGGCCAGAAGCGTTTTGTCATGGGCGCATCCGGTCACATTGCCGGGGTCATCAATCCGCCCGCCAAAAACAAGCGCAGCCACTGGATTCGTGAAGACGGCAAGTTGCCCAAATCGGTTGACCAATGGTTGACTGGTGCTGTCGAGCACAAGGGCAGCTGGTGGACGGACTGGTCCAACTGGCTGGCTGAGCAGGCTGGCAAGCAAATTCCCGCGCCCAAAACCTATGGCAAGGGCAAACACAAGGTGATCGAGCCCGCACCTGGTCGCTATGTCATGGCCAAGGCCTGATTTTTAACGGATCGTTTTTTAAGCAAACTCAAGGGCACAACATGGAAGATATCGTCATTGTTTCGGCAACCCGCACCGCTGTTGGTAAATTTGGTGGCTCACTGGCCAAAGTGCCCGCCACTGAACTGGGCTCCATCGTCATCAAGGATTTGCTGGCGCGCACCGGTATTGGCGCTGACCAGATTGGTGAAGTCATCATGGGCCAGGTGCTGGCGGCAGGTGCCGGCCAAAACCCGGCACGCCAGGCTACGCTGAAGGCTGGCTTAGCTCAGGAAACCCCGGCACTTACCATCAATGCGGTGTGCGGTTCGGGCTTGAAGGCGGTGATGTTGGCAGCCCAGGCCATTGCCTGGGGTGACAGCGAGATCGTGATTGCTGGTGGCCAGGAAAACATGAGCGCCAGCCCGCACGTGCTGCTGGGCAGTCGCGATGGCCAGCGCATGGGCGACTGGAAAATGATCGACTCGATGATCGTTGATGGCCTGTGGGACGTGTACAACAACTACCACATGGGCATCACCGCTGAAAATGTCGCCAAAGCCTGCGCCATCAGCCGCGACATGCAAGATGCCCTGGCCTTGTCAAGCCAGCAAAAGGCCGCTGCCGCACAAGACGCAGGCCGGTTCAAGGACGAAATCGTCACCGTGTCGCTGGCACAGCGCAAGGGCGACCCGATTCTGTTCAATGCCGATGAATTCCTCAACCGCAAGTCCAACGCTGAAGCGCTTGCGGGTCTGCGCCCGGCGTTTGACAAAGCGGGCTCGGTGACCGCTGGCAACGCCTCGGGTATCAACGATGGCGCTGCCGCCGTGATGGTGATGACCGCCAAAAAAGCCGCTGCACTGGGCCTGACACCGTTGGCCCGCATCGCGGCTTTTGCGACCAGCGGGCTTGACCCGGCGCAAATGGGCCTGGGGCCGGTACCCGCTTCGCGCAAGGCGCTGGCGCGTGCTGGCTGGAACGTGGCCGATGTCGACCTGTTTGAGTTGAATGAAGCGTTTGCCGCGCAGGCTTGCGCCGTCAATCAGCAGCTGGAGGTTGATCCCTCCAAAGTCAATGTGAACGGTGGTGCCATTGCCATTGGCCACCCGATTGGTGCCTCCGGTTGCCGCATTCTGGTGACCCTGCTGCACGAAATGCAACGCCGCAATGCCAAAAAAGGCCTGGCTGCGCTGTGTATTGGCGGTGGCATGGGGGTTTCCCTTGCGCTGGAGCGCTAATTTAGCGTCCATAATTAAACCATGGTAGGGGTAGGTGCACCGTGTGCCGATCTCTGCTGTGTATTGATTTTGTATTTTTAAAACCAACGAGGAGAAGTTTATGAGTCAAAAAGTAGCGTACATCACAGGTGGTATGGGTGGCATCGGTACCGCCATTTGCCAGCGTTTTTCAAAAGAGGGCTTTACTGTCATCGCCGGTTGTGGCCCAACCCGTGACTACCCGAAATGGCTGGCTGAGCAAGCCGCGTTGGGTTACACGTTTTATGCCTCGGCTGGCAACGTGGGCGATTGGGATTCCACGGTAGAAGCCTTTGGCAAAGCCAAGGCCGAGCACGGCAGCATTGACGTGCTGGTCAACAACGCCGGCATCACCCGCGACCGTATGTTCCTGAAAATGACGCGCGAAGATTGGGACGCTGTGATCGAAACCAACCTGAATTCCATGTTCAACGTGACCAAGCAAGTGGTTGGCGACATGGTTGAAAAAGGCTGGGGTCGCATCATCAACATCTCGTCGGTCAACGGTGTCAAGGGCCAGGCCGGCCAAACCAACTACTCGGCCGCCAAGGCTGGTATGCACGGCTTTAGCATGGCGCTGGCGCAAGAGCTCGCTACCAAGGGTGTTACGGTCAACACCGTGAGCCCCGGCTATATCGGCACCGACATGGTCAAGGCCATCCGCCAGGAAGTGCTCGACAAGATCATCGGCACGGTGCCGGTCAAGCGCCTGGGCGAGCCCTCCGAGATTGCCTCCATCATCGCCTGGCTGGCGTCTGATGAAGGTGGCTATGCAACAGGTGCCGAGTTCTCGGTGAATGGCGGCTTGCACATGGGGTGAGGGTTGGTTCGAATGCAAAAAAGCCCGCGATGTGCGGGCTTTTTTTTGGCCTGACCGAATTTCGCTTCAGGCGAATAATTCAGCGTTGTTCAATGTGACGGCATCCCGATCTTTGGCCGCCAACAGCGGCACGGTGTCTACCGGCCACTGCACACCTACGGTGGGGTCATTCCACAGCAGGCTGCGCTCAAACTCGGGGTGCCAGTAGTCGGTGGTTTTGTACAAAAATTCGGCGCTGTCGCTGGTGACCAGAAAACCGTGCGCAAAGCCGGGTGGCACCCAGAGCTGGCGTTTGTTGTTCTCAGACAGCAGCACGCCTTCCCATTTGCCGAAGTTGGGCGAACTGCGGCGCAGGTCAACCGCCACATCAAACACCGCGCCTTGCGTGACGCGCACCAGTTTGCCCTGCGGGTGTTGAATCTGGTAGTGCAGGCCGCGCAATACGCCTTTGGCCGACTTGCTGTGGTTGTCTTGCACAAATTGCATGTCAAGCCCGGTGCATTGGGCGAAATCACGCGCGTTGAAACTCTCAAAGAAAAAGCCGCGGTCATCGCCAAATACTTTGGGCTCAAGAATTAATACCTCAGGCAGACGGGTTTGGGTGACGGTATAGGGCATGGTGTTAGCGTGATGTTGGCGTGATGTTAGCGTGATGTTGGCGTGATGTTGGCGTGATGTTGGCGTGATGTCATTGCGAGCGAAGCGCGGCAATCCAGGTTGTTTAGGCTATTTAATGAGGCTGAGCAAATACTGGCCGTAGCCGTTTTTGGCCAGCGGGGTTGCCAGTTTTTGAATTTGGGCGGCATCAATCCAGTGCTGTGCAAAGGCAATTTCTTCCGGGCAGGCCACTTGCAGGCCCTGCCGTTTTTGCAGGGTGGCAATGAAGCTGGCAGCCTCTAAAAGGCTGTCATGCGTGCCGGTGTCGAGCCAGGCGTAGCCGCGACCCATGATTTCGACATTGAGCTGGCCTTGTTCAAGGTAAACCCGGTTTACGTCGGTGATTTCGAGTTCACCCCGGTGTGACGGTTTGATGCCCGCAGCAATGTCGCAGACCTGTTCGTCATAAAAGTACAGCCCGGTCACGGCGTAGTTGCTTTTGGGTTGTTTGGGTTTTTCTTCGATGCTGATGGCGCGCTTGTGCTCATCAAAAGCCACCACGCCATAGCGTTCGGGGTCGGTCACGTGGTAGGCAAACACGCTGGCACCGTTTTGGCGGGCGTTGGCGTTGGCCAGTTGTTTGACCAGGTCGTGGCCATAAAAGATGTTGTCGCCCAGCACCAGCGCGCTGGGCTGGCCATTGACGAACTCGCGCCCGATGATGAAAGCTTGCGCCAAACCGTCAGGGCTGGGCTGCACCGCGTAGCTGATCGCCATGCCCCATTGGCTTCCGTCGCCCAGCAGTTCGGCAAAACGTGGCGTGTCTTGGGGTGTCGAGATGACCAGCACCTCACGAATGCCGGCGAGCATCAGCGTGCTCAAGGGGTAATAAATCATCGGCTTGTCGTACACCGGCATGAGCTGCTTGCTGACCGCCTGGGTCACAGGGTAGAGCCGCGTGCCGGAGCCGCCAGCCAGGATGATGCCTTTGCGTGAAGTGGATGTGGTGGTCATGGTGTGTTTCCCTTGTTTATTGTTGGCTAAAGTCCTATCCGGCTGGATTTGAACCGAAATACCTGCCATGGCGAGGAGCGCAGCGACGCGGCAATCCAGGGACTTAGTCACCGAGAAAAAATAACTTGAACATTCTCCATCTTGCATGCGAGCGCTATGCTGCGTTGCAAAACACTTGTGTGGCCAGCCACACGGCGCGTTCTGCGCCTTGCCTAGCATCTCGCCTGCAATCGGATAATTGT
>JBBQLQ010000085.1:0-15104 GCA_038328055.1 Burkholderiales bacterium
GCCGCCATGAAGGAGTACACCAACAGCAAGGGTCGCGGCCGCCCGACGGTCGATGCGCATGAAGCCTTCAGCGTGCTGATGGAAAAGATGGATGTGCTGCGAACCCTGCTGCACAGCTTTGATTATCAAAACTTCCTGACCGGCGGCCACAAAACCCTGGCCGGTGCCGCCAACCATGTGCTGGGCCTTAAAAATGCCAACGCGCTGGATGGCAAGAAACGCTTCTGTGACGTGGCGCTGGCCATGAGCAAGGCGTTCACCCTGTGCTGCACGTTGGACGAGGCCAAGTCGGTGCGCGAAGAAGTCGCGTTTCTGCAAGGTGTCAAGGTGATCCTGACCAAGAAGGAAGCCACTGCCACCCGCCGCACCGATGAGCAACGTGAACTGGCCATCCGGCAGATCATCAGTCAGGCGGTGGTGTCTGACAGCGTGGTCGACATCTTTGATGCCGTCGGGCTGGATAAACCCAACATCGGTTTGCTGGACGACGAGTTTCTGGCCCAGGTGCAGAGCCTGCCCGAGAAGAACCTGGCGGTGGAGTTGCTGGAGCGCCTGCTGGAGGGTGAAATCAAAAGCCGCTTTGCCAGCAACGTGGTGCAAAACCGCAAGTTCTCCGAGATGCTGACCAGTGTGATTGCGCGTTACCAGAACCGCAGCATCGAGACCGCGCAGGTGATGGAAGAGCTGATCGAGATGGCCAAGAAGTTCCGCGAAGCCGCCTCACGCGGCGAAACACTCGGGCTGACGGAGGACGAGGTGCGTTTTTACGACGCGCTGGCAGCCAATGAATCGGCGGTGCGTGAGCTAACCGACGATGTCCTCAAGAAAATCGCCCATGAGCTGACCGAGAACCTGCGTCAGAACCTGAGCGTGGACTGGTCAGAGCGCGAAAGCGTGCGTGCCAAGCTGCGGCTGATGGTCAAGCGAATTCTGCGCAAGTACAAGTACCCACCGGATTTGCAGGACGCGGCAGTGGAGCTGGTGCTGCAGCAGGCGCAGGCGTTGGGGGAGAGTTGGGTGTAATGCAGTAGCTGGTGGATTTGCCAACGAAAAAGGCCTCCAGTTTTCGCTACTTGGAGGCTCTTGAATGATGTCTTGGTCGGAATGAGAGGATTCGAACCTCCGACCCCTTCGTCCCGAACGAAGTGCGCTACCAGGCTGCGCTACATTCCGAAATTTTTCATTGCCGGTTTGTCAGGATTGACGCTCAAGCAATTGAGCCGCCAATTGTAGCAAACAGCTTCTGTGCGGGGTGTCTGGCAGGCGCTGTGCGGCGGTCATGGCGCGCGTGGCTTCCTGGGCTGCGGCTTGCCGGGCAATTTCCAGCGCGCCGGTGGCCTTGACGATGGCGACCACCTCGTCAATCAGGGTCACATCACCGGTTTCAATGGCGTTTTTGATCAAGGCGCATTGATCTGGCGTGCCGCGCTGCATGGCCGCGATCAAGGGCAGTGTGGTTTTGCCCTCGCGCAGGTCGTCACCCAGGTTTTTGCCCATCACGGCCGCGTCCCCGGTGTAGTCCAGCACATCGTCAATGACCTGAAAGGCCGTGCCCAGCGCCTGGCCGTAGTCGGCACAGGCCGCTTCAATATCGGGTGTGGCACCGGCCAAAATGGCGCCGACACGGGCGCTGGCCTCAAACAGTTTGGCGGTCTTGGAGCGAATCACCTGCAGGTAGCCGGCTTCATCAAGCGCGGCGTTGTGCATGTTCATCAGTTGCATGACTTCGCCTTCGGCAATGATGTTGGTGGCATCGGCCAGCACCTGCATGATGCGCACGCTGTCGGCGTCCACCATCATCTGGAATGCGCGGGAATACAAAAAGTCGCCCACCAGCACGCTGGCCGGGTTGCCAAAAGTCTCGTTGGCGGTGGCATTGCCCCGGCGCAGCGACGAGTCGTCCACCACATCGTCGTGCAGCAGGGTGGCGGTGTGAATGAATTCGACCACCGCAGCCAGGTTGTAGCGCTGCGCGCCCTCAAAGCCCAGCGCGCCGCAAATCAACAGCAGCAGGGCAGGGCGCAACCGCTTGCCGCCAGCAGAAATGATGTAGCGCGACACTTGGCCAACCAGTGGCACGCCAGAGTTCAGACGTTGCGCGATGACTTGATCGACCTCGTTCATGTCAGGCGCGATGATGGCCATGGAGGGCGATGTGCTGGGGGTATTGGCTTGCAAGACAGTAGGCTCGTTAAATTTGCCCGGATTATAGAAAGGGCGAATACACCCAACCAGAGTCGGTCAGATTCTGTTTGGCTGCGCCGCCGCCGGTTGTCAGCAGCGGCGGGGCCGTCAAAAAATAATCCCGCATAATGCGCCGCGACAATTCAAACTCTCAACCCATTCCCAATACCGATGATTTTTTCTCTGGCACCAAGCCACGTTGCGCCCCTGATCCGCGGCGCTCGACCCCATGCAAACTCCTTTTGAACTGAGTCTTGGCTGGCGCTACACGCGTGCTGGCCGTGGTACCCGGCGTAACGGTTTTATCTCGTTTATCTCAGGCGTGTCGATGCTGGGCATCGCGCTGGGCGTGGCGGCGCTGATCATTGTGCTGAGCGTGATGAATGGCTTTCAAAAAGAGGTGCGCGACCGCATGCTGGGCGTGGTCTCGCACATCGAGATATTTGCCCCCAACGGCGCGGCCTTGCCCGATGTGGCGCGCACGTTGACCCAGGTTCGGGCCAATCCGGCCGTCATTGGTGCTGCACCTTTTATAGCAACCCAGGCACTTTTGGCAAGGGGTGAGGACATGAAAGGCACCATAGTTCGGGGCATTGACCCGGCCCGCGAGCCGGAGGTGACTGACTTGGCCGTAGATTTGAAAAATTCGGCATTGACACGACTCATCCCCGGTGAATTTGGCGTTGTGCTGGGGGCTGAACTGGCCCGCAGTCTGGGTGTGGTTCAAGGCGACAAGGTCACGCTGGTGGCCCCCAGCGGGCAGGTGACACCGGCTGGCGTGGTGCCACGCCTGAAGCAGATGACGGTGGTGGGCACCTTTGACTCGGGCCATTTTGAATACGACTCGGGTCTGGTGTTGATGCACATTGAAGACGCGGCACGGATTTTTCGCCTGGAAGGCCCAAGCGGCGTGCGTGTGCGCCTGAAAGACCTGCACCAAGCGCGCGAGGTGGCCGCGCAACTGGCGGGCACGCTCAGCGACCATTTGTTGATTCGCGACTGGACCCGCCAAAACCGCACCTGGTTTGCCGCTGTGCAGCTTGAAAAACGCATGATGTTCATCATCCTGACGCTGATTGTGGCGGTGGCCGCCTTCAACCTGGTAAGCACGCTGGTGATGACGGTGACCGACAAGCGCGCTGACATCGCCATTCTGCGCACGCTGGGTGCCAGCCCAGGCAGCATCATGGCCATTTTTGTGGTGCAGGGTGCCATGGTGGGCGTGATTGGCACGCTGGCCGGGCTGGTGCTGGGCCTGGGCGTGGCCTTCAACATTGACGTGATCGTGCCAGCGCTGGAGCAGTTGCTGGGGGCGAGTTTTTTGCCGCGAGATATTTACCTCATCAGCCGCATGCCAAGCGATCCGCAGCAGAGCGATATTTTGCCGATCGCGGTGATCTCATTGGTGTTGGCCTTCATTGCCACGCTGTACCCCAGCTGGCGCGCCAGCCGCGTCAACCCGGCGGAGGCTTTGCGCTATGAGTAACCAAATTGGTGAATTGGTGCTGAGTGCGCGCGGCCTGACCAAGCGTTTTTCTGAGGGGCGGCTGGATGTGACCGTGCTGCAAGGCGTTGACCTGGATGTGCGCACGGGTGAGACGCTGGCCATTGTGGGCGCGTCGGGCTCGGGTAAAAGCACCTTGCTGCATTTGCTGGGCGGGCTGGATGCGCCCACCACCGGCTCGGTCATGCTGCTGGGGCAAGACCTGGCCCACCAAAGCGCCGCCGAGCAGGGCCGTTTGCGCAACCGATACCTGGGTTTTGTCTACCAGTTTCACCACCTGCTGGCCGAATTCAGCGCGCTGGAAAACGTGGCAATGCCGCTGTGGATTCGGCGGGTTGACCGCATGACGGCGGCCCAGGAAGCCACCAAAATATTGGCAAGCGTTGGCCTGGAAGACCGCCTGCACCATCGCCCCAGCGAGCTCTCAGGTGGCGAGCGCCAGCGCGTGGCGATTGCGCGTGCGCTGGTCACACGCCCGGCCTGCGTGCTGGCCGACGAGCCCACCGGCAACCTGGACCGCAACACCGCGCACGGCGTGTTTGATTTGATGCTGGAGCTCGCTCGAACCCAGGGCACGGCCTTTGTGGTGGTCACGCATGACGCAGCCCTGGCTGCCCGTTGTTCGCGCCAGCTCACCTTGGTACTGGGGCAGCTGGCTGATCAGGCGTGATAACCTCTGCGTGATCATGGCTTTTACCCGGGACTTACCCATGCCCATGCCAACAATGAAATCCAAAGTGCTCGTCGTTGAAGATGAAGTCATCGTGGCGCGCGACATCTCGCAGCAACTCGCAGCCCTGGGCTACGACCCGGTGGGCGTTACCGCGCATGGCGAGCAGGCTGTGGCGCTGGTGGCCCAGCTCAAACCTGACCTGGTGCTGATGGACATTCAGCTCGCTGGCCCCATGGATGGTGTCGCTGCGGCGCAAACCATACGCACCCAGTTTGCCGTACCGGTGGTTTTTTTGACCGCATTTGCTGCCGACGACGTGCTGGAGCGCGCCAAGTTGACCGAGCCGTTTGGTTACATTCTCAAGCCTTTTTCCGAGCGCGAACTGCGCACTGTGCTGGCCATGGCCTTGTACAAGCACCAGGCTGAGGCCCGCCTGCTCAACAGCACCCGCCAGCTCAAGGCACTGTCACGGCGCGTGCTTGAAGCGCAGGAGCAGGAACGCCGGCGCGTGGCCCTGGAACTGCACGACGAACTGGGTCAGGCACTGACCGCCATCAAGATCAACCTGCAGCTGGGTGACCGATTCAAGGATCAGTCGCCGGCCGAACTCAACCTTGAAAACATCCGTATCGTCGAAGATGCCCTGCAACAGGTGCGCAGTCTGGCCACGGCCCTGCGCCCGTCCATGCTCGACGACCTGGGCCTGGCACCCGCGCTGAAATGGATCGCCGAGCAAACCGCCAGCCGGGGTGGTTTTGTAGCGAGCTTTCACAATGAAAGTGCGCAGGAGCGACTGGTCCCAGACATCGAGACCGCCTGTTTTCGCATCGTGCAGGAGGCCCTGACCAACATCACCCGTCATGCAAAGGCCAGGCAGGTGGACATCACGCTGTGCCGCCAAGGGGATGAACTGGTGCTGAGCGTGCACGACGACGGCAAAGGCTTTGTGCTGGCTGCCATGCGTGAGCGCGCCATCGCCGGCGGCAGCCTGGGCGTGCTCGGCATGCAGGAACGCGCCACCCTGATTGGTGGGCAGCTTGACATTGACTCCACGCCTGGGCAGGGCAGCACGGTGCAGCTCCGGTGCCCGTGGAGAACCCGGGCGGAGGCACCATGAGCTTGGTGCGGGTTCTGCTGGCCGATGACCACACACTGGTGCGGGCGGGCCTGCGCAAGCTGCTGGAATCCATGCCGGACTACCAGGTGGTTGGCGAGGCCGGCGACGGCCTGGCCCTGCTGGCACTGGCCGACAAGCTGCAGCCCACCCTGGTGCTGATGGACATTGCCATGCCGGGCCTCAACGGCCTTGAAACCACGGCCCGGCTGCTCAAGGTGCAGCCTGATATTCGGGTGCTGATCTTGTCGATGCATCAAAACGAAGAATATGTGCGCCGCGCCCTGCGCCACGGTGCCGTGGCCTATCTGCTCAAGGATGCCGCACCCCTGGAGCTAGAACTGGCGCTGGCCGCCGTGATGCGCGGTGAAACCTACCTCAGCCCGGCCGTGTCCAAGGGCGTGGTGAACGACTACGTGCAGCGCCTGCGCGGGGAAGACCATCCCGGCGAGGCCCTGTCGCCACGCCAGCGCGAGGTCTTGCAGCTCATTGCAGAGGGCCACAGCACAAAAGAAATTGCCCGCCGGCTGGACCTGGCAGTCAAAACCGTGGAGACCCACCGCAGCCAGCTCATGAAACTGCTCGACATCCATGAAGTGGCCGGTCTGGTGCGCTACGCCATGCGCGCCGGGCTGGTTTCGCTTTGAAACAGCGCAGGGTGGTGCTCGACGCGCTTGTCCTCAACAGCACCATCGCCGCGACACACTCGTCATTGCGAGGAGCGCCAGCGACGCGGCAATCCATTGATTCAGACTGCATGGATTGCCACGCTATGCTCGCAATGACGGTAGCTGAGTAGTTGCAAGAATTTATGGAAAACGCGTCATTGCGAGGAGCGCCAGCGACGCGGCAATCCATTCGACACACTCGTCATTGCGAGGAGCGCCAGCGACGCGGCAATCCATTGGTTCAGACTGCATGGATTGCCACGCTACGCTCGCAATGACGGTAGCTGAATAGTTGCAATAATTTATGGAAAACGCGTCATTGCGAGGAGCACCAGCGACGCGGCAATCCATTGATTCAGACTGCAGGGATTGCCACGCTACGCTCGCAATGACGGTAGCTGAGTAGTTGCAATAATTTATGGAAAACTCGTCATTGCGAGGAGCGCCAGCGACGCGGCAATCCATTCGACACACTCGTCATTGCGAGGAGCGCCAGCGACGCGGCAATCCATTGATTCAGACTGCATGTATTGCCACGCTACGCTCGCAATGACGGTAGCTGAGTAGTTGCAATAATTTATGGAAAATAAGCCTCTAGCCCTTGTAGAATAAGCGTAGAAAGCTATTAATATATGAGCATACTACTTCATCTTGCCGGTCTGCTGCTGGCTGTCAGCTGCCTTGCGGCTGCGCAGGGCGCGCGGATGTGATTGACACCATGTTCAAGACCGAAGCGCGCCATGGGGTTTTTGACTTGTCCCAGCCTTGCGCGCGGCTGGCGGACTCCGCACAGGGTTTCACCGCGGGCGTGAAGGACGGTGATGCCTTCTACCTGCTTGCCGGTTTTCTGCTGGTACTACTTCTTGCCGCGCTCTTGGTGCTGTGGAACCAGATGCTGCGCCGCAAGGTGCAGGAAAAAACCGCTACCTTGTCCCAAGCCCTGCAAGAGCTGGGAGCGGCCCGACAGGTCTCAGATGATGCCTTGGCGCGCTTGCAAAAACTGGCCAACCGGGTGCCTGGCGTGCTGTACCAGTTTTTGCGGCGCCCAGATGGCAGCTCATGCTTTCCCTACGCCAGTGAAGCCAGTCGCGACATTTACCGTGTCAGCCCGCAGCAGATGAAAGACGATGCAATAGCCGTTTTTTCAATCGTTCATCCGGACGACTTGGACGCGGTGGCGGCCTCTGTCGAGCAGTCGGCCAGCAGTCTGATGCCCTGGCAATGTGAATATCGGGTCAAGTTTGATGACGGCACGGTGCGCTGGCTGTTTGGTAACGCGGTGCCCGAGCGGCTGGATGACGGCTCAATCTTGTGGCACGGTTTTATTACCGACATTACCGAGCGGCGCGCTGCCGATGAAAAACTGCGCCAGTTGTCCCGCGCGGTGGAACAAGCGCCGCTGGCGGTGGTCATCACCAACCTGCAAGGCAACATTGAATATGCCAACCCCCGGTTTACCGAAGGCACCGGGTACAGCCTGGAAGAAGTCAGTGGCAAAAACCCCCGCATCTTGCATTCGGGTCTGACCGCGCCTGAAATCTACCAAGACTTGTGGCAAACCCTGCTGGCCGGTAAGGTGTGGAGCGGCCAGTTTCATAACCGCAGGAAGAATGGCGAGCTCTACATCGAGCAAGCCGTGATTGCACCGGTGCTCGATGCTCAGGGCCAAGCCACCCATTACGTGGCCATGAAAGACGACATTACCCAGCGCATTCAATCTGATCTGGCATTGCAGACATCGTTGCGGGAAAAAGTTGCCTTGCTCAACGAGGTACACCATCGCGTCAAGAACAACCTGCAAGTCATCACCAGCTTGCTGCGCCTTGAAGCCGGGCGCAGCCCTTTGCCCGATACCCGGGCGGTGCTGCAAGACATGCAGGGCCGCATCCAGTCCATGGCCTTGCTGCACGAGGCGCTGTACCGGGGTGGCAGTTTTGCTGCGGTAGACCTGAGTGCTTACCTCAGGCAGTTGGCAACCCAGGCCTTTCGGGCTCAGGGCGCGCCCAGTGGTGCCGTGCGGCTGGTGTTGGACTTAGACCCGGTCAGCGTGGCGCTGGTCCAGGCCACGCCCTGCGGATTGCTGGTCAATGAGTTGCTCTCCAACGCGTTCAAACACGGCTTTGCGGATGGCCGCCCTGGTGAAGTGACGGTGCAGTCGAACCCAGCCAGCATGCCGGGCCACTGGCAGGTGAGCGTGCGCGACACCGGCGTGGGTCTGCCGGTTGACTTTGAGGCACGGCGCGCGCAGTCATTGGGCTTGCAACTGGTGGCAGACCTGACCCGCCAGCTGGGTGGCACGCTGGAAACGTGCACGGGAGCAGGCCCGGGCACTGGCTTTTGCGTGAGCTTTGCCCTCGAAGAACCCCGCTTGCCCAGCACCCACTAAGGTGTTTCCCCGGCTGTATTCAGGTGTTAGCCTGATACCCAACGCCGCGCAGAGTGCGTAAAGTTGATCCCATGCGATGCAATCTGACAACTTCCTTCGAGCGGGGTCGGCCATGACACTCAAGATCATGCTGGTGGATGACAACCTGACTTTTTTGGCCTCCGTCAAAAAAGTTCTGGCCATGCTGCCGCAAACACAGGTTGTGGCCGAAGCCCACAACGGCACCCAGGCCCTTGACATGGCCAAGCGCTTGCAACCTGACCTGATGCTGCTTGACATCGTCATGCCCGGCATGAACGGACTGGAAGTGGCTCGCACCATGCAGGCCTGGCCCAAGTCACCGCGCGTGCTTTTTTTGTCCCTGCATGACAACGAGTCATACCGCACTGCGGCTGCCACGCTGGGTGCCCTGGGGCTGGTGGGCAAGACCAATTTTGTGGCCGAGCTGCTGCCCATTGTTGCGGCATTGGCTACGCCGCAGCAGGAGGCATCGTTATGAGACGCATAGATCAAGTTCGCGTGCCCATGCTGTATTCGGCCGGGCTGGGGCTGGCCGCGGCGCTGGCGATTGTGCTGGCCGGAGGCTTGAACCTTGTCTCGGCGGGCTTGGCGCTGGTCTTGTTGGCCGCCAGTGGGGTGGTCGGCTGGCTGCTGACGGCGCGCCAGCAGGCCTGGCAGTTCGCAGTTGACCAGTACCTGGCAGGTCAGGTTGAGTTTGGCGAGCAGGTGGTACCGGTCTGGAAGAACCACATTGAGTCATCCCGCGAGCAGATGGAAAGTGCCATCAATGCGCTGTCAGACCGCTTTGGCGGCATTGTTGACAAGCTTGACGTGGCCTTGCGCACCGCCACCCAGGAAACCGCCACCCTTGAGGGCGGTGGCAGCGACGTGGTGACGATTTTTGCCAAAAGCGAGGAGGACCTGGGTGCCCTGATTGCAGTGCAGCAAGCCGCCATGAAAAACATGGACGGCATGTTGGCCAAAGTGCAGGGGCTGGACCGCTTTGTCGTAGAGTTGCAGGACATGGCTTTTGACGTGGCCCGCATTGCCCAGCAAACCAACCTGCTGGCGCTCAATGCCGCCATTGAAGCCGCCCGAGCCGGTGATCTCGGTCGTGGATTTGCGGTGGTGGCCAAAGAGTTCCGCATGCTCTCCAACCAGTCGGGCGAAACCGGCCGCAAGATCGCCGAAAAGGTCAAGATCATCAGCGCCGCCATTGTCGACACCTGCACCGTGGTGCGCGAATCAGTGGCTGCAGAAGACAGCTCGCTGGAGTCTGTTCACACCACCATTGACCGGGTGCTGGCCGACTTCAGGAGCGTGACCGAGGCGTTTCAGCGCTCCAGCAACCTGCTGCAAGTTGAGAGCACGAGCATTCAGACTGAAATCAACCAGGCGCTGGTGCAGCTGCAGTTTCAGGACCGGGTCAGTCAGATCATGACCCAGGTCAATAAAAACATCGACCGCCTGCCTGAGGTGATGCAAGAGCACCTGGACAGCTACGTGCAGACCCGTGTGTTGACACCCATGGACTCCCAAGAGATGTTGGTCGAACTTAAAAAGACCTACGTCATGGCAGACCAGCATGTCATCCATGAAGGCGGCAAGGTCGCGCAAAAAAGCAGCACCGACATCAGTTTTTTCTAGAGGAAATTAGCCATGGCCAAGACCATCATGATTGTTGACGACTCCGCCTCGATGCGACGGGTGGTCGGTATTGCCCTCAAAGGCGCTGGCTACGATGTGATCGAAGGCTGTGACGGCAAAGACGCATTGAGCAAACTTACCGGCCAGAAGGTGCACATGATCATCAGCGATGTCAACATGCCGGTGATGGATGGCATTGCATTCCTGAAAGCCGTCAAACAAATGCCGGCCTACAAGTTCACCCCGGTCATCATGCTGACCACCGAGTCGGCCGAAGAGAAAAAGCGCGAAGGCCAGGCCGCTGGTGCCCGCGCCTGGGTGGTCAAGCCTTTTCAACCCGAACAACTTGTGAACGCCGTGCAACGGCTGTGCCTGCCATGAAAGACACCAACATTCTGCGCATTGAAGGCGAGCTGACCATCTTTCGGGCCATGGAGCTCAAGCCCGAGTTGCTGCCCGTGCCACCCCTGACCGACATCGACCTGTCGGGTGTCACCGAGATCGACACCGCTGGCGTGCAGCTCTTGATGCTGGCCAAGAAAACAGCGCTGGCCGAGCAGCGCGACCTGCGCCTGACCGGCCACAGCCCGGCCGTGCTCGAAGTGTTTGAGCTGCTCAACGTGGCGGCCTATTTTGGCGACCATCTGGTGATGGACTCCCGCACCAAAGCCGCAACCCCAAGGAGCTGACATGGATCTGGATGACGCACTGGAGACGTTCATTGATGAATGCCGTGAACTGCTCGAAGACATGGAAACCGCCTTGCTGGGCCTGGCAGGCGCACAAGAAAAAGACGAGTTGGTCAACGCGATCTTTCGCGCGGCCCACACCATCAAAGGCTCGTCGGGCCTGTTCAGCCTGGACCACATCGTGGCCTTCACCCATGTGGTGGAAAGCGTGCTAGACAAGGTGCGTGGCGGCAAAGTCGCGCTCGATGACAAACTGGTGGTGCTGCTGCTGGCCTGCTGCGACCACATGGGCAACCTGGTCAACGGCGTGGCGGGTGGCGATATGAAGGGTGGCGCTGACCTGCTGGCCCCCGGCGAGCCCCTCATAGCGCAACTGCGCGGGTATCTGGATGCTCCTAAAAAAGAAGCTACTCAGGCAAGCACAACAGGCGCTATAGCCAAAAATGATGATCAACAGGTACAACGCATCAACGCCGACAGTGCCAATGCCGACCACTGGCACATCTCGGTGCGCTTTGGCCCGGACGTGCTGCGCAACGGCATGGACCCGCTGTCTTTCATCCGCTACCTGGGCACCATGGGCGACATTACCGGCATGGCCACCGTGACCGATGCCCTGCCAGGTGCCGAGCAGATGGACCCCGAGCTGTGTTACCTGGGCTTTGAAATGGCTTTTCAAACAGCGGTGGGCAAAGCCGAGATCGAAAAAGTATTTGAATTTGTGCGCGATGACTCCCGCCTGGTGATCTTGCCCCCCCACAGCCTGATCTCGGAATACATCAACCTGATCAACCTGCAACAAGGCGACGCCGCCCGCTTGGGCGACATGCTGGTGCAATGCGGCACATTGAGCGCCCAAGAGCTGGACATGGCGCTCAATTCCCAGGCGGACACGCCGGCCAAACCCATCGGCACGATTCTGGTCGAGCAGGGCTCAGTCCAGCCCGAAGTGGTGGAAGCAGCTTTGAGCAAACAAAAACAGGTCCGCGAAACCGGCGCTGCCGAGAGCAAGTCGATCCGCGTGGATGCCGACAAGCTCGACCAACTCATCAACCTGGTGGGCGAGCTCATCATTGCCGGGGCCAGTGTGAACATGATTGCCCACCGCGCCCGGGTGGTGGAGCTGACCGAGGCCACCTCCAAACTCGCTACGCTGGTAGAAGATGTGCGCGACAGCGCGCTGCAACTGCGCATGGTCAAGATTGGCGCCACCTTCAGCCGCTTCCAGCGCGTGGTGCATGACGTGTCGCGCGAGCTGGGCAAAGACATTGGCCTGGTCATTGACGGTGAAGAGACCGAGCTGGACAAAACCGTGATCGAAAAGATTGGCGACCCGCTGATGCACCTGGTGCGCAACAGCATGGACCACGGCATTGAGCCCGCTGAAGTGCGGGCCGCACGCGGCAAGCCGGTGCAGGGCACGCTCAAACTCAATGCCTTCCATGACTCTGGCGCGATTGTCATCACCGTGCAGGACGACGGTGGCGGCTTGAAGCGCGACAAGATTTTGGCCAAGGCCATTGAGAGGGGTCTAGTTGATGCCGGTCACCACATGAGTGACAGCGAGGTTTATGCGCTGATTTTTGAGCCAGGGTTTTCAACGGCAGAAAAAGTCACCAACCTGTCGGGGCGCGGTGTTGGGCTGGACGTGGTCAAGCGCAACATCACCGCGCTACGCGGCACGGTGGGCCTCTCCAGCGAAGAGGGTGTGGGCACCACCGTCACGGTGCGCCTGCCGCTCACACTGGCCATCATTGACGGCTTTTTGGTGGGGGTAGACAAGGCGGTGTACGCCATTCCGCTGGACATGATCGAGGAATGTATTGCCTTCTCAGCCGAGCCGGGGCACGACTACACCAATCTGCGCGGACAGGTGCTGCCGTTTATCCGCATTCGCGAGCTGTTCTCGGTGCCGGGCCAGTCGGCCAAGGGCGAAAACATTGTGGTGCTCAAACACGCCGGTCAAAAAGCCGGACTGGTAGTGGACACCTTGCTGGGTGAGTTCCAGACCGTCATCAAACCGCTGGGGCCAATGTTTGCGCAAAGCAAGTGCATCAGCGGCTCAACGAT
The DNA here is from genome assembly GCA_038328055.1 of Burkholderiales bacterium. Taxonomy (GTDB): domain Bacteria; phylum Pseudomonadota; class Gammaproteobacteria; order Burkholderiales; family Burkholderiaceae_C; genus Rhodoferax. The sequence continues at coordinate 12,936 of JBBQLQ010000085.1, forward strand.
TTTGGGCAGCGGTGATGTGGCCTTGATTCTGGATGTGCCACAGCTGGTGCGCCAGGCGATGGCCAAAGGTGGGCAAGTGCCGCAAGGACATGCGGCGATGGCGTGAGTCGGTGGGTTCATTTTTCAGATTTTTTTAATTAAAGGAGTATGAACATGTTTGCCAATATGAAGATAGGTGTCAGGCTGGCCGCAGTCTTTGGCTGTGTCATTGTTGTTTTCTCTATCATCTCGGCCATCACGTTTACCAACAACGCTAAGCTGGCGGAAGCCGATCGGCTGACCACCCACACCTTCAACGTGCTTGGCACTGCCGACGCCATGCTCCGGAGCATGATCAACATGGAGACCGGTGCGCGCGGCTTTTTTGTTGCCGGTACGGACAATTTTCTTGAGCCCTGGGACCTGGGGCTCAAATCGTTTGACACCGCTTGGTTGAACGCCAAGCAACTGACCGCTGACAACCCCACCCAGCAAAAGCGGCTGGAGGACATGAAAGCCAAAGAGGGTGAGTTCGTCGCGGTTGTCAATTCGATGATCAGTTTCAGGCGCGAAGTAATCGCGGGTCAAAAGACTTTGCCCGATTTTGTGGCCGGGTTCAGCAAAGGCAAGGACAAGGCAGCCATGGACGGCTTCCGAGCTCTTCAAGCCGAGTTCGACAAGGCCGAACAGGACCTCTTGGTCGTCCGCGCTGCCACAGCCGACAGCACACGCGCAATGAGTCAGGGCATCATCGTGTGGGGATCGGTAACGGCCCTTGTGTTGGCGGTCTTGCTGGGCTTGTGGGTCTCGCGCTCCATCACCATCCCCACCAAAAAAATGGTGGTGGGTGCCAACAAGATGGCACAGGGGGATTTCAACTTCAAGCTTGACATCGACAGTCAAGACGAAATTGGCATGCTGGCCGGCTCGGTAGGCTCCATGCAAGCCGCCGTGCAAGCCATGATTGCCGATGCTGTCATGCTCTCGAAAGCCGCTGTGGAGGGCAAACTCGAAACCCGTGCCGATGCATCCAAACACCAGGGCGATTTCCAGAAAATTGTCGCCGGTGTCAACCACACGCTGGATGCCGTGATTGGCCCGCTGAATGTGACAGCGAGGTATGTGGATGACATATCCAAAGGCGTGATCCCGCCGATCATCACCGACAACTACAACGGCGACTTCAACATCATCAAGGGCAACCTGAACGCGGTAGTCAAGATGATGAGCGACCTGCTGGCGCAGACCGACATCATCATCCAGGGCGCAGCCAACGGCGAACTCGAAAAACGTGCCAATGCCGCGCTGTTTGTCGGCGGCTGGAACAAGCTGGTGGTGGGCGTGAACGAGACCGTGACCAACATCGTCAACCCGCTGAACGTCACCGCCAAGTATGTGGACGACATCTCCAAGGGCGTGATACCGCCAATCATCACCACCGACTACAAGGGTCAGTACAACATCATCAAGGGCAACCTGAACGCGGTAGTCAAGATGATGAGCGACCTGCTGGCGCAGACCGACATCATCATCCAGGGCGCTGCCAATGGCGAACTTGAAAAACGCGCTGATGCCACCTTGTTTGTGGGTGGCTGGAACAAGCTGGTGTTAGGTGTCAATGAGACCGTCACCAATATCGTCAACCCGCTCAATGTCACCGCTGATTACGTTGACAAGATTTCCAAGGGTGTGATTCCGCCAGTAATTACTGCAGAGTACAAGGGGCAGTACAACGTCATCAAGGGCAACTTGAACAACATGGTCAAGATGATGAGCGACCTGCTGGCGCAGACCGACATCATCATCAAGGGCGCGGCTGATGGTCAGCTTGACAAGCGCGCCGATGCTGCCATGTTTGTGGGCGGCTGGAACAAGCTGGTGGCGGGTGTCAATGAAGCCATCACCAACATCGTCAATCCATTGATGGTGACGGCCGACTATGTGGACAAGGTCTCCAAGGGTGTCATTCCACCAACCATTACCACGGAGTACAAGGGCCAGTACAACGTCATCAAGACTAATTTGAACAATGTTGTCAAGATGATGAGTGACCTGCTGGCGCAGACCGACATCATCATCAGGGGTGCGGCCGACGGAGAACTCGACAAACGCGCCAATGCCGACATGTTTGTGGGTGGCTGGAACAAGCTGGTGGCCGGTGTCAACGAAACGGTGACCAATATCGTCAAT
>JBBQLQ010000086.1:0-14731 GCA_038328055.1 Burkholderiales bacterium
AGAAACGGCGGTATTGCAGGTTCGGCAGGAACCTGCGTTTGGTTCTGTTGTTGGCGTGGGAAACTTTGTTCCCAACCATCGGGCCTTTGCCCGTGACTTCACATACGCGTGCCATGTGGACACTCCGATACTTTAAACGGCTCCAACTGCTGTCAGAGCCTCACCTCGCCAAGAAAAAGGGTGGCGGTAACCCGATTGCTGTCACGAGCCCTCACGGGCGAATGCAGCAAAGCCCAAGATTATAGTCTTTGATTGGTTGAGGACAGAACACGAGTTGACTGATGGGTGCGATTCATAGCGATGTGAGCTTCAGATGAATGATTCTTACCCAACGCACGCAGGTGCGTCTGATGGGTCAAGGCAGACAACACGGTGGTTGCTGAATCAGCCGGGCGATACGCGTTGCTGCGTGGCCCCCGCCCGCTGCGCGGTCTCCTCCTTGATCCTGTCGCAAAGCGCATCACCCGACTGATTCTGTGAGTGATGAGGTACGCTGGCAGGGGGAACTCAAAAGTTGCCTGAGTTGGATGTGGCGCGCATTGGTGTGACTCGTTCAATACAGAAATTGTGACCCAGAAGGCGTTAGACACGGTGATTGGGCATGCGCATGGCCCAATCGCCGGGCCGGGTTTGATGCGCTGCGCCGGGTTTGACGTAAGACCTTGATTCCTTCAGGATGTCATATCAGTTTGAATCGCACCCTTGACTGATTCACTTCGTATAACTCTTGGTCTGTCCCGCAAAATTTCAGTTTAGTTGGGGTAGGACTTATTCCTGCTCCAGAAACCGCTGGGCATCGAGTGCCGCCATGCAACCGGTGCCGGCGCTGGTGATGGCTTGGCGGTAGATGTGGTCTTGCACATCGCCGGCAGCAAAAATGCCGGGCACGCTGGTTTGCGTGGCAAAGCCTTTTTGTCCGCCGTGCGTGACGATATAGCCGCCTTCCATGTCAAGCTGACCGCTGAAAATTTCGGTGTTGGGGGCGTGACCGATAGCGATAAAGCAGCCTTTCAGCGCGATGTCTTTAGTAGCGCCGCTGGTGACGTTCTTGATGCGCACGCCGGTGACACCGCTGGCATCGCCCAGCACTTCATCAAGCGTGCTGAAGGTCTTGAGCTCAATCTTGCCGCTGGCGGCCTTTTCCATCAGCTTGTCGATCATGATTGGTTCGGCGCGAAATTTGTCGCGGCGGTGAATCAGGTACACCTTTTTGGCAATGTTGGACAGGTACAGGGCTTCTTCTACCGCTGTGTTGCCGCCGCCGACCACACAAACGGTGTCGTCGCGGTAGAAAAAGCCATCGCAGGTGGCGCAGCCCGACACGCCGCGGCCCATGAAGGCTTCTTCAGACGGCAACCCCAGGTACTTGGCCGAGGCACCGGTAGCCAGAATCAGCGCGTCGCAGGTGTAACTGGCGCTGTCGCCAGTCAGGGTAAAGGGGCGTTTGGAGAAATCGACCTGGTTGATGTGGTCAAAAACGATGTCGGTCTTGAACCGCTCGGCATGCGCCAGAAAGCGCTGCATCAGGTCGGGGCCCTGCACGCCGTCAACGTCAGCAGGCCAGTTGTCCACCTCGGTGGTGGTCATGAGCTGACCGCCTTGCGCCATGCCGGTGATCAGCAGTGGGTTGAGGTTGGCGCGGGCTGCGTAGATGGCGGCGGTGTAGCCGGCTGGGCCAGAGCCCAAAATCAAAACTTTGCTGTGTCGAGTCGTTGTCATCTTCTGCCTTTTCAATCAATGGAGCGTGCCGTGTACAGTTCAGGGTTGGGCATGCTGAACTGCTGAGACCCGAGCTAGGGTGTGGGTTACTGAAACAAGGATTATGCGATGTCGATGTTGACCAATCTGGATTTGTTGCGCCGGGTGCCGATTTTTTCGACGCTCACTGATGCGCAGGTCAGCCAATTGGCCGGGGCGGTGACCAAGCGGCGCGTCAAGCGTGGTGAGTTGATCGTCGAACAAGGCAAAAGAAGCCATACGCTGTTTGTCATCCTGTCGGGAACTGCCAGGGTTGTGATCACGGATCGACGCGGCAAAGAGGTGATTCTGGCGGTGCTGGGGCCGGGTGACCATGTGGGCGAGATGAGCCTGATTGACGGCAAGAGCCATTCGGCGAATGTCTTGGCGCAGGTGCCAATGGACTTGTTGGTGCTGGGACATGCCGACTTTGACCGCTGTCTGGCCGAAAACCATGCCATTGCCAAAGCGGTCATCAAGGACCTTGCGCACCGGCTGCGCAAGGCTGATGAGAAAATTGGCTCACTGGCCCTGCTGGATGTCTATGGAAGGGTGGCCCGCGTGCTGGTTAATGCCTCCGAGTCCGCCGGTGAGCAACAACTGGTCATTCGCAAAAAAATCACTCGCCAGGATATTGCAAAAATGGTGGGTGCCTCGCGTGAAATGGTCAGCCGTGTCATGCGTGATTTTGAAGAGCAGGGCTTTGTCAAGACGCAGGAAGACGGATCTGTCTTTTTGACCGAACGGCGCAGTGCGCTGCGCTAGTTGAATTTACGTATTGACTCATGGCCTATTCTCTCAACACCCTGAATTCTTCCCGCTCTGACAGCAGTCTGAGCGCGCGCTCTGGCTGGAGCCGGTTTGCCGACGAGCTATTGTTGGTGGCCGGTTTTCTGGCATTGGTGCTGTGGCTGGTTTCGCTGGCCAGTTTTTCGTTGCAGGACATGGCGTGGTCAACCTCGGGCACCGGGGCTGCCACGCGCAACCGGGCGGGGCCCCTGGGTGCGTGGCTGGCTGACGGCAGTTACTTTTTGCTGGGCTATTCGGTTTGGTGGTGTGTGGCAGCCGGGGTGCGGGTTTGGCTTTCGGCGCTGGCCCGCCGGCTGCGTGGGCCCGAGGACAGGCCCGTCAGTGGCGCAACATTGACTTCAGCGGTGGCGCGACTGGTTGCCAGCCGGGGGGCATTCTGGCTGGGGTTGCTGCTTCTGGTATGCGCCAGCGCCACATTGGAATGGACCCGTTTTTACAGCCTGGAGGCGCGTTTGCCGGGCCAAAGCGGTGGTGTTTTAGGTCATTTGCTGGGGCCGTTGAGTGTGCATTGGCTGGGTTTTACGGGTGCTGGCTTGCTGGCTATTGGGGTGGGCGTGCTGGGCAGCGCACTGGTATTCCGGTTTTCATGGGGGCAAGTGGCTGAACGGCTGGGTGGCTGGCTGTATGCCAGGCTGGAGACCCGCCGTGAACAGCGCGAGGTTGCGCAGGACCTGGCCTTTGGACAGCAGGCCGCCCAAGCGCGTGCCGATGTGCTGGTGGAAGAGCGCCAGGACATGGCAGTAAGTCACCCCAAGCCGGTGCTGATTGAGCCCGTGGCGATGGCAGTGCCCAAAAGCGATCGGGTCGCCAAAGAGCGGCAAAAGCCACTGTTCAAGGACATCATGGACAGCAAGCTGCCTCAGGTTGACTTGCTCGACGCTGCCTTGCTGCGTCAGGAAACCGTTGCCCCCGAGACGCTGGAGATGACCAGCCGCATGATCGAGAAAAAACTGCGTGACTTTGGCGTTGAAGTGACGGTGGTGCTGGCGCAGCCTGGGCCGGTCATCACGCGCTATGAAATTGAGCCGGCCACGGGGGTCAAAGGCTCGCAAATTGTCGGCCTGGCCAAAGACCTGGCGCGCTCATTGAGCCTGGTGTCAATCCGGGTGGTGGAAACCATTCCCGGCAAGAACTACATGGCGCTGGAGTTGCCCAACGCCAAGCGGCAAACCATCAAGCTGTCAGAGATTTTGGGCTCGCAAATCTACAACGATGCCAAATCGCTGCTGACTGTCGGTTTGGGCAAGGACATCATTGGCAACCCGATACTGGCTGACCTGGCCAAAATGCCGCATGTGCTGGTGGCTGGCACCACAGGCTCGGGCAAATCGGTGGGCATCAATGCCATGATTTTGAGTCTGCTCTACAAGGCTGAAGCGCATGATGTGCGGCTGCTGATGATCGACCCCAAAATGCTGGAAATGTCGGTGTACGAGGGCATTCCACACCTGCTGTGCCCGGTGGTCACCGACATGCGCCAAGCGGCTAATGGTTTGACTTGGTGCGTGGCTGAGATGGAGCGCCGCTACAAACTCATGAGCAAGATGGGGGTGCGCAACCTGGCCGGTTTCAACACCAAATGGGATGAGGCCAAGGCCCGCGGCGAGTTCATTTACAACCCCTTCAGCCTCACGCCTGAAAGCCCGGAGCCCATCGACCGCCTGCCGCACATTGTGGTGGTGATTGACGAGCTGGCCGATTTGATGATGGTGGTCGGCAAAAAAATTGAAGAACTGATTGCGCGGCTGGCCCAAAAAGCCCGCGCCGCCGGTATTCACCTGATTTTGGCCACCCAGCGCCCCAGCGTGGATGTCATCACCGGCCTGATCAAGGCCAATATTCCGACCCGCATCGCATTCCAGGTCAGCAGCAAGATCGACAGCCGCACCATTCTGGATCAGATGGGTGCCGAGGCCTTGCTGGGCATGGGCGACATGCTCTACATGCCCAGCGGCACCGGGCTGCCGATCCGCGTGCACGGGGCCTTTGTCAGCGACGAAGAAGTGCACCGCGTGGTCAGCTACCTAAAAAGCCAGGGCGCGCCCAATTACATTGAGGGTATTTTGGAAGGTGGTACGGTTGACGGTGAAGATGGCGCTGGATCGATCGACGGTGGTGGTGAAAAAGACCCGCTGTATGACCAGGCGGTGGAAGTGGTGCTGAAGAACCGCAAGGCCAGCATCTCTTTGGTGCAGCGTCATTTGAAAATTGGCTACAACCGCGCCGCGCGCCTGGTGGAAGACATGGAAAACGCCGGCCTGGTGAGTGCCATGAGCACCAGTGGTCAGCGTGAAATTTTGGTGCCAGCCCGCAACGAACCTTGAATGGACACATGAAGAAACAATTGGTTGCTATTTTATTAATAGCGTGCTACGCAATGAATACGGGGGCTACAGGCCTAAAAAGCCTTGAAGACTTTGTGAAAACCGTCAAGTCGGGCAAAGCCGACTTTACCCAGGTGGTGACATCGCCCGCCAGAGAAGGGCAAGCCCCGCGGGTTAAAACGTCCAGTGGCACCTTTGAATTTGCCCGGCCTAATCGTTTTCGCTTCAATTACACCAAGCCCTTTGCCCAGACCATCGTGGCCGATGGGCAGACGCTGTGGCTGTATGACCAGGATTTGAACCAGGTCACAGCGCGCAAGCAGGCGGCAGTGTTGGGCAGCACACCGGCTGCGCTGATTGCCGCCGCGCCTGATTTACGGGCGTTGCAGGCTGACTTTGCGCTGGCTGATGCGCCCGACAAGGACGGGCTGCAATGGATGCAGGCTACGCCAAAGTCCAAAGACGGCCAGTTGCAGTCGGTGCGGGTTGGGTTCAGGGGTACCGCGGATGCCAAAACACTGGAGGCTGCGCTCCTGGAGGTGCTGGAAATAGTGGACAGCTTTGGCCAGCGGTCGGTGTTGACCTTCAGCCACTTTCAGACCAACCCGGCTGTGTCAGCCGCCACCTTTGACTTCAAGCCGCCAGCTGGGGCGGATGTGCTGCGGCAGTAAATCAACGCCGACCGCGTTGTTGTGGCATGCCCGTCGTGCCGTGAGGCCCTTGTTTTCGGGGTTACAAACACATCCATCATGCGTATCGCCATCATCAGTGACATTCACGGAAATCTTCCAGCGCTTGAAGCCGTTGCGTCGGACATCCGACACCATGCTGTCGAACAAGTTGTTAACCTGGGCGACAGTCTCTCCGGCCCGTTGCTGGCTTTGGAAACGGCCCAATTTTTGATGGCAGAAGGTTGGCTAAGTCTGGCTGGAAACCATGAGCGCCAGCTGCTCACTGACCGACCTGAGCGCATGGGCCTGTCTGATTCGTGTGCCCGTTTGCAGCTCTCTGATTTGGAGCTGGCGTGGCTGGCGGCATGTCCTGCAACGGCGCGTCTGTCATCCGGGGTGTTTTTGTGCCACGGCACACCCACCAGCGATCTGATCTATTTTTTGGAGACTGTAGAAAACGACACCTTACGCGCAGCACGGCCTTTGGAGGTGGATGCGCGTCTGGGCAGTGAGTTGGCCGCCTTGGTGGCCTGCGGCCACACCCATATGCCACGCAGCGTTCGCGCAAGCAGGGGTCAGTTGATCGTCAATCCCGGTAGCGTTGGGCTGCCTGCCTATGACGATTTCAATCATGTCGTGGAAACGGGTTCACCCGATGCGCGTTATGCGATCGTCGAAAAAACCTGTTCAGGCTGGTCCGTGGCGCTGATGTCAGTGGCATACGACTTTGAGCCAATGGCTAAGTTGGCCGTGCAACGCGGTCGCCCCAAATGGGCGCAGGCACTGCGCACGGGCTATATGGCTTGATTGTCCGAAATTTCTTGTGCAATCCGCCCTGAATTGTCCGCTGGCAGGCTTGGGCTCGCTAGGCCACAATGTTGCCCATGACCGCCTTGCCATCCACGCTCCCACCTCTGGCCGAGCGCTTGCGCCCAAAAGCACTGGGCGCAGTCATTGGCCAGCAGCATTTGCTGGGCGAGGGCATGGCGCTGCGACTGGCGTTTGAATCGGGCCAGCCGCACAGTTGTATCCTCTGGGGGCCGCCGGGCACCGGCAAAACCACCATTGCGCGGCTGATGGCCGATGCGTTTGATGCCCAGTTCATCACCATCAGCGCGGTGCTGGGCGGGGTCAAAGACATTCGCGAGGCGGTTGAAAAAGCCCAGTTGGCACAAGCGCAGGGGCGGCGGACTCTGGTGTTTGTAGACGAGGTGCACCGCTTCAACAAAAGCCAGCAAGATGCGTTTTTGCCGCATGTGGAAAGCGGCTTGCTGACCTTTATCGGGGCCACCACGGAAAACCCGTCGTTTGAGGTCAATTCAGCCTTGCTGTCACGCGCAGCGGTGTATGTCCTGAATCCGCTAACGCCCGATGATTTACAGCAAATAGTGGCTTCAGCCCAGGCAGAGCGTGCGGTGCCAGCTATAGAAATAGTAGCAATCGACAGATTGGTCGCCTATGCCGACGGCGATGCCCGACGCTTGCTCAACACGCTGGAGACGCTGGCGGTGGCCGCCGCTCAGGAGCAGCGCAGCGAGATCACCGACGACTGGCTGCTCAAGGTGCTGGGGGAGCGCATGCGCCGCTACGACAAGGGCGGCGAACAGTTTTATGACACCATTTCGGCCCTGCACAAAAGCGTGCGCGGCAGCGACCCCGATGCCGCACTGTATTGGTTCGTTCGCATGCTCGACGGTGGTGCTGACCCGCGTTATCTCGCCCGCCGCCTGATCCGCATGGCCAGTGAAGACATTGGCCTGGCCGACCCGCGCGCATTGCGCATGGCGCTTGATGCCAATGAGGTCTATGAGCGTTTGGGCACGCCTGAAGGCGAGCTGGCGCTGGCCGAGTGCGTGGTGTATCTGGCGGTGGCAGCCAAGTCCAACGCGGTCTACAAGGCTTTCAACGCGGCCAAAGCCTTTGTCAAAAAAGATGGCACGCGCCCGGTGCCGATGCACCTGCGCAATGCGCCGACCAAACTGATGAAACAGCTGGACTATGGCAAAGACTACCGCTACGCCCATGACGAGGCCGATGGCTTTGCCGCCGGTGAGCGCTATTTGCCAAGTGGCATGGCAGAGCCGGGTTTTTACCAGCCGGTGGAGCGCGGCCTGGAGATCAAAATAGCCGACAAACTGCGCAGCTTGAGGCAACGCAATGAACAGCAGCGCTGATGACGGTTAAGCATTGCTGATGAAGTTCGGGCACAAGGGTAAACCCGGCTGCGTCCCTTTCTTTGCGCTGTAACCCCCTCGCTACAATTGCGCCCACTTGATGGCATGGGCTTGACGTTGGCAGGCTTATTGCTAGGAATTTGTTAGCAGTCACCCGACAAAGCCCATAAGGTTGCATCGTGGGCCAACAGATCAGTTGGCAAGACGTATCGGTCAAAAATCGGAGAAGAATTTATGGAAACCTTGATACAGCAGATCATCAATGGTCTGGTGTTGGGCAGCATGTATGCCTTGGTGGCGTTGGGCTACACCATGGTGTACGGCATCATCGGCCTGATCAACTTTGCCCACGGCGAGGTGCTGATGGTGGGGGCACTGACCAGCTGGTCGATCATCGGGATGATGCAAAGTGCCATGCCGGGCACACCAGGCTGGCTGATCTTGTTGATTGCGGTGGTGATTGCCTGCATTGTTGCTGCTGCGCTGAATTTTTCCATTGAAAAGCTGGCTTATCGGCCGCTGCGAAACAGCCCCCGGCTGGCCCCTTTGATTACCGCCATCGGCATGTCGCTGCTGCTGCAGACGCTGGCCATGATCATCTGGAAACCCAATTACAAGCCCTATCCCAATCTGTTGCCAGGTACGCCCTTTGAAATTGGCGGTGCCGTGATTTCGGTGACGCAGATTCTGATTCTGGGTGTGACCGTGATGTCGCTGGCGGTGTTGACCTGGCTGGTCAACTACACCCGGCTGGGGCGTGCCATGCGGGCTACCGCAGAAAACCCGCGGGTGGCGGCGCTGATGGGGGTCAAGCCCGATCTGGTGATTTCGGCAACTTTCATCATTGGTGCCGTGCTGGCGGCCATTGCCGGCGTGATGTGGGCAGCCAATTACGGCACGGTTCAGCACACCATGGGCTTTTTGCCGGGTCTGAAGGCTTTTACTGCGGCTGTGTTTGGTGGCATTGGCAACCTGGCCGGTGCGGTGGTGGGCGGTGTGTTGCTGGGGCTGATCGAGTCGCTGGGTGCCGGGTACATCGGGGCCATTACCGGTGGCGTGCTGGGCAGCCATTATTCGGATATTTTTGCCTTCATTGTGCTGATCATCGTGCTGACACTGCGACCCTCGGGCCTGCTGGGTGAGCGGGTGGCGGATCGAGCGTGAAACCTACAGCCGTGTGGTACAGACCAGTATTTACACGCAGTGAAATCTGCTCTGTCCTCAACTGATTAAGAGATGTGTATGAAACAAAAACAAATCATCGTTTTTTTGCTTGCCGCTGTAGGCTTGCTGGTGGCCCCCCTGCTGCTGCAAAGTTTTGGCAACGCCTGGGTGCGCATTGCCGACATGGCGCTGCTGTATGTGTTGCTGGCGCTCGGTTTGAATATCGTGGTGGGCTATGCAGGCCTGTTGGACTTGGGCTATGTGGCGTTTTTTGCTATTGGTGCCTACATGTATGCGCTGCTGGCATCGCCCCATTTGACGGAAACTTTTCCGGCCTTTGCCGCCATGTTTCCCAATGGCGTACATGCCCCGATCTGGCTGGTAATTCCGGCGGCAGCGGGTCTGGCCGGACTGTTTGGTGTGCTGCTGGGCGCGCCTACGCTGCGCTTGCGCGGTGACTATCTGGCCATCGTGACGCTGGGTTTTGGTGAAATCATTCGCGTGTTTCTGAACAATCTGGATCACCCGGTCAACATCACCAATGGCCCCAAGGGCATGGGCGAGATTGATTCGCTGTCACTGTTGGGCGTAAATTTTGGCAAGAGGATGGATGTGTTCGGGTTTGAGGTGGCTTCTGTCACCTTGTACTACTACCTGTTTTTGTTTTTGGTGGTGTTCAGCGTGATCATCTCGCACCGGCTGCAGCTGTCGCGCGTAGGGCGCGCCTGGATGGCGATTCGCGAAGACGAGATCGCCGCCAAGGCCATGGGCATCAATACCCGTAATCTGAAGTTACTGGCCTTTGGCATGGGTGCTACGTTTGGCGGGGTGTCGGGTGCCATGTTTGCATCGTTTCAGGGCTTCATTTCGCCGGAGTCTTTCAGCCTGATGGAGTCGGTGATGATTGTGGCGATGGTGGTGTTGGGCGGCATCGGGCATTTGCCGGGTGTCATTCTGGGTGCTGTAGCCCTGTCGGCCCTGCCCGAGGTGCTGCGCTATGTTGCCGGGCCGCTGCAGGAGATGACCGGCGGACGGCTTGATTCGGCCATTCTGCGCCAGTTGCTGATTGCGCTGGCCATGATTGGCATCATGCTGCTGCGCCCGCGGGGTTTGTGGCCGGCACCCGACCACGGCAAATCTTTGCAAAGTACAACGTCCTGAATTGGACAAGGATCGCCCGGATGTTGTCATCCGGGCCTTTCCCGACGCATAGGAACCAAATAGCATGACAGATACAGTTCTCAACGTGGCCGGCGTTTCCAAGCGCTTTGGCGGCCTGCAGGCTTTGAGCGATGTGGGCATCCAGATCAGGCGCGGCCAGGTGTATGGGCTGATTGGCCCCAATGGCGCGGGTAAAACCACGTTTTTCAATGTGCTGACTGGCTTGTACACGCCTGATACCGGCACCTTTGAGCTGGCTGGCAAGCCTTATGAGCCTAACGCCGTGCACTTGGTGGCCAAGGCCGGGATTGCCCGCACGTTTCAGAATATTCGCCTGTTTGCTGAAATGACGGCGCTTGAAAACGTGATGGTTGGGCGCCATGTGCGCACGCACTCCGGTTTGCTTGGCGCAGTATTTCGCACGGCCGGTTTCAAGGCCGAAGAGGCCGCCATTGCGCAGCGTGCCCATGAGTTGCTGGACTACGTGGGCATTGGGAATTTGGCTGATTTCAAAGCACGCACCTTGAGCTACGGTGACCAGCGACGCCTGGAAATCGCCCGGGCCCTGGCCACCGACCCGCAACTGATCGCGCTCGATGAGCCCGCTGCAGGCATGAACAGCACTGAAAAAGTGTTGTTACGCGAACTCATCGACAAAATTCGCAACGACAACCGCACCATTTTGCTCATTGAGCATGATGTGAAACTGGTGATGGGGCTGTGTGACCGCGTTACCGTGCTGGACTACGGCAAGCAGATTGCCGAGGGCACCCCGGCTGAGGTGCAGCGCAACGACAAAGTGATTGAAGCCTATCTGGGCACAGGGTCTCATTAATCAGTTGAGGACAGCGCTGGCGCACGATGTGTAGCTGCGGTCTTTCCCGCAAGGAATCAGAATATGGCAGAAATACTTCTAAAAGTTAAGGGTCTCAAAGTCGCTTACGGTGGCATTCAGGCTGTCAAGGGCATCGACTTTGAGGTGCGTGAAGGCGAGCTGGTGTCGTTGATTGGCTCCAATGGTGCCGGAAAAACCACCACCATGAAAGCCATCACCGGCTCCTTGCCTATCAGCGACGGCGACATCGAGTACCTGGGCAAAAGCATTCGCGGCCAGGGCCCGTGGGATCTGGTTCGGCAGGGTTTGGCCATGGTGCCTGAAGGCCGGGGTATTTTTACCCGCATGACGATTCTTGAAAATCTGCAGATGGGCGCTTACATCCGCAACGACAAGGCTGAGATTGCGCTTGATATTGAGAAGGTATTTGGCATTTTTCCACGCCTGAAAGAGCGCAAGGACCAGCTTGCGGGCACCCTCAGCGGTGGCGAGCAGCAAATGCTGGCCATGGGCCGGGCCTTGATCAGCCGCCCCAAGGTGTTGCTGCTGGATGAGCCTTCCATGGGCTTGTCGCCCATCATGGTGGACAAAATTTTTGAGGTGATCCATGACGTGTATGCGCAAGGGGTCACGGTGTTGCTGGTGGAGCAAAACGCCAGCCGCGCGCTGGCCATTGCAGACCGTGGCTATGTGATGGACTCCGGGCTGATCACCATGACGGGTGATGGCAAGACCATGCTGTCTGACCCGAAAGTGCGCGCAGCCTACCTGGGTGAGTAATTCACGGCGCTGGTTTTCCTTGGATTTGGATCAATTTTCTGCAAGTTGATTGACATTGCTCAAGGTCTGGCGCGATCTGGCGCGGCACAGTGTCAGCCATGTTCTCTGTCAATTCCATCGATCCGTCAGCCCAGTTGCAAACCATTTCCCGAGGGCAGATTCTGCTGCGTCGCGGTGTGGTTACGCCGTGGGTAAGTTATATCGAATCAGGCCGGGTGGCGCTGGGTATCACTGAGGGCGGCGCGATGACGCACCAAATTGGCGTGCTTGAAGGCCCGTGTTGGCTTGATGCCAGCTCGGTGGTGCTGAATTTGCCACATTTGGTGGATGCGGTTGCTGATTCAGCTGTGCAGCTGCGCAGTGTCAACATGGCCGATTTCAGTCAGGCCATTGCCAACATGGCCGAGTCGGCCCAGGCAGTTTTGACCGATGTGTCGATGGCGCACCGCAAGCAAACCGAGTTTGCCGTCAGTCGGCTGGCCAAAGATGCCGAGGCGCGCTGTGCCGAATGGCTGCTTAGTCACGCGCACCCCAGCGATCAGGGTTTGATGGCGGTGGAATTGAAGCAACGCAAACGCAGTATTGCGGCCCAGTTGGGCATTGCGCCCGAAACCTTTTCACGCGTGCTGCGCCACCTGCGTGAGCAAAGCCTGATCAGCGGGTCTGGGCGCGTACTCAACCTGCTGAACCCCAGCGGCTTGCGCTCGTTGGCAGGAATTTAACTGACTGTCATACGCGCTCGCCCGCACCCTGAATGATGAAAACTCTGTCATTGCGAGGCGCACAGCGACGCGGCAATCCATGACTTCCAGGTGCATGGATTGTCAAGCTGCGCTCGCAATTGCGTATTCCGGTGATCGTGACCGACCCGTGTATTTCAGGTTCATACTTCCTGATGCGTATAGGCACAGTTTGCATTTTTCAGAAAAAAGACTGGCACTTGTTTCCTGATGCGTATAGGCACAGTTTCTTTTTTCAGGAATAGGACTGGCACTTGTAGGAGCGGCGGCAGCCGCGAATTCGGGCTTGCCAGCCCTCCCACAAAGACGCAACCAGGCTTTCACCATGCCAAATGGATTCCGTGCGGATCAGGAAGTCTGAACTTCCAGATGCCACCCACGCGTTTGCGTCGGCTTGCAAGCGCGCCACCTGGCAGATGCACGCCTAGTGCCGGGCCCAGACCAGCAACAAATTGTTGACCGGCATGGCATGGCGCGCCACCAGCTGCAAGCCAGCGTGCGCGGCCTCGCGTGCCACGTCTTCGCGCTGGCGGATGCCCCAGTCTGCGTTGCGCTGGCGCAGGCTGGCATCGAAATCCAGGTTGCTTGGCGCGGTAGGCACCTCGTTTTCCAGATACGGGCCGTAGGTGATCAGCACGCCACGCGCCGCCAGATGCCGCGCGCTGCCGCGCATCAGCCCGGCGCAGGCGGCCCATGGGGCAATGTGCAGCATGTTGGCGCAAAAAATAAGGTCAAAACTTTGGGCTGCTACGGTGCCTGGCGCGCCGGTCAACCACACGGCATTGCACACATCAAGTTGCAGCGGGGCCAGCACATTGCCCAAGCCCGCCTGCACCATACGCGCCTGGATGCCGGGCAGTGCACTGCTCTGCACCTCAGTAGGCTGCCACGTCCACCCGGAGAAGTGCCGGGCAAACCATTCGGTATGTTGACCCGTGCCCGAGGCAATTTCCAGCGCTGCGCCTTGCTCGGGCAAGACTTGCCGCAGCGTCTCCAAAATGGGCTGCTTGTTTTGTTCGGCGGATGGACTGTGCTGGAGTTGGGTCATGGGGGTCTGCGCTGTAGATAAAAATAGCTAGCACAAAGGCCGGCCAGCTTTCGGGTGATGTGGCGTTGTGCTTAAAAATTAAGCACGCCGCAGCAAGCCAATAAGCATGCGGGTTTGCGGGCTTGTACGCATGCTTATCCACAGCCCAACCCACAGTTTTGCGGGGAAAGTATTTTTTGCATGAGGCCACTTTACGCCTGCCACACGCCAAAACCCGCCGAGCGCAGGTCGATGCCGATCTCGATCTCCTTGTCCACGGCATCCTCATAGCGCATGGGGTTGAAGGCCTCATACAGATCGGGCAGCAGCCGCAGGCCGTAGTGCTGCACATAGCGGTTGGCCTGGATGCCCGCTTTGTGCTTGTCAAAGCGCACATCCGGGTCCAGTCCGGTCATGCCCACATACACACAGGGCTTGCCCGCGATGTAGTCCGGGTTGCCTTTGCGAAAGCGCGGCTCCAGGAGCACGTCGGACGAGAGTTCAACCACGTAGACGTGGTGGTGCTTGCGGCGGGGCATGGCGGGGGCAGGGTGGTTGCCGCCATGAGGGGTGGCACGGGGCAAGTTCCTCGCCGCTTAGGTTTACAGCGTGGGGTAGTCGGTGTAGCCCTTGGCGCCTGGGGTGTAGAAGGTGCTGGCGTCGGGGGTATTGAGCGCAGCACCGGCCTGAATGCGCGCGGGCAAGTCGGGGTTGGCCAGGAAAGGGGTGCCAAAGGCAACGGCATCGAGCTTGCCGTCCGTGATGGCTTGCTCGGCTTCTTCGGGCGTGTAGCCCATGTTGCCAATCAGCACGCCCTTGTACTTGTCACGGGCGACCGTCATCACATCGGCCTTTTGCACGCCAAAAAAGTCGGCGCGCATCAGGTGCAGGTAGGCCAGCTTGTAGGCGTTGAGCTTGTCGGCCAGGAAACTGATCAGCCCGATCGGGTCGCTGTCGATCATGCTGTTGTAGCTGTTCAGCGGCGACAGGCGCAGGCCCACGCGGTCCGCGCCAATGGCGGCGGTCACGGCGGCGAGCACTTCAAACAGCAGCCGTGCGCGTTTTTCCATCGAGCCGCCATAGCCGTCAGTGCGCTGGTTCACGCCGTCGCGCAAGAACTGGTCGATCAGGTAGCCGTTGGCACCGTGGACTTCCACGCCGTCAAAACCGGCTTCGATGGCGTTTTTGGCACCCTGGAAGAAGGCGGCCACGATGGCCGGAATCTCGGCTTCCGTCAGCACATGGGCTGGTGCATTGGGCGCTTTGCCGTTTTGGGTCTGGGTGTCGCCTTCAATCGGCACCGCGGTG
>JBBQLQ010000087.1:0-14682 GCA_038328055.1 Burkholderiales bacterium
CTGTGGTCGTCGTGGAAGCTACCCAATGGCGAACTGCTGTTCAGCTACACGATGCTGACGATCAACGCCGATACGCACCCGCTGATGCGCCTGATGCACAAGCCCGCGGATGAGAAGCGCATGGTGGTGATCCTGCCGGATGACCGTTATGACGACTGGTTGAAAGCGGACTCGGTTCAGGCGCGACACTTTTTGAAGCATTTTCCAGCCGATCAGTTGACCGCCAGCAGCCCGGAGCCTGCCAGAGGGCTGTTTTAGGGGCATCGCAGCACCAGCGGCACGGAGACAGTACTGCCAGCTCCACCAAGCGCCATCATGTCGTCTGTCAGGCCCACAGGCATGTCGCTGCGCTCCAGGGGCCTGCCAGCCAACATCATGGCTTTCAGCATGCGTGGCACCGTGGCATCAGTCAGTTGGCAAGGTGGGGTGCTACCCTGCCGAGCCCGTTGGCTACGGCTCGCTTGCGCAGAGCCATGGGCACCGTCGCTGCGCTCGGCATGGCACCCAGTTCCACCGCCTGGGGTGCGCCCCCGTTCCAGAAAATGACATAACGCCGCATTGCATAAAGTGCATGGCCAGTCAGTCGCGAGCTCCTTTTGTGTCCCCGCACCGCTGCGCGCATTGTTCTGGTTTGTGGCCTGTGGCCATGTATCTGGTGTGTGCCCCACCCACCCTTGGGCCTTGCCTGCTACGCGGCATCAGCAGCGCGGTCTGCCCGTCCGCCCCCGGGGGGCTCCCTCAGAACCGCGCCGGGGGGCGCGCCGCCTTCGACGGCGACGGACACCATCTGCTCCGACTTATGGTGCAAATCCAAGCACCACTGGCGGCATAGCGCAGGTATGGCGTTAAATGTAAAAAACCGCACTACCAAATTGATAGTGCGGTCTTCAATGTTCACTTGGGGTGGCTGATGGGGCTCGAACCCACGACAACAGGAATCACAATCCTGGACTCTACCGACTGAGCTACAGCCACCGCGAGGGCAAATTATAACTTAAGCAATTCAGTTCGCCGCATTTTGTGGTGCCGTTTTAGCTGAAGAGTTCGCATTGCCAACGGCACTGCTAACCGGCGCGGGCACAAGAATTTCAGTCTTGAAACGCTCTTTTAAAACGCTGTAATAGGCTTGCGCCTCCGCAGATGACCACCATTGGGCATATTGCGCTCTATCTTGTTGAGCGGATGCTTGTGCAGACTCAATCCGTGGCACGATCTTGTTTACACGAACAACAGCATACCCGGAAGCCCCCAGATCAACACCAGTCCATGCTGGAAGTGATGCGGCATCGACGCGGAGTCCTGCCGTTACCAACGGGCTTGACATACCTTGTGCTTGATCGCGCGACACGACCACAGGCGCTGACATAGTTGCCTTGTCAGTATCTTTTTTCCAGGTCGCCAATTTCTCCGATCCATCTTGCTTTGCGAGTACCGCTGCGCGCGCGGCCACAACCCTGTCGCGCACCTGCTGGCGTACTTCCTGCAACGGCAGAGTCCGCGCGGGGCTGTAGGCCAATACGCGACCGGCGGTCAACTGACTGACCGCGGTTTCTACGGCCTCGGTATTACGCTTTTTTTCAATTGAGTCAGGCGTAAACAAGGCTGAAAGAAATTTCTCACTGGCCAGAACGCCACCCACACCGGCGACTGGATGGCGGGTAAGTTTGTCCGCCGTCTTGATTTCCAGCTTGAATTTCTCAGCCGCTGGTTTAAGGCTGTCTGATTGTTCGTAGACCATGTTGGTAAAAACTTCCGCTACCTCTGCGTATTTGCGTTGGGCCTGCTGGGTTTTGAGATCAGCTTCCATACTGGCGTGGAGCTCTTCAAAACTACGCTGCTTGGGTACTTTGGCATCTGTCATCATGATGATGTGGTAACCAAAATCTGATTCGACGACATCACTGATGTCACCCTTTTTCATGGCGAACACAGCATTTTCAAATGGCTTCACCATGGCACCGCGTGGGAAAAAATCCAGATCGCCACCTTTGACGGCCGAACCGGTATCTTGCGAATTTTTTCTGGCAATTTCGGCAAAACTTTCAGGCTTTGTACGCACAATTTTCAGCAACTCTTCAGCCTGCGACTTGGCCTTCTGTCGGTCCGCCGTTGGTGCATCCTTGGGTGCATTCAACAGAATATGACTAGCCCGGCGCTCTTCTTTGCCGCTCAATTGGGCAGCGTTTTGCTCGTAATACGACTTTATATCCACCTCGGAAATCTGAATACTTTTCTTGACAGACTCCAGGTCCAACACCAAATATTCGATCCGGGCCAGCTCTGGTGCCTGAAACAGCGCTTGATTTGCCGTGTAAAACGCTTCCATCTCTGCATCTGACGGAATCACTTTGGACAGGTAGTCTGCCGTCAGAAAATTGGCAACTTGTACCTCGCGCTTTTCAAAAAAAGCATTCAGCGCAACATCGGCTACTGCTGGTGTCGAAAACCCAGAAAGTCGAATACCGCCATCAACTTGTTGCCGCGAGATGTCCTGACGAACACTGTTCTCAAAGCCCTCAGGAGTCAATCCCTGGCTGGCTGCCAACTGACGATACCGATCCATATCGAGCTTGCCATCAGCTTTACGCAAAGACGCAATCGTAGGATCTTCCTGAAGAAATCTGGCCAATCGCGCATCGCTGGTGAACAACTTTGATTTGTCGGCTGCGAGCACAAGAACTTGCTCACGCACCAATTGCTCAAGGGATGCATAGCGCGCTTGCGGTGAATCGAGTAACTTGGCATCAATATTTGGTGATGCGGCACGCATGCGATCGGCTTGCGCCTTGTGGGCCGCGTCCCACTGAGCTTGCGTGATGTCGTGACCGCCAACGCGTGCCACGGCTGAGCCCGACTGCCCACTCCGGTTGTAGCCATCAATACCGAACAACACAAATGATGGGATGATCAACAGGAACATCACCGACATCATGATTTTGGTGTGTTTTCTGACAATATCGAACATGCGCGAACTCTCCTGTGTGGCAATAAAAAAGGCGAACAGTGCGTTCGCCTTTGTATGGGTTTATTTGGTGGGTGATGACGGGCTCGAACCGCCGACATTCTGCGTGTAAGGCAGACGCTCTACCAACTGAGCTAATCACCCCGCCGATAACCAGAAATCAATTCAAGGCATCTTTCAATGCTTTACCGGGACGGAATTTGGGAACCTTGGCTGCCTTGATTTTAATCGCTGTACCCGTGCGTGGATTGCGCCCCAGGCGAGCTGCACGTTTGCCAACAGCAAAGGTGCCAAAACCAACGAGAGATACCGACCCTCCTGCTTTCAGAGTCATTTTGACCGCGGTGATAGTCGACTCCAAGGCGCGTGCGGCCGTTGCCTTGGATATATCAGCGTTAGCCGCAATGTGATCAATCAGTTCTGTTTTATTCACGACAAACCTCTGTTGGGGTTGGACAAGGTTAATTGGATGTCTCTTTGGAAATTATTGCGGGTAAACATCAGAACACTTCTTGAAACACTTACGAAAAAACGTCAGAGCCTAAATGCGATGTCTATTCTCAGCAGCAAACGAAGATTCTAGACGGTTTTAAGGTCGAAAATTCCAATTTCCAAACAAGATCACTCAAAGGCGGCGCCTTAGATATCACATCGAAGAACCCAAGTCTGCAATGGCTAGCCCAACAGACTGCGTGTTCGCGGAGCCTCCTAGGTTCCGGCGTTCGCGGCGCGCCGCAACCCGGCTCGGCAGTTGCTCAATGGCTGTCATCACGCCATCGTGAGCCTGCCGGTAGCCCAGAAAATCCAGCACCCGCGCACCGCTCCAGATTTGACCAATCGGGTTAGCAATGCCTTTGCCTGCAATGTCTGGTGCAGAGCCATGGACTGGCTCAAACAACGACGGAAATTTGCGCTCCGGGTTGAGATTTGCGCTGGGCGCAATGGCAATGGTGCCGGTGCAGGCCGGACCCAGGTCACTCAGGATATCGCCAAACAGGTTCCTTCAACACGATTTCGCGATCGCTGCCTGCATCACCCGAAGGCCCTCAGGCATGACTTCTTTGCCAATACCGTCGCCAGCGACAACTGCAATTCTTTTGACGCTGATGGACAACCCATCAAAAATTTATTTCACCCGGGAGCGGATTTCGGGCAAGGCCTTTTGCAGGTAATACACCATTGACCAGACCGTCATCACGGCGGAAATCCAGATCAACCAGACCCCCCAGGCATGCGTGTTGATCAATCCGAACAACATGCCGTCAAACAGCAAAAATGGAATGGCCACCATTTGTGCCGTGGTCTTGAGCTTGCCGATCATGTGAACCGCAACACTTTTTGCAGCACCAATTTGCGCCATCCATTCGCGCAAGGCTGAAATGGCGATTTCACGTCCGATGATGATCAGCGCCACAAACACATCAGCACGCCCAAGATGAACCAGCACCAGCACGCAGGCGCAGACCAAAAACTTGTCTGCTACCGGATCCAGAAAGGCACCAAAAGCCGATACCTGGTTAAGCCGACGCGCCAAGTAGCCATCAAGCCAGTCGGTTGCCGCAAACGCCACAAACATGACAGTGGCGACCAGATTGCGTGTAGCGGGCTCAATGGGCAGATAAAACACGCCAACAATGAGTGGAATCGCCGCAATGCGAGCCCAGGTCATGATGGTTGGGATGGTCCAGAACATGGTGCAATTGTGGCACGCAGTACCGAAGATTTTTGGCGTACTCAGTGCAAGGTGCGGTAAATTTCCTCGGCCAGTGCGTGTGAAATACCTTCAACCGTCGCCATGTCATCGGCGGATGCCATCGCCACACCGCGTACACCACCAAAGCGCTGCAGCAGGCGGGCCCGACGTCTGGGGCCAATGCCGGGGATTTCTTCCAACTTACCCCCATCCATGCGCACCTTGGCACGCGCTGCGCGCATACCGGTAATGGCAAAACGGTGTGCCTCATCGCGAATCTGCGCCACCAGCATCAAAGCGGCCGAATCTTTGCCCAGGTAAACCTTGTCGCGACCATCGGCAAACACCAGTTCTTCCAGCCCAATGCGCCTGCCCTCACCTTTCTCAACCCCCACGATCAAAGATAAATCCAGCCCCAGCGCCTCAAACACGTCACGCGCCATCGACACCTGGCCTTTGCCGCCGTCAACCAGCACCAGGTCTGGCATGCGCCCGGTGCCCGCAGGTGTTTCACCTGCGCGCTTGGCATCCGCCAAGGTTTCAGCCAGCTTGGCGTAGCGCCGCAGCAGCACTTGCCGCATGGCCGCGTAATCGTCACCCGGCGTGATGTCATTGATCTTGTAGCGCCGGTACTGCGCGTTTTGCATTTTGTGCTGCTCAAACACCACACAAGAAGCTTGGGTGCATTCACCTGCGGTGTGAGAGATGTCAAAGCATTCGATGCGTAAATCGTCCAATGAGTCCGGCAGCAAATCCAGCGCTTGGGCCAGCGCCCTTGTGCGCGCCTGCTGCGAACCTTCTTCGGACAATAGCCGCGCCAACTGCAAATTGGCATTGGTTTGGCACATGTCCAGCCAGACCCGGCGTTGTTCGCGCGGCTGGTGCACGGCGCTGACCTTGATACCGGTTTGCTGTGTCAATGCGTTCAACAAGGCTTTGTCAATCGGCGCACTCACCACCAGTGATGCCGGCATAGGCACATTCAAATAATGCTGGGCAATGAACGCTTCAAGCACCTGTGACTCTACCGAACGCTCCGCCGGTGCTTCGGACGAATCGTCGTCTTGCACAGTCAGCCAGGCAGCCTCTTGCACATGCACCGGAAAGTACGGCCGATCACCCAAATGCCGCCCACCTCGCACCATGGCCAGGTTGACACAGGCCCGCCCACCAGAGACTTTCACCGCCAAAATATCCACATCACGGTCAGCCACGTTATCCACCGATTGCTGGTGCAACACATTCGACAGCGCAGCCACCTGATTGCGCAGCTCGGCCGCTTGCTCAAACTCCAGCTTGTCCGCATGCGCCATCATGCGAGCCTCCAGCGCGCTCATGACCTCGCGCGCATCGCCGTTCAAAAAGCGCTCAGCATTGACCAGGTCTTGTGCGTAGTCGGCGGCGCTGATGTGCCCCACACACGGGGCTGAGCAACGCTTGATCTGGTACAGCAAACACGGCCGGGAGCGGTTGTTGAACACCGGGTCTTCACAAGTGCGCAGCTTGAAGACCTTTTGCATCAGCAAAATCGCCTCTTTGACGGCCCAGGCGCTTGGGTAGGGGCCAAAGTAATGGTGCTTTTTTTCGACCGCACCCCGGTAGTACGACACCCTGGGAAAACATGCGCCGTTGATTTTTAACGGGGTCGCGGCCGGCGCAGGTGCTGGGGCGTATTGCGCCAGCTCTGTCCAGGCTGATGCATTGATTTTCAGATACGGATAACTCTTGTCATCCCGAAACAAAATGTTGTACTTTGGATTGAGTGTCTTGATCAGGTTGTTTTCCAGTAGCAGCGCCTCTGCCTCAGAGCGCACCACGGTGGTTTCCAGCCGGGCGATCTTGCTCACCATGTGACCAATGCGCGTGCCACCATGATTTTTCTGGAAATAGCTTGAAACCCGCTTCTTCAGACTAATGGCCTTGCCAACGTACAGCACATTGCCCTGCGCATCGAAATAGCGGTAGACACCGGGCAGCGCGGGCAGGCTGGCCACATCGCTGAGCAATTGGGCCGGATGACACGTTATTACCACCGGTTCATCGGACGGTGACTCTGGCGGGACAGTGAAATCGGTTGAATCTGACATAGACCCGTATTGTGGACAATCCCGTGCATGAACCACCGCCCACCAAACCCCATTTTTTGCTGGGACATTTTTTGCAAGGTCATTGACAACTTTGGCGACATTGGCGTGTGCTGGCGTCTGGCTGTTAATCTGGCCCGGCGTGGGCAAACGGTGCGCTTATGGGTGGACGATGCCAGCGCCTTGGCCTGGATGGCCCCTGATGGCGCGCCAGGCGTTGAGGTATTCAACTGGACGACCCCCTTGAACGTGGCAAGCGTCACGCCGGGCGATGTGTTGGTGGAAGCCTTCGGTTGTGATGTTGCTCCTGAATTTATAGCTGTATACGCATATTCCATAAGGGCTAGAGGCTCAAAAACCTTATGGATTAACCTGGAATACCTGAGTGCCGAAACTTACGTCGAACGGTGCCACGGCCTGCCCTCACCGGTCATGAGCGGCCCGGGAGCGGGTCTGACCAAACATTTTTTTTACCCAGGCTTCACGCCGAACACTGGTGGCTTGTTGCGCGAACCTGAGTTGCTGGCGCGTCAAACCCGGTTTGACCGCGCGGCTTGGCTTGCGCTGCAAGGCATTGACTGGCATGGTGAACGCCTGGTTTCGCTGTTTTGTTACGCGCCAAGCGCCCTAGCCAGCCTGCTTGACACGCTGGTCAACGATGCCCAACCGACCCACGTAGTGGTGACCGCAGGCCGGGCCACCGCCGCTGTGCGTCGCTATCTTTTAGAAGAAAACAGCCTCCAGCCCAATGAAACAAAGCGTGGACAGCTATCATTTTCATTTCTACCTCAACTCACGCAAACTGATTTTGACCATCTGCTGTGGGCCTGCGACTTGAACTTTGTGCGCGGTGAAGACTCGCTGGTGCGCGCCCTGTGGGCAGGCAAGCCGCTGGTCTGGCAAATCTATCCGCAAGACGATGCTGCACACCATGCCAAGCTCACTGCCTTTCTGGACTGGCTGCAGGCACCACCCTCGCTGCGCAGTTGGCATCACACCTGGAATGCCATGACAAGCCCAATAGCAACAGCGGCGGAATCGCCGCAACTGCCATCCCTGACGCTTGATCTGTGGCGAGAAACAGTTGTCAACGCCCGTAAGCGCCTGCTGTTGCAGGAGGATTTGGCCACATCGCTGCTTCAATTCGCCTCAAAAACCCACTAAAATAGCAGGCTTTGCGGCGCTGGATGAAGAGTCTATTCATTCCTTGGCCGTTTACTGCCGCCAGATGCGCGGCCTACTTTCACTCTCAAGTTTATGAAAATCGCTCAAGAAATTCGCGCCGGCAACGTCATCATGCACGGCAAAGACCCCATGGTTGTCTTGAAAACCGAATACAGCCGAGGCGGGCGCGGCGCGGCCACCGTGCGCATGAAACTCAAAAGCCTGATTGCCAACTTCGGCACCGAAGTGGTTTTCAAAGCCGACGACAAACTCGATCAGGTCATTTTGGACAAAAAGGACTGCACCTACACCTACTTTGCTGATCCGATGTATGTCTGCATGGATGCCGAGTTCAACCAATATGAAGTCGAATCCGAAAACATGGGTGACTCCTTGAACTACCTTGAAGACGGCATGGCCATCGAAGTGGTGTTTTATGACGGTAAGGCGATTTCGGTTGAACTGCCTACCACCGTGGTGCGCGAGATCACCTGGACTGAGCCCGCAGTCAAAGGCGACACCTCCGGCAAGGTATTGAAGCCTGCAAAACTCGCCACGGGATTTGAAATCGGCATCCCGATTTTCGTAGCTCAAGGTGACAAGGTCGAAATCGATACCCGTACAGGCGAATACCGCAAGCGCGTCTAAGTTGTCAACATCGGGCTTAATCGCCCAACCCCAAGGCTTCCCTGTGAAGCCTTTTTTTTCGCCACAATGCACATCATGGAAAACACCCAACCACTGCCCCAGCTGATTACGGAAAACCACTTGGCGGATGCCTGGGCTGACTTGCTCAACCACCCTGCCGATGCCACGGTGTTGCGCCCCAACGCGTACCGACTTGCCTTTGCCGACCCCGAATTTATGCTGCGCCGTGACACCCGCGGCATTCGTATCCAGCTGGAAATGCTCAAACCCGATCTGGATCAAGCCGAGCAGGCCATCGACAGCACAGTGGTGGTGTTTGGCAGCGCGCGCTTTGCCTCCCCGGAGACGGCCCAACAGCTGATGGCGCAGGCCCAGGCCCGTGGCGATGTGCAAGAGATAGCTCTGGCCCAGCGGCACCTGCGCAACGCAGCGCATTACGACCAGGCCCGGCTGTTTGCCAGGCTGGTGGCCAGCTATGGTCTGGAACATGCACCCGAAGAGCGGCTGTACATCTGCACCGGCGGCGGCCCGGGCATCATGGAGGCTGCCAACCGCGGCGCGCACGAATTGGGAGCGCTCACGGTCGGTTTGAATATCGCCCTGCCCCATGAGCAGCATGCCAACCGCTATGTGACACCCAGCCTGAGCTTCAAGTTTCACTACTTTGCCATGCGCAAAATGCACTTCATGATGCGGGCCAAGGCGCTGGTCGCTTTTCCCGGTGGCTTTGGCACGCTGGACGAGTTGTTCGAAGTCATCACCCTGGTGCAAACCAAAAAAGCGCAGCCGGTTCCGATCGTGCTCTTTGGCAGCGACTACTGGAAGCGCTTGATCAACACCGACGTGATGATCGAAGAAGGTGTGATTTCACCGGAAGATCTGGAACTGTTCAATTACGTGGATACGCCCGAAGCCGGTTGGGAAGTGATCCGGCAGTTTTACGACTTGTAAACTGTCGGCCTTCAAACAGGCCGTTTTGTCGACTCTGGTTGCAAACGCCAAGCCAAACGGGCACCAGCGGCAACCCCTGCCCCCACCGTCCAGAACACCACTGACACGCCCACCGCCGCCCCGGCGGTCCCAAACAACATTGGCATCAGTACGCTTGACGCGTTAATCGCCATCAGGCGAAAGCCCAGCGCCTCGCCATGGCGCGCCTCAGGCGTGATCTGATGCAAGGTACTCATGATCATCGGTTGCACTGAGCCGAGCGAAATGCCCAGCAGCACCGAGCAAGTTGCCATGGCCCAGGCCGAACCCATGAGCGGATAAATGGCAAACAGCGCGGCCGTGCTGAGCATCGCTACGGTAATCACCACCCACTCACGCAAATGCGCCACCAGCAGCGGCATGGCTACCCGCACACCGGTGGCTGCCAGCGCAAAGCCACCCAAAATAGCGCCAATGGCGGAGGCACTCAAACCGCGCTCATGCCCGAGTACCGGCACCACAAAGGTATGCACATCCCAGCACGACGACAGCAGCCAGTTCACAAGCATCAAACGCCGCATCATGGGCTCACGCAACAAATCCCAGGCTTTTCCCTTGACCGCACCCGGCTTGACTACCACGGGCGGCAGCTCCACCGTATGCCGCACCCACAGCCAGGCCATCAGTGGCAAGCAGGCCAGGCAGAAGAAAGCCAGTTGAAAACCGCCCTGGTCTATCAACAAACCGGCCGTGAGCGGCCCGACAAAATTCGACAGAGCCGGGCCAATCGAGAGCCAACTGAACATCGACTTGAGTTCGGTGTTATTCCGAGCCGAACGCCCCACATGGCGCTGCAGGCTGATGGCGGCTACGCCTGTGGCACCGCCCGTCATCAACGCACTCAAACACAACACAGGAAATACCGGAAATATGACCGCCAAACCAGCCCCACCACTGGCCGCCAACACACAAAACCCAATCGGCCGCTTGAACCCGTTGCGATCAGCAAACCGACCTGCCGGCAATGCCAGAAAAACTTGCGTCAGGGCAAACAGCGCCAACAACACACCGACCGCCATTGGGCTATAACCCTCGCGCAGCGCCATCAAAGGTGCCGCCATGCGCATGCCGGCCATGCAGGCATGCAGGCTGATATGTCCTGCAATCAAACGCATCAGCGCCACGGGTGTCAGCGCTGCTTCATTGGCCACAGTCACAGCGATGTACTGCCTTCCAGATCGTCAAAGTCTTTGTCGGCCGGAATCAGCAACTGGGCACGCGTGTCAGGCAAGGCCTCGACCTGCTTCAATGCACGACCCATGGCGCGGCTGCGCGTTTGGGCACTGTCGAGGGTCTTCAATACGGTTTCAGTCTGCGCTTTGACTTTCGCCAGCACATCGCCAAACTTCCCAAATTCGGTTTTCACCGCGCCCAACACCTGCCAGACCTCACTGGAGCGTTTTTCCAGCGCCAAAGTTCTGAAGCCCATCTGCAGCGAACTCAACATGGCCAGCAATGTGGTCGGCCCAGCCAGGGTGACGCGGCAATCGCGCTGCAGATATTCCATCAAGCCGGGGCGTCTCAACACCTCGGCATACAAGCCTTCAGTGGGCAGAAACAAAATCGCGAAGTCGGTGGTGTGTGGCGGCTCAACATACTTGTCAGAGATCGAGCGGGCTTCAATCCGAATGCGCTGCTCTAGTGCCTTGGCCGCCAATTCGGCAGCCAGCGGGTCTGCGCGACCTTGTGCATCGAGCAAGCGCTCGTAATCTTCGTTCGGAAACTTGGCATCAATTGGCAGCCACAGCGGCTCGCCTGAGTCCGATTTTCCAGGCAGCTTGATGGCAAAGTCAACGACGTTTTTGCTGCCTGGCCGAGTCGCCACCTGCATGGCGTATTGATCGGGAACAAACACCTGCTCCAGCAAGCCAGCCAACTGCGCTTCACCAAAAATACCCCGGGTTTTAACGTTGGTCAGCAAGTGCTTGAGGTCGCCCACACCTTGTGCCAACGTCTGCATTTCACCCAGCCCTTTGTGCACCTGCTCCAGCCGATCAGCCACCTGTTTGAAGCTCTCTCCCAAGCGCGCCTGCAAGGTGCTTTGCAGCTTTTCATCGACTGTGGCACGCATTTCATCCAGCTTGGCCGCGTTGCTGGTTTGCAGTTGTGCCAGCTGTTTTTCAAGCGTTTCGCGGATTTCGCTCATGCGTCGCACGTTGGATTCACTCAGACTGGTCAACTGGGATGAAAGCGTGTCAGACAAGGTTTTTTGCAGCAAGGCCAATTGCTGGCCGAACGCGTCGATCTGTGTGTTTTGCGTACGCGTGGCCTCGGCACCCTGCTGCACCATGGCTTGCTGAAAAGTTGCCAGGTTTTGCGTCAATTCCTGGCGGGCATCGCGTGACGAGTCAGTGATGTCGCGCCGCAGTTCGCGTGTCAAGTTCTCGGAACTGGCATTGACTTGAACCAGCAAGGCCTGATGCCGTGCGGCCTGTGCTTGCTGGTCGGCCTGTCGCTCCGCTATTTGGGCTGAAGAATCTGTCTTTCGAACAAGCAAGATGAGCACCAACAACACATTGATGACACCCAGCGCCAAGACGGCCCACACCAGAACTTCAATCACACCACAAGCCTCTTTGAGTTTGAACCGCCAATCATTGCGCCAACACTATTGGATTCAGCGGTGTCAATGGCCTGCCATGCACCAGGTAGTCGATCAGATTGTCAGCAGCCAAATGGGCCATGGCCAGCCGGGTTGACATGGTAGCACTGGCAATGTGCGGAGTCAGCACCACATTGGACAGGGCCAGCAAATCAGGATGAACCTTGGGTTCGCCTTCAAACACATCCAACCCCGCGGCAGAAATGCTGCCTTGGCGCAAGGCCGCAGCCAGTGCCGCGTCATCCACAATGCCTCCGCGCGCAATATTGACCAGGGTAGCGGTCGGTTTCATTTGTGCCAGCTCAGCCGCGCCAATGGCGTGGTGTGATTCAGCGCTATAGGGCAAGACCAGCATCAAATGGTCGCAAGTTGACAGGAGCTCACTCTTGCTGACCCACTGTGCCGCGCAAGCCACTTCGCCAACCGTGTCGAGTTTGCTGCGGTTGTGGTAAATCACCTTCATGCCAAAACCATGAGCTGCACGCTTGGCAATGCCCTGCCCGATGCGGCCCATGCCCAGAATTCCCAGCGTGCTGCCATGCACCTCGCTACCCGCAAACATGTCATAGCGCCAACGTTCCCAAAGACCTGCGCGCAAAAAATGCTCCGCTTCTGCCATACGACGCGCCGTGGCCAGCAACAGCGCAAAACCAAAGTCTGCTGTGGTTTCGGTCAATACGTCAGGGGTGTTGGTGGCCAGCACGCCAGCAGCGGTCATCGCCTCAAGGTCAAAATTATTGAAGCCAACCGCCATATTGGCGCAGATTTTCAAATCAGGGCAGGCGGTCAACAACGCGGTATCAACGCGCTCGCTGCCAGTCGTCAACACACCTTGCTTGCCCTGAAAATGTTCAATTAATTGAGCCGGACTCCACTGGGTATCCTCCTGATTGGAGGAAACTTCAAAATGCTGTGCCAGCCGACCCAAAACTTCCGGAAAAACCGCTCGCGCGACCAAAATATGAAGCTTCACGTCTTAACTCTGGGAAAAATTAAGTGGACAACGTCATTTCAGCGATATAAAACAGCGCGCCACCGAAGTAGCCTAGCAAAGCCAACCAACTGATTTTCTTCGCGTACCAAAAAAAGTCTATTTTTTCCAGACCCATAGCGGCAACACCTGCCGCCGAGCCAATAATCAAAATAGAGCCGCCAGTACCGGCACAATAGGCTATAAATTCCCACAGAAAGCTATTGGTTGGGTACTGCGTCAGGCTGTACATGCCCATCGAGGCCGCCACCAGTGGAACATTGTCCACTACGGCGCTGGCCAAGCCAATGATGATGACAATCAAATCCTGCCGACCCACTGCCTGATCCAGCCATTGCGCCAGTGAAGTCAAGATACGGGTATGTTCCAGCGTAGCCACAGCCAACAAAATGCCGATAAAAAACACGATGGATCCCATGTCAATTCTGGACAAGGCATGCACCATGGTCAAGTGGCCCCGCTCCTCTTCTGTCTTGCCGTGGTGTAACAAATCGCCCACCATCCACAGAATCCCCAAACCAAACAAAATGCCCATGAAAGGCGGCAAATGGGTGATAGTTTTGAAAACCGGCACCAGCACCAAAATCGCCAGGCCCATGAAGAACATGATGTTGCGCTCCGAGCGCGTAGATGGTGTCACGCGTGAAGCAGCATGTCGTGTCGGCGACACCACCGCCCGACCCTTCAGTATCAAACTGGTCACCGCCAAAGGTATCAGCAGGTTGATCAACGACGGAATGAAAAGCCCCTTCATGATCGCCAAGGCTGTGATTTGGCCACCAATCCACAGCATGGTTGTAGTCACATCGCCAATCGGTGTCCAGGCACCTCCGGCGTTGGCCGCAATAACAATGATGCCAGCAAATAACAGCCGATCATCGCGTTTGTCGAGCAGCTTTTTCATCAAGGACACCATGACGATGGTCGTAGTCAGGTTGTCAAGAATTGCGCTCAGAAAAAACGTGACAAAACCAACCATCCACATCAGCGATGACAGTTTGGACGTCTTAATGCGCGTGGTGATCACTTCAAAGCCGTTGTGTGCATCTACGACTTCGACGATGGTCATGGCACCCATCAGAAAAAATACAATCTGAGCCGTACTCATCAAAGACTCAGAGAGATGCTCACTCACCAGGTGCGCATCTGGACTGGAAACCGCATAGATCGTCCAAAGCAGCCCGGCACCAATCAGAGCCGAGGCGGATTTATTGACTTTTAGGGGATGCTCGAGTGCGATAGCCGAATAAGCGAGCACAAAGACAATGATCAAAGCAGTCAGCATGGGTCGTCACCTCATTTTTTTATTCAAAAGAGGGGTGATTATGACGACCAGATGCAGCAAAGACCAGACAAAAAAGCGCCGTCAAAAGTCGTAACAGCACAAACCAAAATCTAACCGGCAACAAAAAAGCCACCCGAAGGTGGCTTTTTTGAAGATCAATTGCGAAGCAATTATTTCTTGACGGCGCCTTCAACAGCCTTCTTGGCAGCATCACCAGCAGCGTTAACTGCGGATGCGGCAGCAGCAACAGCGGGTGCAACAGC
>JBBQLQ010000088.1:0-14407 GCA_038328055.1 Burkholderiales bacterium
GCCAGGGCATACAGCGTTTCGGTGACGATTTGTGGTGTCAGGCCGCTCACCGCCAGCAACACGCGGCGCGGATAGCTGGCAGGTGGGGTGAGCGGAGCTTGGGAGGTGACAGCTTTTGAGTTCATGCGCCGCAGTTTAGGGGCGACTTGGCCGTTTGCTGCCTGCGGCAAGCTTGCCGCGGGTGCGATTCAAAGTGATGTGCAGCAGTCCTAAAGCATTGGGGTCAGAGCACGAGTTTTTGGGGGGGGCTACTATTGGCAAGCTCAGCGGCCAGTAGCCAAAATCGTGATCTGACCCCAAAGCCAATACAGCACACCAGTTTGAATCGCACCCGCTTGCCGCAGCGTTGGCGGCTAACATGGATGTCTGTAGTGCATTTTGAATTAACCTCCCGCATGGCCGTCTCCAAAACCAAAACCAAACCCAAAGCCCACCCTCCGGTGCCAGACCTGGCCGCAACAGATGTGTCTGAGTCCATTCGCCCTGGCATCTTCGTCAGTTTTCCCGATTCGCCGTTTGAGCTGTACCAGCCGTATCCGCCCGCAGGTGACCAGCCGCAGGCCATCAACCAATTGGTGGAGGGCATTCATGACGGCGAGGTGTACCAGACCCTGCTGGGCGTGACTGGCTCCGGCAAAACCTTCACCATGGCCAATGTAATTGCCCGTCTTGGCAAGCCGGCGATTGTTTTTGCCCCCAACAAGACGCTGGCGGCACAGCTCTACAGCGAGTTTCGTGAGTTTTTTCCGAAAAACGCGGTGGAATACTTCGTCAGTTATTACGACTATTACCAGCCTGAGGCCTACGTGCCGCAGCGCGACTTGTTCATTGAAAAAGACTCGGCCATCAATGAGCACATTGAGCAAATGCGCCTGTCGTGTACTAAAAGCGTGCTGGAGCGGCGTGATGTGGTGATCGTCGCCACCGTGTCGGCTATTTACGGCATTGGCCAGCCTGAGGCGTACCACAAGATGGTGATGACGCTTCGCGCGGGCGACAAAATGGGCCAGCGCGACATGATTGCCCAGCTGGTGCGCATGCAATACAACCGCAATGATGTGGATTTTTCGCGCGGTGCATTTCGGGTGCGCGGCGACACCATTGACATCTTTCCGGCCGAGCATTCCGAAATGGCGATCCGCGTCGAGCTGTTTGACGATGAGATCGAATCGCTGCAGCTGTTTGACCCGCTCACCGGGCGCATCCGGCAAAAGATTCCGCGCTTTACCGTCTACCCCAGCAGCCATTACGTCACGCCGCGCGAGCAGGTGCTGTCGGCGGTGGAGGCGATCAAGCTTGAACTGGCTGACCGCATCAAGGAATTTGTGTCACAAGGCAAGCTGGTCGAAGCCCAGCGCATCGAGCAGCGCACCCGGTTTGACCTGGAAATGCTGTCCGAGGTGGGCCACTGCAAGGGCATCGAGAACTACAGCCGCCATTTAAGCGGCTCTGGCCCTGGCGAGCCGCCGGCCACGCTGACCGATTACCTGCCCAAAGACGCGGTGATGTTTCTGGACGAATCGCATGTGCTGATTGGCCAGTTTGGCGGCATGTACAACGGCGACCGCTCCCGCAAGACCACGCTGGTGGAATATGGTTTCAGATTGCCCAGTGCGCTGGACAATCGCCCGCTCAAATTTGAAGAATTTGAGACCAAGATGCGCCAGGCGGTGTTTGTATCTGCCACCCCCGGCCAGTGGGAAAAAGACCATGCGGGCAAGGTCGTTGAGCAACTGGTGCGCCCGACCGGGCTGGTTGACCCCGAGGTGGAAGTGCGCCCGGCCACCTCGCAGGTCGATGACGTGTTGCAGGAAATCCGCATCAGGTCTGACAAACATGAGCGGGTGCTGGTCACCACGCTGACCAAGCGCATGGCCGAGCAGTTGACGGATTATTTAAGTGACAACGGTGTCAAAGTGCGCTATTTGCACAGCGACATCGACACCGTTGAGCGGGTTGAAATCATTCGTGATTTGCGGCTGGGCGTGTTTGACGTGCTGGTGGGCATCAACTTGTTGCGCGAAGGGCTGGATATTCCCGAGGTGTCATTGGTGGCAATTCTGGATGCCGACAAAGAGGGTTTTTTGCGCTCAGAGCGCTCCTTGATTCAAACCATTGGCCGCGCCGCCCGCAACCTGGAGGGCAGGGCGATTCTGTACGCCGACAAGATCACCAATTCGATGGAACGTGCCATCGGTGAAACCCAGCGCCGCCGCGCCAAACAGGTGGCGCACAACTTGGCGCACGGCATCACGCCGCGCAGCATCGTCAAACAGGTCAAAGACCTGATTGACGGCGTTTACAGTGAAAAAGCCGGCAAAGAAGCTGAAAAGCTGGAGCGCGATGCCATGCAGCGTGCGCAAGTCGAAGAGATGAGTGAGAAAGACATCTCACGAGAGATCAAACGACTGGAAAAACTCATGATGGAGCACGCCCGTAACCTTGAGTTTGAAAAAGCCGCAGGGGTGCGTGATCAGCTTGGCATTTTGAAAGAGCAAGCCTTTGGTGCCCACGGTAGCGACAACATTGCGATGTAAAAGTGGTCGTCATTTCCGTAATAACCTTTAAAAATTACTGTTCAGTCTAGTTACCCGACTAAATCACTTGGTTTATAGGTATACTTGACTCCGTTAGTCGACAAATTGATCGATTGAACCTCAACAGAATGTCAGGAGTTTGCCATGCGTCTTACCACCAAAGGCCGTTTTGCGGTCACCGCGATGATTGATCTGGGTCTGCGCCAATCTGCCGGGCCGGTCACGTTGGCGGCTATCAGCCAGCGCCAGCAAATCTCACTGTCTTATCTGGAGCAATTGTTTGGCAAGTTGCGCCGCCATGCGCTGGTGGAGTCCACTCGGGGTCCGGGCGGCGGCTATACGCTGGCGCGCTCACCGGCCGACATCACGGTGGCAGAAATCATCACCTCGGTCGATGAGCCCATTGATGCCACCCAATGCGCTGGAAAAGAAAACTGCCTGGGCGAAGGTGCGCGCTGCATGACGCACGACTTGTGGAGCTCTTTGAATGTCAAGATGGTCGAGTTCCTGGACTCGGTCAGCTTGCAAAAGCTGGTTGATGAGCAGTTGGCCAAGGGTTTTAAGATTGAAGAAAAATCCACACCCAAACGCGCTATTTCCAGTATGCCGATGGCCAGACCAATGCGCATCAATGCGCCCAACTCGGTCTTTGCGCTGGGCAACGTTTATTCAAAACAATAGTCTTGCGGGACAGACCGCAGCGACAGATGCCAAGTCATTCGCCCCTTCCGGGGCTTCCTACAGGAATTACACCTGATTAGAAAGACACTATGGATACACCGCATTTCCCGATTTACATGGACTACAGCGCCACCAACCCGTGCGATCAGCGCGTGGTGGACGCCATGATTCCCTGGCTGCGCGAGCATTTTGGCAACCCCGCCTCACGCAGCCACGCCTGGGGCTGGGAGGCTGAAGCGGCCATTGAGAATGCCCGCGAGCAAGTGGCTGATCTGATTGGTGCCGACCCGCGCGAGATTGTCTGGACCTCCGGTGCCACCGAGTCCAACAACCTGGCTTTGAAAGGTGCAGCGCACTTTTACCAGTCCAAGGGCAAACACATCATCACGGTCAAGACCGAGCACAAAGCGGTGCTTGACACCTGCCGTGAGCTGGAGCGCCAAGGCTTTGAAGTCACTTACCTGGACGTGCAGGCCGATGGTCTGTTGAATCTGGAAGTCTTCAAGGCCGCCATTCGACCCGACACCATTTTGGCCAGCGTCATGTTTGTCAACAATGAGATTGGCGTGATTCAGGACATTGCGGGCATTGGCGCTATTTGCCGTGAAAAGGGTGTGATCTTTCATGTGGATGCAGCGCAAGCCACCGGCCGCGTGGCAGTTGACATGGCTAAGCTGCCGGTCGATTTGATGAGCCTGACCGGGCACAAAACTTACGGCCCCAAAGGCATCGGGGCGCTGTTTGTGCGCCGCAAGCCGCGCATTCGCCTTGAGGCGCAAATGCACGGTGGTGGCCATGAGCGCGGCATGCGTTCGGGTACCTTGCCCACGCATCAGATCGTCGGTATGGGCGAGGCCTACCGTATTGCCAAAATTGAGATGGCAGATGAGTTGCCGCGCATCCAGGCCATGCATGACCGCATGGTGGCCGGCTTGCAAGGCATTGAGCAGGTGTTTATCAACGGCCACCTGACACAACGTGTGCCGCATAACCTGAACATCAGCTTCAACTATGTTGAAGGCGAGTCGCTCATCATGGGCATCAAGGGCTTGGCCGTGAGCAGCGGCTCGGCCTGTACCAGCGCCAGCCTGGAGCCCAGCTATGTGCTGCGCGCGTTGGGCCGCAGCGACGAGCTGGCGCACAGCAGCCTGCGTATGACGATTGGCCGCTGGACCACCAACGAAGAGATTGATTACGCCATTGACACCATCACCATTAACGTGGCGCGTCTGCGTGAGTTGAGTCCGCTGTGGGATATGTACAAAGATGGTATCGATATATCCACGATTCAGTGGGCAGCACATTAATCCAAGGAGAACTGACATGGCATATTCTGAAAAAGTAGTTGATCATTACGAAAATCCACGCAACGTGGGCTCGTTTGACAAGGGCGACGATTCGGTTGGTACCGGCATGGTGGGCGCACCGGCCTGTGGCGACGTGATGAAGCTGCAGATCAAGGTCAACCCTGAAACTGGCGTGATTGAAGACGCGCGTTTCAAGACCTATGGCTGCGGTTCGGCCATTGCATCAAGCTCATTGGTGACCGAATGGGTCAAGGGCAAGACGCTGGATCAGGCCGCGCAGCTAAAAAATAGCGAGATTGCCGAAGAATTGGCGCTGCCGCCTGTCAAAATCCACTGTTCCATTCTGGCCGAAGATGCCATCAAGGCCGCGGTCAATGATTACCGTCAAAAGCACGCGCAAGCACAAACCCATTAATCCATCATGGCTGTAACGCTGACAGAAGCCGCCGCCCGGCACATCACCCGCTACCTGACCAAGCGCGGTCAGGGCGTGGGGGTGCGTTTGGGTGTCAAAACAACCGGCTGTTCGGGGCTGGCCTACAAACTTGAGTACGTCGATGAAATCGGCCCCGAAGACATCGTGTTTGAAGGACACGCGGTCAAGGTGCTGATCGACCCCAAGAGCTATGCCTACCTGGATGGCACCGAGCTTGATTTTGTGCGCGAAGGCCTCAACGAAGGGTTCAAGTTCAATAACCCCAAAGAACGCGACCGCTGCGGCTGCGGCGAGTCGTTTCGCGTGTGAATCTCCAGTCCAATGATTTCGAGCTGTTCGGGCTTGAGCAGCACTTTGCCCAAGACCGGGCGGTGCTGGATACGCGCTGGAAAGACCTGCAGCGCCAGGCCCATCCCGACAAGTTTGCAGCCCAAGGCGCAGCAGCCCAGCGCCTGGCGATGCAATGGTCGGTGCGCATCAATGAGGCTTATCAACGCCTGAAAAATCCGTTGCAACGCGCGGCCTACCTGTGCGAGCTCAATGGCGCACCGGTCAATGCTGAAAACAACACCGCCATGCCAGCATCTTTTCTGATGCAACAAATGCAGTGGCGCGACGAGCTGGACGATGCCAAAAGTCTTGAAGAGTTAGAGAAAATCAGCCTGCAAGTCAATGATTGCAAGCGTGAAGTGCTCCTGAAATTAGAGCAACTTCTGGACAAAGACCAAGCCTGGCCAGAGGCAGTTGGCCAAGTCAGGGCAATGATGTTCATTGAGCGATTTGCCGCTGATGTGGACAAACGGCTTGACGCAACCATGGCGGCCTAGGGGCTTGCCATGTTGACTGCATCCAAGACTAAACCATGAACCCGCTTGCCGATTTGATCGCCGCTGGCGAATCGCAAACGCTGGAGTTCAAAGCCTCGTTTGATAAAGTGAGTATTGAAACGCTGGTTGCTTTTGCCAACGCGCAAGGCGGCACTGTGCTGATAGGTGTGGCTGATTCAGGCCGCGTGCAAGGCATCACGCTAGGCAAGGAAAGTCTCAATGAATGGCTTGTACAGATCAAATCAGCCACCAGTCCATCCATCATTCCTGACCTTCCGGTGCACCATGTCGATGGCAAAAGCGTGGTGGCCATTGACATTGCTGAATTTCCGGTCAAACCAGTCAGCACCAAAGGTCGCTATTACAAACGTGTGGTTAACACCAATTTTGGCAAGCTCACCGTGGCCGATGTTCAAGCCGACAACTACCGCTCCAGCTTGCGCAACAAACTGGTTGCTGAAGGCTTCTACCTGACGCACGCCATTGAAAAATACGGCAGTGGGTTCATCCGTATCCGCAAAGCCCTGCTGGACTACCCTGAAATTGAATTTGCTGTTGAAGAGAAATTCGGCGGTGTCGTGGCAAGTTTCACACAACTTGAAAGTCGATCCGACCCTGTCGATGGCGGTGTAAGTGGCGGTGTAAGTGGCGGTGTAAATTCGACATCAACGCTGTTAACCATCATGCGGACGCGACCGGGCTTGAATGCCGCTGCACTGGTGCAACTATCGGGCAAGCCTCAAAGAACCATAGAACGCTGGCTCAAGCAACTTAGAAACGTCGGACAAATTCAGTTCATTGGGTCACCCAAAACGGGCGGCTATTTTCTGCTGGAGCAACAAGAATGAAATCCCGGACTGTCCCATCGCGCCAATCCTTGCCGTGCACTGTGGATGGTATTTTCGAACTTCTCCCGTCTGATCAATAAAAATGGCGCTATTACAAATATCCGAACCCGGGCAAACGCCCAACCCCCATGAGCGGCGCATTGCCATCGGCATTGATCTGGGTACCACGCATTCGCTGGTGGCTTCGGTGCGCCACGGCATTGCCGAGTGCCTGCCTGATGCGCAGGGCCGCGTCATCTTGCCGTCGGTGGTGCGTTACCTGGCCGGTGGTGGCCGCCAGTTTGGCTATGAAGCGATTCAGGCCGGTATTGATGATTCCGAGAACACCATCGCCTCGGTCAAGCGTTTCATGGGCCGCAGCCTGAAAGACGTGGCGTTGGCCGCCAAGCTGCCCTACCAGTTTGTCGATCACCCCGGCATGCTGGGCGTGCAGACCGTGCAGGGCGAAAAGTCCCCGGTCGAGGTCAGCGCCGACATTCTGGCCACGCTGCGTTACCGGGCTGAAGACACCTTCAACGACGATCTGTACGGCGCGGTGATCACCGTGCCGGCCTATTTTGATGATGCCCAGCGCCAAGCCACCAAAGATGCCGCGCAATTGGCCGGGCTCAACGTGCTGCGCCTGATCAACGAACCCACGGCCGCAGCCATTGCCTATGGGCTGGACAATGCGGTCGAAGGCGTTTACGCCATTTATGACCTGGGCGGTGGCACCTTTGATATTTCCATCCTGCGCCTGACTCAGGGCGTGTTTGAGGTGGTCGCCACCGGCGGCGACTCCGCCCTGGGTGGCGATGATTACGACCACGCGCTGGCTGATTGGGTGCTGTCGCAGCTTGGCAGTGCCAAGCAACGGGTGGTGCCGATTGCGGGCGATCCCAATTTGTGCAGCAATTTGGGCGCTGATGCCCATTGCGACCCCGAGTGCGCCAATTTTGCCACTGAGAAAACCCGTAGCCCCGCCGACAAGGCCGCCCTCAAAGCTGCAGCCCGTGCTTGCAAAGAAGCCTTGACAGCTACTGATTTTGTAGCGTTTGACGCATTATTGACGGGGGCTAGAGTCCTTTTTGATGTAAAACGTTCAGACTTTGAAGCTACCACCAGCGCGCTGACGGCCCGCACCCTGGCCGCTGTGCGCAGGGCCTTGCGCGATGCCAGGCTGACGGCGGCTGACATCAAGGGCGTGGTGATGGTGGGTGGCTCGACCCGCATGCCGCAAATTCAAAAAGTGGTGGGCGATTTCTTTGGCCGCGCGCCGCTGAACAACCTCAACCCTGACGAAGTAGTCGCACTCGGTGCTGCCATTCAGGCCAACCAGTTGGCGGGCAATAACCCGGGCGGGGATTTACTGCTGCTTGACGTGATTCCCTTGTCGCTGGGCATCGAGACCATGGGCGGACTGGCCGAGCGTATTGTGTTGCGCAATGAAACTATTCCAACGGCCAAAGCGCAGGATTTCACCACCTACATTGATGGCCAAACCGCGCTGGCGCTGCATGTGGTGCAGGGCGAGCGCGACTTGGTGGCCGATTGCCGCAGCCTGGCACGCTTTGAATTGCGCGGCATTCCGCCGATGGTGGCCGGTGCGGCGCGCATCCGGGTTACTTTTACGGTGGATGCCGATGGGCTGCTGAGCGTGTCTGCCCTGGAGCAAATCAGCGGCGTGCAAGCGCAAATCCAGGTCAAACCAAGCTATGGCTTGGCCGATGACCAGATCGCCCGCATGTTGCAAGAGAGCTTTACCACCGCCGAGGCTGACATGAAAACCCGCGCTGTGACCGAGGCTCGTGTCGATGCCGATCGCATGATTTTGGCCACCCAAAGCGCTTTGGCCGCTGATGGTGACTTGCTGGATGAGGCGCAGCGTGCCGGGATTGACCGCTTGATCAACGACGTGCGTGCCGCACGCACGCTTGACGGTGCAGCGGCTATCGAGGCCATCACGCAAGCACTGGCCAAGGGCACCGAAGCCTTTGCCGCCCAGCGCATGAACCGTGGCATCCAGAAAGCCCTGGCCGGCCGCAATATTGAAACGATTTAACACCATGCCCATCATCAAAATCCTGCCCCACGCCGAATATTGCCCTGAAGGCGCTGAAGTGTCTGCTCCTGCGGGCACCTCCATTTGTGAAGCCCTGCTGGAGCACCACATCAACATCGAGCATGCCTGCGAGATGAGCGCCGCCTGCACCACTTGCCACGTCATCGTGCGCGAGGGCTTTGAGTCGCTAGCACCCTCCGAAGAAAACGAAGACGACTTGCTTGACCGTGCCTGGGGTCTGCAGCCCAACTCGCGCCTGAGCTGCCAGGCCATTCTGACGCAGAAGAATCTGGTGATCGAAATCCCCAAGTACTCGGTCAACCACGCCAAAGAAAACCACTGACAATGCCTGGATTCGTCACAAACATCGCAGCGCGGCAATCCATACAGGCAAAAGTCATGGCTTGCCACGTCGCTTCGCTCCTCGCAATGACGGCAACTGTTATTTGAAACGGTAAGCGTGATGCGTCAAATTTTTCTCGATACCGAAACCACCGGCTTGTCGGCGGACAACGGCGACCGCGTGATCGAAATTGGTTGCGTTGAGCTGGTCAACCGCAAGCTCACCGGCAACAACCTGCACCTCTACCTGAACCCGGGGCGTGACAGCCACGAAGAAGCCCTCAAGGTACACGGCCTGACCAGCGAGTTTCTCAAGGACAAGCCCAAGTTTGAAGCCATTGCCCAAGAGCTGCTGAACTACATCAACGGTGCGGATGTGGTGATTCACAACGCGCCGTTTGACCTGGGTTTTTTGAACATGGAATTGGCCCGCATTGGCCAGCCGGCTTTGAAAACTTTTGTGGCGAGCGTGACCGACACGCTTGTCATGGCCAAGGAGATGTACCCCGGCAAGCGCAATTCGCTCGATGCCTTGTGTGATCGGCTGGAAGTGGACAACTCCAGCCGCGCCTTGCACGGTGCGCTGCTGGATGCCGAGCTGCTGGCCGATGTGTTCATCAACCTCACGCGTGGGCAAAACGTGTTGCTGATGGACGAAGGTGCGGGCACCGACGAGGCGGGTCACGCCACGGCGACCCTGGACTTGCGTACCTTCATGTTGCCGGTGCTGGCTGCCAATGCGCCGGAGCTGGCAGCGCATGAAGACGTGATGCAGCAAATCGACAAGTCCAGCGCCGGCAAGACCGTCTGGCGCAAGCTTCAAGCCACCGTTTGAGCGCAGCAGGTAACGCATCATTTTTTCAGCATCTGACATGGCTAATTCAATCAATTCCGCCGATATCTGGGCCGACGTGCTGGCGGTTCGCACCCAGCACCCGCTGGTGCACAGCATCACCAACCTGGTCGTGATGAACTTCAACGCCAATGTGCTGCTGGCCATGGGCGCGTCGCCTGTCATGGCCCACGCACACGAAGAAGTGCTTGAGATGGCGGGCATCGCCCAAGCG
This sequence comes from Burkholderiales bacterium, assembly GCA_038328055.1. GTDB lineage: Bacteria > Pseudomonadota > Gammaproteobacteria > Burkholderiales > Burkholderiaceae_C > Rhodoferax. Next base: position 10,087 of record JBBQLQ010000088.1, read on the forward strand.
CTGGTGCTCAACATCGGCACGCTGGAGCCTTACTGGATTGCCAGCATGTGCAAAGCGCTGGAAGTGGCCACAAAAAGAGGCATCCCAACCGTGCTTGACCCAGTCGGGGCGGGCGCTACACGCTACAGAAATGAGAGCATTCAGGTGATTCTGCAGCAAGCCATGCCGAGCGTGATTCGTGGCAACGCCTCCGAGATCATGAGCGTGGCGGGCAGCGCAGTGCAAACCCGTGGTGTCGACAGCAGTGCCGACGTGGCCGACTCGCTGCAACCGGCGCGCGCGCTGGCTGAGCAAACTGGCGGTGTGGTGTGCGTCAGCGGCCCGGTAGACCATGTGCTGGACGCTAGCGGTCGCCATGCCAGCCTGTCCAACGGCCATGAGTGGATGACACGCATTACTGGTGTGGGCTGCTCGGCCACGGCGTTGGTTGGCGCCTTTTGCGCGGTGCAGCCCGATGCCTGGCGCGCTACGGTGTCGGCCATGGCGTATCTGGGCGTGGTAGGCGAAGTGGCCACGGCCGATGTGCAATCGCGCGGTCAGGGTGTGGGTAGCTTGCAGATGGCGCTGCTGGACCAGTTGCAGTTGCTTGATCAGCCCACCTTTGAGCGCCACCTCAGGCTCAAGCTTGACTAGCCAAATCCGCTGTCAAGGCGAGGAGCGCCGCGACGTGGCCATCCCAGAAACATCCCACGCATGTTGCTGAAAAAACAATTGGCGCTTTACCTGGTGACGGACCAGTCCAGCCTGCGCGGGCGCAGCTTGCTTGATGTGGTGCTGGCGGCGGTGCAGGGTGGTGCAAGCTGCGTGCAGTTGCGCGAAAAACATCTGGCCACGCGTGATTTTGTGGCGCTGGCGCAGACGTTGGTGGCCTTGCTGGAACCCTTCAACGTGCCGCTGGTCATTAACGACCGCATCGACGTGGCGCTGGCCTGCGGTGCGCAGGGTGTGCATCTGGGACAGTCGGACATGCCGGTGGCATTGGCCCGGCAGATGTTGCCGCCCGGAGTGTTCATTGGCCTGTCGGTGGAAAGCCTGGCCGATGTTGAGCAGGCGGCTGAGCAAGCGGTCGATTACCTTGGCATTAGCCCGGTGTTTGCCACGCCCACCAAGACCGACACCGCGCTGCCCTGGGGTCTGGCGGGCCTGCGCCAGGTGCGCGCCATGACCGCTTTGCCGCTGGTGGCCATTGGCGGCATCCAGTTGCACAACGCGCGCGATGTGCTCGATGCCGGTGCCGATGGCCTGGCCGTGGTCAGCGCGCTGTGCTCGGCCGATGACCCGGCAGCAGCAGCGCGGGCTTTTCAAGCGTCATTGCGAGGAGCGCCAGCGACGCGGCAATCCATGGATTCAGACTGCATGGATTGCCACGCTGCGCTCGCAATGACGGTTCTCTGTGGTGCCCGCAATGGTTCATGAAAAGCGGAGCGCGGCAATCCACGTACCAAATAGAAACACCATGACCATTGAAAGAATTCACCATTACCCCAGAGTCTTGTCCGTTGCCGGCTCCGACAGCGGCGGCGGTGCCGGGATTCAGGCGGACCTGAAGACTTTTTCAGCGCTGGGCTGCTTTGGCATGACGGCCATTACGGCACTCACCGCCCAAAACACCTGTGGTGTACGCACCATCCATGCTGTGCCGCCGGACATGTTGCGCGAGCAGATTGACGCGGTGCTGGAAGACATTGGCGCAGATGCGGTCAAGATCGGTATGCTGCATTCGCCCGAGATCGTGCGCACCGTGGCCCAGGCGATTGACCGGCATCGGCTGCAGCGGGTGGTGTTTGACCCGGTGATGGTGGCCACCAGCGGTGCCAGGCTCATCACCGATGAAGCCATTGATGTGTTGGTGCGCGAGATGTTTCCACGCGCCTGGGTGATCACGCCCAATCTGGATGAGGCCGGTTTGCTGGTCGGCAAACCCCTGACCAGCGTCGCTGACATGGCACAGGCGGCGCAGCTGCTGTTGCAGCGTGGCGCACGTGCCGTGCTGCTCAAAGGCGGCCATTTACCGGGCGACGTGGTGGTGGACTTGCTGTTGGCCCCAGGTGCCGAGCCGCTGTGGCTGCAAGCGCCACGCATTGACACGGCCAACACCCACGGCACCGGTTGCACCCTGTCAAGCGCCATTGCAGCGCATCTGGCACTTGGTTTGGCCCTGGATCAAGCTGTGCAAGCCGCGCGTGAATTTGTGCGCGCTGCATTGCAAGCTGGCGCTTCAGTCAAAACCGGGCAGGGCAGTGGGCCGTTGAACCACGGATTTGCACCGTTGCCGATGCGGTTGAACTGAGCTTTATCAGCGATTCAAATTCCTGTGCTGCGGCTTCGGGGTTCGGCGCTGCCGTCAGGGCTCTGACGACCGCCACCGAGCCGACACCGCTGGCCAGCACTGTTGGCAGGCGGGCCAGGTCAATGCCACCAATGGCGACCGTCGGGTAGTGGCGTAACAGTTGGGCATACATAGTCAGCCGTGGCACGCCTTGCGGGGGCGTGGCCATGCGTTTCAGGGTGGTCGCAAAGACGGCACCCATGGCGATGTAGCTGGGGCTGATCTGGTCGGCGCGCAGCATCTCGGCATAGCCGTGGCTGCTTAGGCCCAAGCGCAAGCCAGCGCAGCGGATTTGTTCAACATCGGCAGTTGCCAGGTCTTCCTGCCCCAAATGCACACCGTAAGCACCCGCGTCGATCGCGGCTTGCCAGTGGTCGTTGATGAACAGCAGGGTGCTGCTGCCCTTGACGGCAGCCACTGCCGCGCGAATTTCCTGCGCAATGGTTGCCCCATCGTCTGACTTGAAACGCAGTTGCACGGTAGGCACACCGGCGCGTGCCATGCGGCCCACCCATGTGGCATCAGGCAGCACGGCGTACAGGCCGAGTTGATGCGGGCAGGGCGCAAAGGCCTTGGTGCGCGGCCAGGCTTGCAGGCCGAAGTCGGCGGGCTCGGTGGGCCAGGCTTGCGCGTCGAACTGCCAGGTGCGAAGGGTCTGCGCTTGCCAGGCGCGGGCGATGCACTGCGCATCTGTTTCGATGAAATTCAGTGCCTCGCAAGCCAGTAGCGCGGCTTGCAGGACGTTTTTCGACAGCGTGTCAGTTGCTTCCAAATAAATAGCAGCTTGCGCTTTATCTGTAAGGGCTAGAAGCCTGAAAAGCCTTGAATCGGCGGCCTCCTGCAGGGCCAGGTCAGCGTGCGTGGCGACGATGGCCTGCGCCATGCTCTGGATCGCTTGGTGTGTGCCAGCGGTGGTGGTTGTGGGTGTCATGGTGCGTTTGGTTTGGCAGTGTGTTCGGGCGTGTGGTGGCGGTGCTGACTGGGCTCAGGCCTGATGCCAAAACGGCGTGCCCAGCACCGGCGTGCTGGGCTGGGCGGCTTGTTGCTCGGTCATGGTGCCGCCTAAAAACGCGTCACGTCCGGCTTGAGTGGCTTGGGCAAAAGCGCCCGCCATGCGCACCGGGTCTTGCGCCAGGGCGACGGCGGTGTTGAGCAGCACGCCATCAAAGCCCCATTCCATCACCTGGCACGCATGCGAGGGCAAGCCCAGCCCGGCATCCACGATCATCGGCACGTCCAAACGCTCGCGCAGGATGCGCAGCGCGTAGGGGTTGATCGGGCCTTTGCCGGTGCCAATCGGTGCCGCCCAGGGCATGATGGCCTGACAGCCCACATCAACCAGCCGTTGGCACAGCACCAGGTCGTCGGTGCAGTACGGCAGCACTTTGAAGCAGTCCTTGATCAGGCGGCTGGCGGCTTCGACCAGGTTCAGGGTGTCGGGCTGCAAGGTGTAGTCGTCGCCGATGAGTTCAAGCTTGATCCACGGCGTGTCAAACACCTCGCGCGCCATGTGGGCGGTGGCGATCACTTCAGCGATGCTGTGGCAACCGGCGGTGTTGGGCAAGATCGGCACATTGAGGGCCTGCAGCATCTGCCAAAAACCGTTGGGGGAGTCACTGGACTGCAGGTTTTGCCGGCGCAACGAGGCGGTCAGCATGGCGGGCTGCGCAGTTTGAATGGCCGCTTGCAACACGGCGGGGGACGGGTAGCGCGATGTGCCCAGCAGCAAGCGGCTTGGGAAATGCTGGCCATACAGGACCAAGGCATCGGTGGGGGTGGTTGTCATGGTGTTTTTTAGATGTTATTGGTCTGTAGCGCTTGCAGGATAAGCGCAGACTGCTATTGTTTTTGAATTTTCTCGTTTGCCTTCTGGGTCAAAATATCAGACTTTCTGATGCGTATAGGCACAGTTTGTTTTTTTCATAAATAGGACTGGCACTTGTAGGAGCGGCGGCAGCCGCGAATTCGGGCTTGCCAGCCCTCCCACAAAGT
>JBBQLQ010000089.1:0-14003 GCA_038328055.1 Burkholderiales bacterium
GCGTTTTCAAAATCAATCCATGACCATTCCATCAACCGAATGTTGCTCGGTCTTTGGAAAAGCAGCGATGACAGAATCAGCGCCGCCTGGGTGGTTGGCTGGCCCTTGTAGTCGTCAATTGCCCTGAGCATTCCGCCGACCTTCACCGGGTCGAGGATGGCGGCCATGTACTTGACGATGACGGGTTTCAATGCGCCAGTTAGATCAAGGCATGGATCGCGTTCGCAACGTCCGGTCTGAATGCCGTATCGAAATACCTGCCCCGAGGTCTGCTTGACCGTGTGCGCGGTGTCGTGAACCCCGCGCTTTTCTATCCGGCGGATAACCTCAAGCATCATCGGTGTGGTGATGTTGGCAATGGGCAGTTTTCCGACGTAGGGGAAAACATCCTTCTCAAGCTGCCTGAGCCACTTTTCAAAATAGGAGGGAGACCAGGCTGTCACCTTGCCTGCTTGGAACTCCCGCGCCACCAGCTCAAAGGTGTTTGCCGCCGCCGTCGCCTTGACGCGCTTGTCATCCTTCTTGGCTTCACTGGGGTCTATGCCGTTCGCCAGCAGTTTGCGAGCGGTCTGCCGTTTGATACGGGCATCAGCGAGGCCAACATCGGGATACACGCCCAGCGCCAGTGTCTTGCGCTTATCAGCAAAGCGGTAATTGATCCGCCAGTATTTGCCACCTGCATTCACCAGCAAGTACATACCGCCGCCGTCAGCGTGCTTGTCCCCAGCAGGTGCCCCGGTATGTTTGACGTTCTTCACGAAGGTGTCAGTTAGAGCCATGCTTTCCCCTTTTGGCGGTATGTGACTTGGCGGTACTTGGAGATACCGCCATAAATACCGCTTTAGTGGCGGTATGTCATGTTAGCCCGTGAGACCGCATGAGGCAATAAAAAACCCGCTTACCTGTGAGAGTAGCGGGTTTTGAGGGGTCTTGAGACCACCTGAAATGGTGCTTTGGTGCGGCTGGCGGGGATCGAACCCACGGCCCTTGGCTTCGGAGGCCAATACTCTATCCACTGAGCTACAGCCGCATGCTGGTTTGGGAGTCGGGATTGTAGGTGTTTTATGAGGCACCGACTCTATAATCAAAACGCAACTATCCAGCCCCGAACCAACTCAAGAGGTCTCCATGAGCGCCAGCCACACACCAGCCGAACATGACTCTCATGCCTCGCCAGCACCCAGCGCACTGAAAAAAATCGTCACACTTGCTTTGCTGGTTGGCTTGCCGCTGGTGGTCATATTCAGTCTGGTCGGCAATTACACGGCACAGGACAGCGGCGCTGGCGTGTCGACGATGACCGAAGAGGCAGTGACGGCACGGATTCAAAAAATCGGCTTTGTCGCGCTGGGCGATTCAAAGCGTGAACTGAAAAATGGTGAAGAAGTATTCAAGGCCCAATGCGGAACTTGCCATACCGCTGGCCTGCTGGGTGCGCCCAAGTTCAGCGACCAGGCTACCTGGGCGCCGCGTATTGCCACCGGCTATGGGGCGCTGCTGAACTCCGCCCTAAAGGGCAAGAACGCCATGACGGCGCAGGGTGGCGGTGCTTTCTCGGACTACGAGATTGGCCGTGCCGTGGTGTACATGGCAAACGCAGCGGGTGCCAAATTTGACGAACCCAAGGCCCCAGCCGATGCAGTTGGCACACCCGCTGCAGCCGCCTCTGCTACAAAGTAGTAATATATAGAAAATAGCCTTCTAGCCCTTATAGAATAAGCGTATGGCGCTATTTATTTGGTAGCATTTGTGGACTGGTGACATACCCAAACCGCGCGGGCAAGTCCAACCGCAACACCTCTTTCGGCACCCACAAACCAGTCTCCACCGCATCGGCGGCCAGTGTCATGTCCTGGGTATGCACCAGGCCAAAACCAGTGTTGGTGTCAAGAAACAGGTGCCCTAGCTCATCGAGCCAACAGCACTGCACGCGGGCATCACGGCCAATGTGGTCTTTGACCGAAAAGTCAGCCTGAATACGCCAGACCAGCGGCGTCGCTTCAAGCTCGACATACACACGTTGCGGGCCATTCTGGAAGAACCATTGCCCGATGGCATCAGCGTTGTAGTTGCGGCCGATGAAATCGATCAGCTTGTCATGTTGCAGCAGCGAACCCTTGGCACCTGAGACACCGCTGGCAAAGGCACCGAGGGCTTGACTGCGGTCATCGCGCATGTACCAGTTGCCACGCGCGTCCAACCCCAGCCAGCCATAACAGTCCGGCACGTTGGGCCATTTGGCCATGGCTTGTTTAACGAGGTCATCCATTTCGGTTGTCTGTGGTTGTTGAAGTTCTGGGGTATTGGGCTGCGGGCTAATGGGCTGCAAGCCAGGCACCCACTGAATCGGGCAAGGTACGCACATGGCCGGGTAGTCGGCCGCTTACAAATCCAACGTGGCCGCCATGGCGCGGCTGCCACAGGGTCACGAACTGCCCCACCTGATGGGCTTGCGGCAAACTGTTGGCCGGAACAAAAGGGTCGTTCAGCGCGTTGACCAACAGCGTTGGCACGCGAATTTGGGCCAACTTCGGCTTGGCAGATGCACGCTGCCAATAGTCGGCGGTGTTTTTGAAGCCGTGCAATGGTGCCGTGAACACGTTGTCAAAATCATACAAGGTGCGCGCGGCGTGCAGGGCTGGCGCGCTGAACAATCCGGGATGCTGGTCGAGCTTTTTCAACGCCTTGGGCTTCATGCTGGCCAGAAACATCCGGGTGTAAACCAGTCGAGAAAATCCGCACCCGATGGCTTGGCCGCTGGCGGCCAGGTCTACCGGAGCCGAGATTGCCGCCAAAGCCGTGACCAGGCGGGCGGCCTGGTCGCCACACTCTTGCGCCCAGCGCAGCAAGGCATTGCCGCCGAGTGAGATGCCCACGGCCACTATGCGACCAGCGTGCTGTTGCCGCAGACGCTGCAGCACCCAGCCAATTTCTTCAAAATCGCCCGAATGGTAGGCGCGCGCAGCCAGGTTCAGCTGGCCGCTGCAACCGCGAAAATGCGGCACAACAAAGGCAAAGCCACAAAACTGCGCATGCGCCGCAAAGGCCAAGGCGTAGTGGCTGCGGGACGAACCTTCCAAGCCATGAAACAGCACCAGCAAGGTGTCAGCGCCCGGCGCGTCAAGCCAGTCGAGGTCAATGAAGTCGCTGTCGGGAGTGCTCCAGCGTTCACGGCGGTAGGCCGGAAAACCAAGGTCTGCTGGACAATGAATCCCGATGCGGGGCGCGTACACGGCTGGCCAGATGGTTTGGGCGTGGCCCCCAGGCAACCAAGCAGAAGCTATGTAATTCATAGCTAATGACGATTTATTTATAAGGGCTAGAGTCACTTTTTAGTGAAAGACAGGTGGCGTTTCCGTGACATCTTGCGCCTCATGGGAGCCGCCTGGACTGGCGTGGTGCGCCACCATTCGCCAGCCCTGCGGGGTCTTGTGGTACACGTTGGTCGCCAACACAGAGGCCACGACCGGGCCTTCGTTGGTGAGTATCTCGATGCGCTCGCGCACGCTGTGCACCGCGCTGGCCAATGCCGTGATCTTGCGCACCGCCTCAGGCTGGATTCGCAGGCTGCCATTGCCAAACATGGCATCAAAGGCAGACCGAATGGCCCCGAGCCCCACCAGACGCGGTCCGCCGGGATGCACGCAGATGACTTCATCCTCGTCGGCCCAGCAGGCCATCAAGCGTTCAATATCAGCCGTCTGCAGTGCCTCATAGAAGGCAGCTTCGGTCTCATCGGCAGAACCGCCAAACGTGGCGGACATTTTTGTTATTTTTGACATGGTGTTAAATTTGGCACAGATAGCCGGATTCTGACGTGCTTTGCACAGCTGTGCCGTAAGCCTGTGCAGTTTCGCATTGTCCGGGTTGCCGTGCGCTTGTGCTACCGTTGCGGTTTTCTACCGGAGGCTCTATGAAACGCTGGTTTTTCATGTTGATAGCTGCTGTTTTACTAAGCGGCTGCGGGTATAACGATTTTCAACGACTTGATGAGCAAACCAAGTCCGCCTGGAGCGAAGTGCTTAACCAGTACCAGCGCCGCGCTGACCTGGTGCCCAACATTGTGGCAACGGTGAAGGGCGAGGCCGCTTTTGAGCAAGAGACCCTGACCAAAGTGATTGAGGCACGCGCCAAAGCGACCTCCATTCAGGTCACGCCCGAGACCCTGAACAACCCTGAGGCATTCAGCAAGTTTCAGGCGGCGCAGGGCGAACTGGGCTCGGCGCTGAGCCGCCTGATGGCCGTATCAGAGCAGTACCCCAACTTGAAGGCCAACGAGGGTTTCAGAGACCTGCGGGTACAACTGGAAGGCACCGAGAACCGCGTCACTGTCGCGCGCAACCGCTACATTCAGGCCGTGCAAGAGTACAACGTGCTGGCGCGCAGCTTCCCTAACAACCTGACCGCGATGGTGTTTGGTTACCAGCCCAAACCAAGTTTTGCGGTCCAGAACGAGGCGGCCATCTCGACCCCGCCGGTGGTTGATTTCAACAAAAAATGAAAGCATTCCTGGCCGCGCTTGCAGCTCTGCTGCTGGGGTGTTTGCTGGCCACAGGGTGGGCACTGGCGCAATCCGCCGTGCCTATGTTGACTGCGCATGTGGTGGACACCACTGGCGTTTTGACCGTGCCAGAGCGCGAGCAACTCGAAGCAAAACTTGGTGCGTTTGAGCAGAGTCGTGGCTCGCAAGTCGTGGTGTTGCTGGTGCCCACCACGCAACCCGAAGACATTGCCAGCTATGCCAACCGGGTGGCTAACAGTTGGAAAATCGGCCGTAAGGATGTCGGCGATGGTTTGCTGTTGATCGTGGCACTGCAGGATCGGAAAATCCGCATTGAGGTGGCGAAAACCCTTGAGGGTCCGATACCTGATTTGGCCGCCAGCCGCATCATTGAGCAGGCAATAAGCCCCGGTTTCAAGCAAGGCGACTACGCCGGTGGACTTAATGCCGGAGTTGACCAGATACTGGCGCTTATCAAGGGCGAAGCCTTACCGGAGCCGACAGCAACCAAGGCCAGTGCCAAGGCCGGTTTTGACTGGATGGAGTTGGGCATCTTTTTGTTCATTGCCGTGCCGGTGGTGGGTGCGGTGACCAAAACCATCCTCGGTTCACGCTTGGGTTCGCTGGCGACCGGCGGAATTGCCGGGTTGATCGCCATGGGAATCACCGCCAGCCTGGTGATTGCCGTGCTGGCGGGCATGGCGGCCGCGGTGCTCGCCCTGGCCATGAATACCCCCACACGCAGGGGCGGGGGCGGCTCTCTGGGTGGCGGGCCGGGAGGTGGATTGGGGGGTGGCACCTGGGGCAGCGGCAGTCACAGTGGGCGTGGCGGCTTGGGGGGCGGCTTCAGTTCTGGTGGCGGTGGAAATTTTGGTGGCGGTGGTGCCTCAGGAGGTTGGTGATGCTGACACGATTGAAACGACTTTTCAAACACCGGTGGATAGACGATTCCCAGCACACCATTCCCCCTGCGCTGCAGGAGAGTCTGGCCCGGCGTGTTGCGGCCAGCGAGCGACACCACAGTGGTGAAATCAGAATTTTTATCGAGGCCGGGTTGCCGCTGGCCTACTTGCTGCGCGACAGCGACATCCACGCGCTAGCACGTCAGCGTGCGCTCTCCATGTTTGGAAAATTGCGGGTGTGGGACACCGCCAACAACAATGGCGTGCTGATCTATCTGCTGCTGGCCGAGCGGGCGATTGAAATCGTGGCCGATCGCGGATTGAACGACAAAATAGCTGCGAAAACCTGGCATGAAATCATGTCAGATATGCGTGAGGCCTTCACGGACGGTGACTTTGAACGCGGCATGTTGCAGGCGCTTGACAGCGTCTCACAGCTTCAAACAACCCACTTTCAGTTGGCACCTGGCGAGCACAACCCAAATGAATTAACGGACAAACCGTTCTTGGGTTGAATGCGCCCGAAAATAACAAAACCCCGCATCTTACGACCGGGGTTTTGACATCGAACCAAGACGATGGCCCAACCGCAAGCTATCTCTTTTGACGGTATTTACGCAAAGCAGTGATTTGCGCCGCCATAACGGCCAACTCGGACGATGCGCGTGCCAGATCAAGGTCAGTCTTGGCGTTTTTGACGGCTTCTTCAGCCGCCAATTTCGCTGCATTGGCCTTTTCGTCATCCAAATCCTTGCCACGAATAGCGGTGTCAGACAACACCGTAACGCAGTCCGGTTGAACTTCAAGAATGCCGCCGGCCACAAAAACGAACTCTTCGGAACCATCGGCTTTCTCGATGCGCACCGAACCCGCCTTGATGCGCGTGATCAATGGGGTATGGCGTGGATAAATGCCCAACTCGCCCGCTTCACCGGGCAAGGCGACAAAGCGCGCTTCGCCCGAGAAGATGGATTCCTCGGCACTGACCACATCAACGTGGATGGTGTTCATGGTGAAGCCGCCTTAAATCTTCTTGGCTTTTTCGAACGCTTCGTCGATCGTGCCAACCATGTAGAAGGCCTGCTCAGGCAGGTGGTCGCACTCGCCAGCCACAATCATCTTGAAGCCACGGATGGTTTCAGCCAGCGTGACGTATTTGCCGGGTGAGCCGGTAAACACTTCAGCCACGTGGAAAGGCTGCGACAAAAAGCGCTGAATTTTGCGGGCGCGAGCTACGGTCAGCTTGTCTTCTGGGGCCAGCTCGTCCATACCCAAAATGGCAATGATGTCGCGCAACTCTTTGTAGCGCTGCAGAGTGCCTTGTACGGCACGAGCGGTTTCGTAGTGGTCGAGGCCCACCACGTTCGGGTCAAGCTGGCGGCTGGTCGAGTCCAGCGGATCCACCGCAGGGTAAATACCCAACGAGGCAATGTCACGACTAAGCACCACGGTGGAATCCAGGTGGGCAAAGGTGGTGGCAGGGCTTGGGTCAGTCAAGTCATCGGCTGGCACGTAAACCGCCTGGATGGACGTGATAGAGCCCACCTTGGTGGAGGTAATCCGCTCTTGCAGACGACCCATTTCTTCGGCCAGGGTAGGCTGGTAACCCACAGCTGAGGGCATACGGCCCAACAGCGCGGACACTTCGGTACCGGCCAATGTGTAACGATAGATGTTGTCAACGAAGAACAGCACATCTTTGCCTTCGTCGCGGAACGACTCGGCAATGGTCAGACCGGTCAGGGCCACGCGCAGACGGTTACCCGGGGGCTCGTTCATCTGCCCGTAGACCATGGCCACTTTGGAGTCTTCGAGCTTCTCGAGATTCACCACGCCAGAATCGGCCATTTCATGGTAGAAGTCGTTGCCTTCACGGGTACGCTCACCCACGCCGGCAAACACGGACAAACCACTGTGCGCCTTGGCAATGTTGTTGATGAGTTCCATCATGTTCACGGTCTTGCCGACCCCGGCACCACCGAACAAGCCCACCTTGCCGCCTTTGGCAAACGGGCACACCAAGTCAATCACCTTGATACCAGTCTCCAACAGCTCTTGCGACGGGCTCAGCTCGTCATACACCGGGGCCTTGCGGTGAATCGGCATGTGCAAGGCTGCTTCGACAGGACCCCGCTCGTCGATGGGCGCGCCAAGCACGTCCATGATCCGGCCCAAAGTAGCCGTTCCCACCGGCACAGAGATGGGCTTACCGGTGTTGGACACCATCAGGCCACGACGTAAGCCATCGCTGGAACCCAAGGCAATGGTTCGCACAATACCGTCACCGAGTTGTTGCTGAACCTCGAGGGTCAAAGTCGATCCGGCCAATTTCAGTGCATCATAAATATGCGGCATGTGAGCGCGTGGAAACTCCACGTCGACCACAGCGCCAATGCACTGGACAATCTTGCCTTGAACGTTTGCGTTCGTGTTTGCGGTATCCTGAGCCATTTGGTTCTGCTCCAATTAATTTGAATCTTGTTCGCTGCTTGACAAAGTGTCAGGCAGCAATTGCGGCGGCGCCAGAAACGATTTCTGACAACTCTTTGGTGATGGCGGCCTGGCGTGTCTTGTTATAGATCAACTTGAGTTCACCAATCACGTTGCCTGCGTTGTCCGTTGCTGCCTTCATGGCGACCATGCGGGCAGCATGCTCGGATGCCATATTTTCAGCGACTGCCTGAAACACCAGCGCCTCCACGTAGCGCACCAGCAGGTCGTCGATCACGGCCTGCGCATCAGGCTCGTAAATATAATCCCAGCCATGCTTGCGACCGGTTGCAGACTCGCTAGCTCGCGCCTGCTCCTGCATCTGAACGGCAGACAACGGCAACAGTTGTTCCATCACCACTTCCTGCTTCATCGTGTTGACAAAGCGGGTGTAGGTCAAGTAAACCACGTTGACTTCGCCCTTGGCATAAGCATCCAGCAAAACCTTGACCGGGCCAATCAAGCGATCCAGGTGCGGACGGTCGCCCAGCTGGGTCACGTGGGCCACCACCTTGGCACCGATGCGATTGAGGAAGCCCAAACCCTTGTTGCCAATGGCAACAGCCTGTGTGGTCATGCCAGCTGCCTGAACTTCGCGCAGCTTGTTGGTGACACCACGCAGCACATTGGTATTGAGACCACCGCACAAACCCTTGTCGGTACTCACCACAATCATCCCGACGACTTTGGCATCATTGGGTTTCATGAAAGCGTGCACATACTCGGGATTGGCATGCCCTAAGTGAGCAGCAATGTTGCGCACTCTTTCCGAATACGGCCGGGCAGCGCGCATACGTTCTTGTGCTTTACGCATTTTGGAGACGGAAATCATCTCCATGGCCTTGGTGATCTTCTTCGTACTTTCGAAGTTTTTGATCTTGCCGCGTATTTCCTTACCTGTTGCCATATCAGTCTCCTTGTCTGTTACGAGGTGACCTTAGGCGAACGTCTTTTTGAATGCGGCAATGGCGGTGTTCATCTCTGCCTCAGCATCCTTGTCCATGGCACGAGCGGCTTCCAGCTTGGCCAGCAATGCAGCGTGCTTGTCCTTCAAGTAGGCCTGCAAACCATGTTCGAACGGCAGCACTTTGCTGATAGCGATGTCATCGAGGTAACCCTTGTTGACAGCAAACAGAATGGCACCCATCAGAGAAATCGGCATCGGGCTGTACTGGGCTTGCTTGAGCAGCTCGGTCACACGAGCGCCACGATCCAATTGCTTGCGGGTGGCTTCGTCCAGATCAGATGCGAACTGGGCAAACGCAGCCAACTCACGGTACTGAGCCAAGTCGGTACGAATACCACCCGACAGATTCTTGATCAGCTTGGTTTGTGCTGCACCACCAACACGGGACACAGAGATACCGGCATTGATAGCAGGGCGGATACCCGCGTTAAACAGCGAAGTCTCCAGGAAAATCTGGCCGTCCGTAATGGAAATCACATTGGTTGGCACAAACGCAGACACGTCACCGGCTTGCGTTTCAATGATCGGCAAAGCAGTCAGTGAGCCGGTCTTGCCGGTGACAGCACCTTTGGTGAAGTCTTCCACGTACTTGGCGTTGACACGGGCGGCACGCTCAAGCAAACGACTGTGCAGATAAAACACGTCGCCTGGGTAGGCTTCACGGCCTGGCGGACGGCGCAACAGCAAGGACACCTGACGGTAGGCGACAGCTTGCTTGGACAAGTCGTCATAAACGATCAGCGCGTCTTCACCGCGGTCACGGAAATACTCGCCCATGGTGCAACCAGAATAGGCGGACACATACTGCATGGCAGCCGACTCGGAGGCTGTTGCAGCCACCACGATGGTGTATTCCATGGCACCGGCTTGCTCAAGTGATCGCACCACGTTTTTGACGCTGGAGGCTTTTTGGCCAATAGCAACGTAAACGCAGGTCATGTTCTGACCTTTTTGGTTGATGATCGCATCGATAGCTACAGCCGTTTTACCGGTCTGGCGGTCACCAATGATTAATTCGCGCTGACCACGTCCCACTGGCACCATGGAGTCAATCGACTTCAAACCGGTTTGCATCGGCTGATCGACAGATTGACGGGCAATCACGCCTGGTGCGACTTTTTCAATCACATCGGTCATCTTGGCATTGATCGGGCCCTTGCCGTCAATCGGATGGCCCAGGGCGTTAACGACCCGGCCTTTGAGCTCAGGGCCCACCGGCACTTCCAGAATGCGCCCGGTACATTTGACCGTGTCGCCTTCGGAAATGTGCTCATATTCGCCCAAAATCACCGAGCCAACAGAGTCACGCTCAAGGTTAAGCGCCAAACCGTAGGTCGGTTGACCGTCAGAGCCAGCCGGGAATTCAAGCATTTCGCCCTGCATCACGTCAGACAAGCCGTGAATACGGCAAATGCCGTCGGTCACGGAAACAACTGTGCCCTGATTACGGATGTCAGCCGTAGCGGACAAACCTTCAATACGGCTCTTGATCAGTTCAGAAATCTCTGCGGGATTGAGTTGCATGACTCTTTCCTTCTTTCTTTAATTTGGCCTGCGATTTGAAGCGATGCTTCAAGCCGTCAGTACCACTTTCATTTGTTCCAAACGGGCCTTGACAGAGGTGTCAAGAACTTCGTCACCCACGACTACCCTGATGCCACCGATGAGCTCAGGTTGCAATTGCACCGACACGTTGAGCTTGCGCCCAAAACGCTTTTCAAGTGCCTGCGTTGTCTCAGACAGCGCTTGACCCCCAATGGGAAAAGCACTGTAGATCACCGCGTCACACAAACCGCTTTGCGCATTGGTCAACGCCCGAAACTGGGTGGCAATTTCAGACATGACAGCCAACCGGTTGTTGGCAATCACGGTTTTCAGAAAGTTTTGCCCATGCTTGTCAAGCGCGGTCTTCATCACCCCAATGATGACCTCATAGACCTGCTCGGAAGTAGCCTGAGGGCTGTCGGCAAACTGCTGGAGCTGCGGTTCGGCAGCAACACAGGCCAACTCATCGAGCCAATTGACGACAGCCTGTGCTTCTGATGCGCAGGCCTTGAACAGAGCCTCTGCATAAGGTCGGGCAATAGTGGCAAGTTCAGCCATGTGGACCCCTTACAGCTCGGTCTTCAAACGGGTCAGCAAGTCGGCATGAACACCAGCATTGACTTCCTTGCGGAGAATCTGCTCGGCGCCCTTGACCGCCAATGCGGCGACCTGTTCACGCAATGACTCACGCGCCTTGACGGATTGCTGCTCGGCTTCTGCCTTGGCGGCAGCAACAATCTTGCTGCCCTCGTCCACGGCTTTGGCTTTGGCTTCTTCAATGATGGTCAGGGCCCGACGCTCTGCGTCAGCCAGGCGGATCGTGGTTTCATTGCGCGACGTTGCCAACTCGGCCTCAACCCGCTTGTTGGCGGATGAAAGCTCTGCTTTGGCTTTGTCAGCGGCAGCCAGACCGTCTGCGATTTTCTGTGCGCGGTCGTCCAGCGCTTTCGCTATCGGTGGCCACACGAATTTCATCGTGAAGATCACCAACATGAAAAACACCGCCAATTGCGCGAAGAATGTTGCGTTAATACTCACAACAACACCTCTCTATAAAAGTGAAAGGCGAAAGGGATTACTTCAACACAAACGGGTTGGCGAATGCAAACATCATTGCGATACCAACACCGATCAGGAAGGCGGCATCAATCAGACCAGCCAACAAGAACATTTTGGTTTGCAATTCGTTCATCAACTCAGGCTGGCGCGCAGCCGCTTCAAGGTACTTGCTACCCATGATGCCAATACCGATACAGGCACCAACAGCACCCAGACCAATGATCAAACCAGCGGCCAATGCCACAAAACCGAGAACGTTTTCCATTTAAAAGCTCCTATGGATTCAAGTTGAAAAGAAAAAAGAAAAGAGAAACTACTGACAAAACTTCAATGATGGTCGTGCGCTTGACCCACGTAAACCAAGGTCAGCATCATAAAAATGAAGGCCTGCAACGCAACAATCAGAATGTGAAAGATTGCCCAACCCGTACCCGCCACCACATGACCAAACCACAAGGCGATACCGGTGGCTGAGCCAAAACCGACTGCACCCATAAGGGCAATCAACATGAACACCAATTCACCGGCGTACATATTTCCAAACAACCGCATGCCATGCGAGACGGTCTTGGCGGTAAATTCAATCATTTGCATGCCGAAATTCAGCACACCCAAAATCAAGGCAAACAGAGGGTTTTTGCTGGTGCCAAACGGGGCCGTCACGAGTTCATGAACCCAGCCGCCCGCGCCCTTGATCTTGATGTTGTAGTACACACAGACCAGCAACACCGAGCAGGACATGGCTAACGTGGTGGAAAGGTCAGCCGTGGGAACCACCCGCATGTAGGCGTGATGTGGGTCATGGCCGGCAGCGCTGTATATCATTTCCCAGATCAAAGGAATCAAGTCAACCGGCAAAAAGTCCATCGAGTTCATCAGGAAAACCCAGACAAACACCGTCAAAGCCAATGGCCCGACAAATTTGCGCGACTCGGCGTTGTGAATGATGCCCTTGGCTTGTGTGTCGACCATTTCAAGCAGAATTTCAACCGCGGCTTGCATGCGTCCCGGCACGCCGGCAGTGACACTTTTGGCCACGCGCCACATAAAAAACAAACCTACTACGCCCAACAGGACTGACCAGAAGATCGAATCCAGATTGAAGACCGAAAAATCAATCACACCGGATTGCTTACCGGTTTGCAAATGTTGCAAGTGGTGACCAATGTACTCACCGGCCGTGGGGCCTTGTTGCGCAGCGTGTTCTTCAGCAGCCATCAGTTACTCTTTAATCAGTTACTTTTGCCGTTAAGCGTTTACTACTTGCACCGGTTTGGCCTTGCGTTTGAACGCCAGCGCCAGCCAGTACACCTTGAGGGTGAGAATCAGACCCACCAGCATTGCCGGCCAGATCAAACCCTGCACCAGACGATGCGCTGCAAACATCACAGCGATCGTCATTACTATCTTGACCAATTCCCATAAAAAGAAACTCGTCACTGCCGCACCCACATTTGCCCGGGCAAACTGACTGGTCAAACCGCGTGCAAACAGCGCACCCGGAATCACCACCGCCAACGCCCCGCAAGCCACCGATTGACCCGCAAGCCGGCCAAACACCGCCCAAGCCAATAGACTTGCGGCGGCACCAACACCAAACTGTCCCGCAACCACCCACCAGGGCGAAGTAGCAGGATTTGCCGCTTTGACAGCCTTTACCTGTTCGGCCGTCAGAGGAACAAAAGCAGGCGGAACCTGGTCGTAACCTGAATCCTGCATGCTAGACGGTGCTATTGTCACTATTTACATTACGCCTTCTTTACAACGCGCCGCAGTTAGTTAAGCCTATGATTATACGAGCAAATCGGCAGCAAAAACCATTCCGTCTGTACGGCCGTTAACATCACCAGTTCAGCGGCAAGACCGCAAGCCATTTCCCACACACGACATGCAACCCACACCACACACCCCCACGGAATCTGAATCGCTGATCACCTACCCTTCCCAGTTCCCCATCAAGGTGATGGGTGTCAAGGTAGACGGTCTGGTCAGCGCCATCACGCACATCGCACAGCAGTTTGACCCGGCCTTTGATGCCGGCACGATTGAATTGCGCGAAAGCAAGGGCGGCAAATATCTGGGCATCACCATCACCATCACCGCCACCAGCCGCGAACAGCTTGATGAGCTTTACCGCACGCTGTCGACGCACCCGATGGTGAAGGTGGTGCTGTAGTCACCCCCAAATTTCCAAACAAAATGGACACATGAACGGTTTCTGTCATTTTTATGTAAATAAATTTGCTTTTTATTTCATAAAATAACAGCCACTGAAGTCATATATAAATTCTCATGGTAGACCCAGCACAGCGCGCCGGCCGTTACGTCCAGCAATCAACCGGTTACCGGGCCTTCATGCCAGCGGCTTTGCCACCGAATCCAGACATTGAATTTGATGGCGAATTGCGCACACTGCTCTCCAATGCCGACCGGGACATTGCCCGACTTGATGCCATTGCGACCCTTTTGCCCAATCCAGACTTGTTTGTCGCCATGTACGTGCGCCATGAGGCTGTACTCTCATCGCAAATTGAAGGCA
>JBBQLQ010000090.1:0-13718 GCA_038328055.1 Burkholderiales bacterium
TCGTTCCACTGGTCAGCACAGGCGTTGGCGGCCTGGCACCGACTGATCTGCGCCTGCTGCTGGGTTGCAACAAATTCGACCAGCAAACTTTCCATGGTGGCCGACAGGTTGTTGGTATAGGTTTTGGCCTGCGTCACCAAGCCCGCGCTGAGGGTCAGGTTGACCGGTCGTTTCGGGCTGCTGAGGGTGTTGGTGTGCATGGTTATTTGTCCTTATGCGTAGGCTCAGACTTCCTGATGCGTATAGGCACAATTTGCTTTTTTCAGGAACAGGACTGGCACCTGTAGGAGCGGCGGCAGCCGCGAATTCGGGCTTGCCAGCCCTCCCACAAAGTCACAACCAGGCTTTCACCATGCCAAATGGATTCCGGGCGCATCAGGAAGTCTGAGGCTATGCGCATGACATAGCGCGACCTACCATTGCAATAGCACTTGCATCGCTATTTCACACCGCCGCCCGCCGCAGGGTCTCGATTACCGGCTGACGCAGCACATCGCGCAGGCCCCACCAGCCGGCCGCCAGTGCCAGCACCGCACCGGCCAGCGAGCCCAGCAGCGGCACCCACAGCGACACCACCCAGGTGAAGTCAAACACATAGCGCGCCAGCGCCCAACCCACCGCGCTGGCCACGATGGATGCCAAGAAGCCCGCCAGCAGACCTACCCCAATAAGCTCAATACGCTGCACCTGGCGCAACAAGCTAGCGCGTGCACCCACGGCCCGCATGATGGCAAATTCACGCGCGCGCTCCTCGCGCGTGGCCGTTACAGCGGCAAACAGCACCACCAAACCGGCGGCCAGCGTGAAGGCAAACAAAAACTCCACCGCGCCAATCACCTGGTCGAGCACACGCTGAATCTGGCCAATGGCGGCGGTCATGTCGACGGCGGTGATGTTGGGAAACTGGCGCACCAACGCGTTGTCAAAACCGGGTGTGGCCGGGGCCTTGAAGGCGCTCATGTAGGTGGCGGGCACGTTATCCAAAACGTCAACCGGGTACATGACGAAGAAATTGGCCCGCATCGAACCCCAGTCCACCTTGCGCAGCGAGGTGATTCTGGACTCGGTCTGCTGGCCGCCCACGTCAAATTTCAGCGTATCGCCAATGGATACACCCAGCGTCTTGGCAATGCCTTCTTCGACGCTGATGGCCCCCGCCTGGTTGGCCTGCCAACGCCCTGCCACCACGACGTTTTGCGCGGGCAGAACCGCGCTGTTTGACAGGTTGAACTCGCGGTCCACCAAGCGGCGGGCGCGCTCGTCGCTGTAGTCATCCGGGCTGATGTCACGGCCGTTGATGGCCACCAGGCGGCCACGGATCATCGGATAAAAGTCAAATTTGGCCACGCCAGCATCCTTGAGCGCTTGCGAAAACGCCACATTTTGATCAGGCATGACGTTGATGACAAAACGGTTGGGGGCATCCGCCGGTGAGGCCTGACGCCAACTGCTGATCAGGTCGGTGCGCAGCAGTACCAGCAGCACCAGTGCCAGCAAGCCCACAGCCAGACTGCTGATCTGCACCACGGCAAAAGCCGGGCGGGCCGATATTTGCCGCGTGGCCAGCACCAGCGCGGTGGGGGCCGTGGCATCGTTGACGACGCGGCGCAGCAGCTTGACCGCCAGCCAGCTCAAGCCCGCAAACAGCAGCGTGGCAGCGGCAAAGCCACCCACTGCGATCAAGCCGAGTTTGACATCACTGCTGGCAGCCATCAAGAGTGCTGCAAAGCCCAAAACGCCCAGCCCCAGGACGGTAAGCGACGCGGGCTTGAGCCCACCCACATCGCGGCGAATCACCCGCAAGGGCGGCACCTGGGCCAGTTGCAGCACCGGCGGCAAGCCAAAGGCCAACAGCAGCGTCAGACCCATACCCATGCCAAACAGCACCGGCCACAGACTGGCAGCGGGCAGACTGGCATCCACCAGCCCGGCCAGCAAGGCGACAAAACCGTAATGCACCGCAAAGCCCAGCGCCACCCCCAGACCGCTGGCGAGCAAGCCGATTAACACAAACTCAAAGCTGTAGGCCGCCGCAATGGTGCGCTGGGGCAAGCCCAGCACGCGCAGCATGGCGCAATCGTCCAGATGGCTGGCGGCAAAACCGCGCGCAGCCAGCGCCACTGCCACGGCGCTGAGCAAGGCGGCCAGCAGGGCAATCAGGTTCAGAAACTTCTCGGCCCGCTCCAGCGTGGTGCTGAGTTCAGGGCGGCCGCCCTGCAGAGAATCAACCTGCACACCCCGCACCGTACGCGCCAGAATTTGCGCCTGCGTCCAGTCCACAAAGGTTTGGACAGCCCGATCTTCACCCGCCACAACCAGCCGATAGCGAATACGGCTGGCGGGCTGAATCAGGCCGGTGGCGGCCACGTCGGCCTGGTTGATCATCACCCGCGGCGCAAAACTCATGAAGCCCGCGCCCCGGTCGGGCTCATTGACGATGATGCGGTCAATGCGCAGCGTGCGGTCGCCCAGTTGCAGGCTGTCGTTCATGCGCAAACCCAGGCTGTCGAGCAGCGCGGCATCTATCCAGGCTTGACCGGGTGCAGGCACATCCGTCGCGAGCGCGTCCGGCGCACCGGGCGCGCTGCTCACCCGCAGCTTGCCACGCAAGGGATAGCCCGCCTGAACGGCCTTGAGCGCCACCAGCTTGGTTTGGCCACCCTGCGCATCAGGCGCACGCGCCATAGTCGGAAAGTCCAGCGTTCGCGTCATCACCAGACCCAGCTGGCGGGCCTGCGCCATAAACGCTTCTGGCGTGGGGTTGTCACTGACCACCACCGCGTCGCCCCCGAGCAACTGGCGCGCATCGCGCTGCAATCCGCCCTTGAGCCGATCAGCAAAAAAACCCACCGCTGTCAGCGCCGCCACCGCGAGCGTTACCGCCACCATCAGCAAGCGCAGTTCGCCAGCCCGCAAATCACGGGTGAGTGAGCGCCAACCCAGGCCAATAAATGAAATAGTCATAGCTGGAAGATACCGCAGACCGTCGGCGGGTGCGCATTTGTCGTGGCGATCAACCCGGCGTGCCAAGGTAAATAAGGCGCGACGCAGGCCATCACGGACGGCTTCGTGTCTTCACGTTTCTTCATCAACCTGCACATCGCAGTCGCAACCCGTGCCCGCAGCTACCCAGCGCCGCGCCCACCGGTCCGACACGCGGGTCAACCCCGGTAACAAAAAATGCCAACCACGGGGCAGACGGTCCTGCAATACCTCATGCGGCGAGATGATCACCCCGCAACGGTATTGCAAGGTGGTGGCGCACCAGCGCAGCGCCTGACATTCGCCCTGGCGGCGACCATACAGCAGCACACCTAACGGACAGGGCTCCAGCAGGCAACACGCACCACAGCCATTGCAAGGCGCGCCGAAGGGCGGTTTGGGCGGTGCGCCCTGGGCAATGTGTATCTCAGCGATGAACTTTGGCATTGAAAATGAACCAGACACCTACAATTTACGGGCTAGCGCTTGGTTTTGTCTCGCCCCACGGGCTTTTGAAAGTATTGTCCATGAAACGTTTTTGGTTATTGTTCTCCCAATCGGTCACCGTTTTGCTGGCAGCCTACTTTGTCGTGGGCACGCTCAAACCGGGCTGGGTCAACCCACGCGGGGCCGCCTCCACCACGGTGGCCCTGGCGGAGGCACCGGCCGCGTTGCCCAACGCCATCCCAGTCGGCAGTTTCCGCCTGGCAGCGCAAAAATCATCGTCTGCAGTGGTCAGCATCAACACCAGCAAAAATGCCCGGCCGGGCCCGCACAGCAACGACCC
This sequence comes from Burkholderiales bacterium, assembly GCA_038328055.1. Classification (GTDB taxonomy): domain Bacteria; phylum Pseudomonadota; class Gammaproteobacteria; order Burkholderiales; family Burkholderiaceae_C; genus Rhodoferax. The sequence continues at coordinate 3,770 of JBBQLQ010000090.1, forward strand.
CTGGTTCAAGTTCTTTTTTGGCGACCAGCAAAACGAGCCCCAGGTTGGACTGGGCAGCGGTGTCATCGTCAGCGCCAATGGTTACATCCTGACCAACAACCATGTGGTGGAAAGCGCTGACGAGATCGAGGTGATGCTCAACGACAGCCGCCATGCCCGCGCCAAGGTCATTGGCACCGACCCGGATTCGGATCTGGCGGTGCTGAAAATCGAGCTCGACCGGCTTCCGGTGATCGTGCTGGGTGACTCCAATGCCCTGCAGGTGGGCGATCAGGTGCTGGCCATCGGCAATCCGTTTGGCGTGGGCCAAACCGTCACCAGCGGCATTGTGAGCGCGCTGGGGCGCAACCAGTTGGGCATCAACACCTTTGAAAATTTTATCCAGACCGATGCAGCCATCAACCCCGGCAACTCGGGCGGCGCGCTGGTGGACACCAATGGCAATCTGCTGGGCATCAACACCGCCATCTATTCACGCTCGGGCGGCAGCATGGGCATTGGCTTTGCCATACCGGTGTCAACGGCGAAGATGGTGCTTGAAGGCATCGTCAAGGACGGGCAGGTGACGCGTGGCTGGATTGGTGTCGAACCCAATGAGCTGACACCTGAATTGGCACAAACCTTTGGCGTGGCAGCCAAGCAGGGTGTCATCATTACCGGCGTGCTGCAAAAAGGGCCCGCGGCCAAAGGTGGTATGAAACCGGGCGATGTTGTGGTGCGTGTGGCTGACCAGGAAATCAAAAACGTGTCGGAGTTGCTCTCGACCGTGGCAGCCCTCAAGCCTGGTGCCGCAACCCCCTTTGAAGTCCAGCGCGCAGGGGGCAAAGTCAGCCTGCAAATCGCACCCGGTGTGCGCCCCAGACCCCGTCAACCGGTGCAGTAGCGCCAACAGTCCCGGCTTCAGGAGGACGATGGCGCCGCAGCGTCGTCCTCCGGGGCCTTGGTGTGGCGGATGAATATCTGCGCGGCCCAGATACCCACCTCATACAGCAGGCACATCGGAATTGCCAAGGCCAGTTGCGAAACCACATCGGGCGGTGTCACGATGGCTGCGATGATGAAAGCCAGCACGACAAAATAGCCGCGAAACTCTTTGAGTTTCTGTACGCTGAAAATGTTCATGCGCGCCAGCACGACGACGACGACAGGCACCTCAAATGCCATGCCAAAAGCCAGAAACATCGACAATACGAAACCCAGATAAGCCTCAATGTCAGGCGAGGCGGTGATGCTCTTTGGTGCAAAACTCTGAATGAACGCAAACACTCGACCAAATACAAAAAAGTAGCAAAACGCCACGCCCATGAAGAACAACAGGGTGCTGGAGACCACCAGCGGCATCACCAGTTTTTTCTCGTGCGAATACAGGCCCGGTGCCACAAATGCCCACAGCTGGTACAGCACGATCGGCAGCGCAATCAAAAAAGCCGCCATCATCAGCACCTTGAGCGGCACCATGAACGGCGAAATGACCGAAGTGGCAATCAGCGTGGAACCCTTGGGCAAATGCGCCACCAGCGGCGCGGCCAACAGGTCGTACAAGGCACCCGGCCCCGGAAAAATAGCCAGCGCGATCGCCACCACCGCCACCGCGATGGCCGCCTTGACCATGCGGTCGCGCAACTCAACCAGGTGGGCGACAAACGGTTGTTCGGTGCCAGCGAGTTCGTCAGCTTTATTGGAGGAATCTGTCATCAATTAACTTTGGTTGGCCGATAGCGTGCCACACGGGCCGCACCTGACAAGGCCCTGGTACGCACACCGGCGCGAGCCTTGTACCAGTTGGGCGTGGCACCTTGCTTCAGGCGCCAGTTTTTCTTGGGATGGTGGTATTGGGGTGCATCACCTGCCAGCTGCGGCCGGTAATCCGAGATGCCTTGCGAGGCCGTATTGGTCGCCTCGGCCCACGACTTTTCGAAGTCGGCGGCATTGCTCTGGATGGATTGACTCACATCCTTGGCAGCACTTTCCACCGACTCCTTCATTTTCTTGAGGTCATCAAGCGCCATGGAGCGACTGACTTCGGCTTTGACATCGGACATATAGCGCTGCGCCTTGCCAAGCATGGTGCCCAGCATGCGGGCTACCCCTGGCAGCTTTTCCGGCCCGATGACGATCAACGCCACCGCCCCGATCAAGGCCAGCTTGGAAATCCCCAGATCAATCATGCGGAATCAGGACTTTTGCTTGGCTTCGACGTCGATCGTGGTTTTGTCAGCGGTGGCGGAACTGGCCACCTGCGACGGCGCAGCCGGCTTGTCTTCGGGGGTAAGGCCCCCCTCTTTCATGCCGTCTTTGAAGCCCTTGACCGCGCCACCGAGATCGCTGCCGATATTTTTGAGCTTTTTGGTACCAAACACGATGATCACGATCACCAGAACGATCAACCAATGCCAAATTGAAAATGAACCCATTACTGTCTCCTAAGGAATTGAGTGAATTTTAAACGGCGCACCCGAACGCTGCGCCGTGCAAGCGCAATTTAACCCCGCAGCCAAGGCCGCGGCCCGCCCATGACATGAATGTGCAGGTGGTGCACCTCCTGCGCGCCCTGCGCCCCGGTATTGCAAAGCATCCGGAACCCACCCTCGGGGTAAGGATTACAGCCCTCTTGCAGGGCCAGCTTCGGGATCAACACCATCATGCGCCCCATCATCGCAGCCTGGGCATCGGTCAACAACGCCATCGATGGAATATGCACTTTCGGAATGATCAAAAAATGCACCGGAGCCGACGGGTGAATGTCGTGAAAGGCGTAAAACTCATCGTCCTGGTAGACCAATTTGGACGGGATTTTGCCCGCAATGATTTTGCAAAACAGGCAATCCGGGTCGTGTTGAACAACGTGCTCAATCATGCTGGCATCTCCATGGGCAGGCCTTTGTTCATGCGCACCAGGCCGGTGACGATGCGGTACAAGAACCAGACCGAAATAGCAATCCAGGCCAACCAGCCCGGAAAAATAAACAAAAACCACAGCGGTGCTGTCACCAGGTACAGCAGCGCTGCAATGATCACGGTGCGAATGCGCCAGCGAAAGTGCGAAGCGTGCCAGGTACCGCGCGCATCGTCGCGCTTGACCATGTCCAGCACCAGCGCCACGATCAACAAAATTGGCCCGAACTGCCCACCGGGAATCAAGGCCCCCACCGCCACGATCAGGTGCAGCACATAGCTGATGGTGCCCACGGTGTTGAGGGCATTGAGCTTTTGCATATCGACCACGTCAACCGAACCCGGCGATGGCTCACCGCGTGTGAAATCTTGTGTCATGTTTTTTCCTCAGCCACGTCGGTTTCGCGTGCCTTGACTTTGCGCAGGGTTTTTTCTTCGAGACCGCTGGTGCCCTCGCGGCGCTGCAACTCAGCCACCACATCAGCCGGGCTCAAACCATAGTGCGCCAGAGCCACCATGCAGTGAAACCACAGGTCTGCCACCTCGCAGACGATCTTGGCCTTGTCACCACCATGATCAGCATCCTTGGCCGCCATCACCACCTCGGTGGCTTCCTCGCCAATTTTCTTCAAAAACGCGTCCGGCCCCTTGTGTAGCAGGCGCGCCACGTAGCTGGCCTGCGGGTCACCGCCGCGCGTGGGCAGGCGGCTTTCGATCACGGCCGCCAAAGCGGCCAGGGCATCCGTCGCTGACGTTGGAATTGGGTTTGCAGAATTCATGGTGCCTATTTGTAGATGGTTTGCGGATCTTTCAAGACCGGGTCCACCGCGCGCCAGTTGCCATTGTCATACACACTGAAAAAACAGCTGTGCCGACCGGTGTGGCATGCGATGCCAGGCTGGTGGCCGGTTTGCGTGACCTTGAGAAGCACCACATCGGCATCGCAATCAATGCGGATTTCATGCACGGCTTGCACATGGCCGGACTCTTCACCCTTGAACCACAGCTTGTTGCGCGAGCGGCTGAAATACACCGCACGGCCCAGCTCAGCGGTTTTTTGCAAGGCCTCGCGGTTCATCCAGGCAAACATCAGCACGTCGCCCGTGCCCTGCTCTTGCGCGATGACCGGCACCAGGCCTTGCGCGTCCCATTTGATGGCATCGAGGTAATTCATGGCGGCATTGTCGGCGATTTGATTTGCTATTAAATAAATAGCTGCTAGCGCCCTATTGATAAGGGCTAGAGGCCTAAATTTCTTATAACCTGATGGGAATGCCGCGCTCGGCCATGCGGGCCTTGGCTTGGGCTACGGTGAATTCGCCGTAATGAAAGATGCTGGCCGCCAGCACCGCATCAGCGCCGCCGAGTTGAATGCCATCGGCCAGATGGTCCAGCGTGCCAACGCCGCCCGAGGCAATCACCGGCACACCTACTGCATCACTGACGGCGCGGGTCAGGGCCAGATCGAACCCGGCCTTGGTGCCATCGCGGTCCATGCTGGTCAGCAAAATCTCACCGGCACCAAAGTCGGCCATTTGCGTGGCCCAGGCCACCGCATCCAGGCCAGTGTTTTGCCGGCCGCCGTGGCTGTAGACGTCCCAGCCCGGGCCAATTTCACGCCCGTCCACGAGGCGCGTGACATCTAGAGCGCTACGGCGTTTGGCATCAATGGCCACCACGATGCACTGGGCACCGTATTTGCGCGACGCGTCCTTGATGACCTGCGGGTTGGCAATGGCCGCCGAGTTGAAACTGGTTTTGTCGGCCCCTGCGTTGAGCAAGCGACGCACGTCGTCGACCGTGCGCACGCCACCACCCACCGTCAGCGGGATGAACACCTGCGAGGCGACAGCTTCGATGATGTGCAAAATCAGATCACGGCCATCGCTGGTGGCGGTGATGTCGAGAAAAGTGAGTTCGTCAGCACCCTGCTCGTTGTAGCGGGCAGCGATCTCGACCGGGTCGCCGGCATCGCGCAATTCAACAAAATTGATGCCCTTGACGACCCGGCCACCGGTCACGTCAAGGCAGGGGATGATGCGTTTGGCTAGCACTGAGGGTCAGCCGTTCAGCGCATCGGCCCGCTGTTGCGCGGCCTCAAAATCAAGGTCGCCGCTGTAGATGGCACGCCCGCAAATGACACCGTTGACACCGCTGTCTTCGACCGCGCACAAGGCCTCGATGTCGGCCATGTTGCTTAAACCACCCGAGGCGATCACCGGAATCTTCAGCGCTTGCGCCAGGCGCACGGTGGCTTCGATGTTGATGCCGGTGAGCATGCCATCACGGCCGATGTCGGTGTAGATGATGGATTCGACGCCAAAGTCTTCAAACTTTTTGCCCAGGTCAACCACGTCGTGGCGCGTCAACTTGCTCCAGCCGTCGGTGGCGACCTTGCCGTCTTTGGCATCAAGGCCGACGATGATGTGGCCGCCAAAGGCGGTGCAGGCATCCTGCAAAAAGCCGGGGTTGCGCACCGCCGCCGTGCCGATGATGACGTAGCGCAGCCCGGCATCAAGGTAGCGCTCGATGGTGTCGAGGTCACGGATGCCGCCGCCCAACTGCACGTCCACCTCGTTGCCAATTTCTTTGAGGATTTTGCGTATTGCCGCTTCGTTTTTCGGCAGCCCGGCAAAAGCGCCATTCAAATCCACCAGGTGCACGCGCCGCGCCCCCTTGTCGACCCAGCTGCGGGCCATCACGGCAGGCTCTTCGCTGAAGGTGGTGGACAGGTTCATGTCGCCTTGTTGCAAACGCACGCAATGGCCGTCTTTGAGATCAATCGCAGGAATTAAAAGCATGATGCTTCAGGTTGAGGGTGAAAGAAACTGGGGTAAGAAATCGTTAAGGCTTGTCACTGCGCCCAGTCAAACGCCGTGCGCGGCGCTGCGGCGCAGGAGACGTTGATACAAAACAGGGCACATCGGGAACAAGACCGGATCAGGGATTCCAGTGGAGGAAATTGCGGTAAAGGGACAAACCGTGCTCAGAACTTTTTTCGGGGTGAAATTGGGTGGCAAAAATATTATCACGCGCAATGGCTGAACTAAAGCGCTGGCCGTAGTCGGTCTCGCCCACGCTGTGGCGCGCATCCGACGGTTTGGCATAAAAACTGTGCACAAAATAGAAATAACTGCCGTCAGGCACCTCGCCCCAGACCGGGTGCGGTGCGCCGCCGTGGTTGTTGCGGTAAACCTGGTTCCAGCCCATTTGCGGCACTTTGTAGCGACTGCCGTCGGGCTGCAACTGGCCTGCCAGTTCAAATTTGAGAACTTCGCCGTGAATCAAGCCCAAGCCCGGCGTGTCGCCCTCGGCGCTGTGGTCCAGAAGCATTTGCATGCCCACGCAGACACCAAACAGCGGCTTGTGAAGGGCGGCTTCGAGCACCGAAGCCTGCAAACCTGATTCACGCAGTTCGCGCATGCAGTCGGGCATGGCGCCTTGGCCCGGCAACACAATGCGTTCGGCGGCGCGCACCACGTCCGGGTTGGCGGTGACGACCACCCGGTAGCCGCTGCCCACGGCGGCCGCCTGCACTGCTTGCGACACCGAGCGCAGGTTGCCCATGCCGTAATCGACCACGGCAACGGTTTTGCCGGATAGCTTGATCGCTATTGAATTCATAGCTGTTTACGCAGTCAATACATGGGCTAGAGGGCTATTTTTCATATAAAACTACAAACTACCCTTGGTCGAGGGAATTTGCCCCAGGGCGCGTGGGTCAAACTCCAGCGCGCTGCGCAGGGCGCGGGCAAAGGCTTTGAACACGCTCTCACACTGGTGGTGGGCGTTGTCGCCTTTGAGGTTGTCGATGTGCAAGGTGACAAACGCGTGGTTGGCAAAGCCCTGAAAAAACTCATGCACCAGCTGGCTGTCAAACGTGCCGATCGCACCGCTGGTGAACTTGACGTCCATCACCAGACCGGGCCGGCCCGAAAAATCAATCACCACGCGGGACAGTGCCTCATCAAGCGGCACGTAGGCGTGGCCGTAGCGGCGAATGCCTTTTTTGTCGCCCACCGCCTTGTGCACCGCCTGCCCGAGTGTGATGCCGACATCTTCGACCGTGTGGTGGCCGTCAATGTGCAAGTCGCCCTCGGCATCAATATCGAGGTCAATCAAGCCGTGGCGGGCAATCTGGTCGAGCATGTGGTCAAAAAAACCAATGCCGGTATGCAGCCGCGCCACGCCGGTGCCGTCCAGATTGACGCGCACGCTGATTTGCGTCTCGGCGGTGTTGCGGGTCAGCTCGGCGATGCGCGGCACTTGGGTGCCCTGTGGCTCGGGGAGTTCGGTCAGTGCGAAATTGGTCATAGGGATGCTTCCAGAGCGGTCAACAGGTGGCGATTTTCTTCCAACGTGCCCACCGTCAGGCGCAGGCAGTTCGTTAATAGAGGATGCATTTTAGAAACGTTCTTCACCAGCACGCCATGCGCTTTCATGCCATCAAAGGTTTTTTGCGCGTCAAGCACCCGAATCAGGATCATATTGGCTTCGCTGGGGAAAACCTGCACACCGCCCAACTTTGACAACGCTTCCAAAAGCATAGTGCGCTGCGCCCGAATATCCTGGGCTTGAGCCTCAAAAACCTCTTTATTCTCCAACGCAAACAAAGCGGCCTCGCAGTTCAGCACGCTCACGTTGTAAGGCGGGCGAACCTTGTCAATTTGCGCAATCAGCGCTTGCGGCCCCATCAGGTAGCCCAGCCGAATGCCGGCCAGGCCAAATTTACTCAGGGTGCGCAGCAGCAGCACATGACGATGGCCGGCCAGACGGTCGAGGTAGCTTTTGGCGGCAAACGGCTGGTACGCCTCATCGATCACCACCAGACCGCCCTGCGCGCCAGCGGCCTCGATCACGGCATCCATCGCGTGATCGGACCACAAGTTGGCCGTCGGGTTGTTGGGGTAGGCCAGGTAGGTGATGGCGGGGCTGTGCCGGGCGATGGCGGCCAGCATGGCTTCTTTGTCCAACTCGAAATCAACCGTTAACGGCACACCCACAAAGTCAAGCCCCTGCAACTCGGCGCTCATGGCGTACATGACAAAGCCCGGCAGCGGGGCCAGCACGCAGGCTTTTTGATGCAGGGCTTTGGCCTCGGGCGCCAGCGCACAAGCCAGCGCCAGCAAGCTGATCAACTCGTCTGAGCCGTTGCCCAACATCAGCGCAAAACCGTCGGGCATACCGGCGTGCTCAGCCAGGGCATGGCGCAAATCGTCAAGACGGCCATCGGGATAGCGGTTCAGCGCCAGTGCACCGAGTCGCTGGCCCAATTGGGCTTGCAGCTCAGGCGACAAACGGTGCGGGTTTTCCATCGCATCGAGCTTGACCATGCCGCTGGAATTCTGAATGGCGTAAGCCTGCATGGCCTGCACGTCAGGGCGAATACGGCGGGCGATCAGTTGTTCAATTTCAGGCATTGGGTTCATGATTGAGTGGGTGATGAAGCATTCTGCACCACCACCTTGTCGCGCAAAATTCGTATCACGATTTGCCAGTCAGAAGGCGCTAAGCAATAGGTAGAGGGGCAATAGTCGAATGCATGCCACGGTGCCCAAGTTGTGTCGCAAGGTGCCCCCCGTCATGGCAAACACCTCGCCTCGCAAATAATCGTGCTTATCAGTTTGCTTGAGTTCCCAGTTCAGATAGTCGGTCACGGACAATCTTGATTGAGCAAGGGGTTCGGCCATGGAGTTTCTCCGGTTGCGGACAGTTTGCATTGTCAGGCCAAAAGGCGCAACTCGGCCGCGCGGGCGTGCGCTTGCAGACCTTCGCCATGCGCCAGCACTGAGGCGATTTGCCCCAATGTTTGCGCGCCAGCTTGGCTGACTTCGATGATGCTGCTGCGCTTCTGGAAGTCATAGACCCCGAGCGGAGAACTGAAGCGCGCCGTGCCGCTGGTCGGCAGTACATGGTTGGGACCGGCGCAGTAGTCGCCCAAGGACTCGCTGGTGTAGGCACCCAGAAAAATTGCCCCGGCATGCCTGAGCAGCGGCTCCCAGCGGTGCGGGTCGCGGCTTGACACTTCAAGGTGCTCGGGCGCAATGCGGTTGCTGATGTCACAGGCTTCTTCCATGCTGCGCGTCAAAATCAAGGCCCCACGGTCAGAGAGCGACTTGGCAATGATTTCCCGGCGCGGCATCTCGGGCAACAGGCGGTCGATCGACGCTTGCACCAGGTCAAGGTAAGCCGCATCCGGGCACAGCAAAATGCTTTGCGCCAGCTCGTCATGCTCGGCCTGGCTGAACAAATCCATCGCCACCCAGTCAGCCGGTGTGCTGCCATCGGCCAGCACCAGAATCTCGCTCGGGCCGGCAATCATGTCGATGCCGACAGTGCCAAATACGCGTTTTTTGGCACTGGCCACGTAGGCGTTGCCGGGACCGGTGATTTTGTCAACTTTAGGCACGGTGGCCGTGCCATAGGCCAGCGCCGCTACCGCTTGAGCGCCGCCAATGGTGAAGGCGCGCGTGACACCGGCCACGTAAGCGGCGGCCAGCACCAAGGGGTTAAGTTCAGGCTTGGCACCGCCCACAACGCCCTGCCCGCCACTGGCCACACTGCCACGCACCGGCGTTGGCACCACCATGATGATCTCACCGACGCCCGCCACATGGGCCGGAATGGCGTTCATCAGCACGCTTGACGGGTAGGCGGCCTTGCCACCGGGCACGTAGATGCCGACCCGGTCCAGCGGCGTAACTTTTTGGCCCAGCAGGGTGCCGTCGTCATCACGGTAGCTCCAGCTCTCGCCACTGGCCTTGCGCTGGGCTTCGTGGTAGCTGCGCACACGTTTGGCGGCGGCTTGCAGTGCTTGGCGCTGTTCATCAGGCAAGCCATCAAACGCTTGTTTCAGTTCAGCTTGCGTCAGCTCCAGCGCGGCCACGCTGCTGGCCTGCAGGCCATCAAAGCGCGCGGTGTAGTCCAGCACGGCCGCATCGCCGCGTTGTTGCACATCCAACAGAATGTTGGCCACGCGCTGTTCGATGTCGGCATCGGTGTCGGCTGACCAGTGCAGACGCGCCTTGAATTCAGCCTCAAAAGTGCTGCTAGC
>JBBQLQ010000091.1:0-13705 GCA_038328055.1 Burkholderiales bacterium
CATTGACCGTCACTTCAGGCATGTGACCGTAGTGGTAGGGGTTGGCCTTGCTCGCGTCGCCGTACAGGTTGGTGCTGAAATCGTCCATGAAATTGGCAGTGCGCGCGGCGAACGCGTTGGGCTCGTACTCTTCGCTCGACAAGTGCGTGTTCCAAGGCGACAGGCTGGCACCGCAGGTGATCCACAGGCCATTGACGCTGGAGGTATCCACGTTGTGGTATTTCACCAGCGTCAGTTTGCCGGTGGTCGTATTCTGGTCGAGCGTGAGCACGGCAATCGGCGATGGCAGCTTGCCGTACATGTCGGTCGTGCCGTTCTGAGCCCAGGTGGTGTATTCAAACTGCACCACGGCAAACACGGTGTTGCCGGTGACACCAGCGACCTTGGCGCCATCAATCTTCAGCAAGGAAGTGCCATCTGGTGCGTCAGAATAATACTGACGTGAGACCGCCCCGGTGGCATCCATGATCGGCTTGTTCGTGATGTCGTAGTAACCACCGGCCAGCGTTTTGCCGCCCTTGCCGTCCGACACCAGGTCGCCGGTGACAAAGAAAGGCTGGTACGCCAGCTTGAAGTCAACCTTGCTGGCATCGCTGAAGTTGACCGTCATGGTCGAGCCGACGGTGGTCGTGGCCATCGCTGCGGCGTTTGCCAGGGTGGGCGCGGCCATGGAGCTGAAGCTGACGCTGCTCATGCTTGCCGGCGCTGGCACAACAACAGCATCGTCGCTACCACCACAGGCTGACAACATCAGGCTGGTGGCAGACAGGGTGCCGGCCAGTGGCAGCATGGGAACACCGGCAAACATTTGCAGGACACGGCGGCGTGAAGATTCAGCGATGGGTTTCATTCGTTTACGTTCCAAGGTTAAGACTGGATTGACTCAAAGGTGGTCGCCAGCAGGTTGCGAAGCCGCGATGTTCCTTCACAAATGTGAAACTTTGATGACACTTACAGGATCGGGCGTGCGTGGCTTGGATTAGCCTTCTTGCCAATTTGCCACCGTGGTGAAGGTCATCAACGCCTTGGAGCGCAATTTGGGTGCCTACTCTGCTACAAACGCCCTATGAAATTCATCATCCGCACCTTCTTCAAAACCCTGCGCATCGTGCTGGGGCCCTTCATGCTGCTGTGGGAATATGCCAGCCGACCGCGCGGCGTGGTGCGCCCGGCCGCCGCACAACAAGCGGTAGACCAGCAGTGCCAAAGCCTGACGCTGTACCAGTTCAGCACCTGCCCGTTTTGCATCAAGGTGCGCCAGGAAATGCGCCGCTTGTCACTGCCCATTGAAAAGCGCGATGTGCAGCACAACCTGTCCAACCGCGCCGAACTGACTCAAGGTGGCGGGGCGTACAAAGTGCCTTGCCTGAAGGTGCTTGATGCCAACGGGAAAAGCCAGTGGATTTACGACTCTGGTGCGGTCATGGCTTATCTTCAGGGCCGCTTTGCAGCAACTTGATGCTATGTTTTATATAGCGCGCCGCGCTTTATCCATAAGGGCTACAGCCCGTTTTACCTTGAAGATGTGCCCGTAAGCACCGGCAACCCGGCGCGAGCCCAGGCGTTCATGCCACCCAGCACATTGACGGCACCGGTGAAGCCAGCTTTTTCAAGCATTTTTTGAGCCGTGCCAGAGCGGTTGCCTGATCGGCAGATCAGGGTAATGGGCTTGTCTTTATGTGCGCTGATTTCGGACAGGCGCTTCTCCAATTGCCCCAGCGGAATCAGCAGGCTGCCCGGCGCGTGGCCCTGCACGTATTCGCTGGGCTCGCGCACATCGATCAGCAGCGCACCCTGCTCTTGCATCGCAGCAACCTGTTTGACATCAATGCCCACAGCTTCGGTGCAGGCAGACACCGATGCGGCCAGCAAAACAGCCGCCAGCAGCGACTTGAACAATTTCAGCGACATGAAAATTCCCTTGAAATGCATATAAGCCGCCGAGCATATTCGTTCAAGGAATCCCTGCGCTGACACAGGCCAAATTGGCACCCCATTCAAAGCAACTCAAATGTCGAACCTGACGCCTTGCGCCAGCGGCAGCGCGTTCGAGTAGTTGATGGTGTTGGTGGCGCGGCGCATGTAGGCTTTCCAGGCATCCGAGCCGGATTCGCGACCACCGCCAGTTTCTTTCTCGCCGCCAAACGCGCCGCCAATTTCCGCCCCCGAGGTGCCGATGTTCACATTGGCAATACCGCAGTCCGAGCCAGACGCTGACATGAACAGCTCGGCCTCGCGCAAGTCGCTGGTGAAGATGGCGGACGACAAGCCTTGCGGCACATCGTTGTTGAGCGCAATCGCTTGCTCCAGCGTCCCGTACTCCATCACATAAAGAATCGGCGCAAAGGTTTCGTGGCGCACCACGGCGGTCTGCGCGGGCATCTCGACCAGCGCGGCGCTGACGTAAAACGCGTTGGGAAAACGCTCTTGCAAGACGCGCTGACCACCGGTCACAACACCACCTTGCTCAGCCGCTTGCTGCAAGGCGGCTTGCATGCCGTCAAACGCCGCCCTATCGATCAGCGGCCCCAGCAGGGTGCCCGCCTCATGGGGCGCACCAATTTTGAAGCTGGCGTAGGCCTTTTTGAGCCGGGCCAGCAAGTCGTCGTACACCGTTTCGTGCACGATCAAACGGCGCGCAGACGTGCAGCGCTGCCCGGCCGTGCCAGCCGCCGCAAAGGCCACGGCACGCACCGCCATGTCCAGATCAGCCGAGGGGGCCACGATGATGGCGTTGTTGCCACCCAGCTCCAGCAGGCTGCGGCCAAAGCGCGCCGCCACGCTCTGGCCCACGGCACGGCCCATGCGGGTACTGCCGGTGGCGGAAATCAGCGCCACCTGGGGGTCGCCTGCCAGCGCCTGGCCAACATCAGCCAGTCCCAGCAACACGTGCGACAAGTCGCGTGTGAGTTCGGGTTGGTTAAAGCGGGCGCAGGCTTTGTCAAACAGCGCCTGCACCGCCAGCGCGCACAAAAGCGCTTTTTCAGACGGTTTCCAGATAACTGCGTCGCCACACACCAGCGCCAGCGCGGCGTTCCAGGCCCATACCGCCACCGGAAAATTGAAGGCTGTGATAACCCCCACCACGCCCAGCGGTTGCCAGGTTTCCATCATGCGGTGGCCTGGGCGCTCGCTGGCTATCGTCAGGCCATGCAGCTGGCGTGACAGGCCCACGGCAAAATCGCAGATGTCGATCATCTCCTGCACCTCGCCCAGGCCTTCACTTGACACCTTGCCGACTTCCAGCGTGACCAGTTCACCCAAGCCCTGTTTGTTGGCGCGCAGCTCTTCGCCCAGCAAGCGCACCAGTTCGCCACGCTGCGGCGCAGGCACCAGCCGCCAGCGCAGGTAGGCAGCCTGGGCGCGCTCGGTGGCAGTGGCCACATCGGCGACTGATGCCGCGTGAACCTGGCCAATCAGCGCGCCATCCATCGGTGACCAGGTGGACAAATTGCCACCTTCAAAAACCGTTGAACAAACCCCAAAACTCTGCATCAACTTTTCAATACACATACGCATACTCCTGATGAACGGGTGCGATTCAAACTGGTGTGCGGTATCGGCTTTGGGGTCGGATCACGATTTTGGCTGCTGGCCGGTGAGCTTCCCAACAGTCGCCCCCAAAACTCGTGCTCTGACCCCAATGCTTTGACTCTGCTGCACATTACTTTGAATCGCACCCCTGATGAACATGAACCGAAATGCCCGACTTTACGGGGATTGCCGCGCTGCGCTTTTCATGAACCCTTGCGGTCGAGCCACAAATATTCTTCATTGCGACTGCCACGCATTCGTCATTGCAAGCGCCACGCATTCGTCATTGCGAGCGCCACGCATTCGTCATTGCAAGCGCAGCGTGGCAATCCATGACCCCTGGACTTCCTGGATTGCCACGTCGCTGCGCTCCTCGCAATGACGGAATTTTCACCTGCACTCCTCGCACTGACAGCAGGGGCAACTGCCATCCTCGCAATGACGGAATTTTCACCTACGCTCCTCGCAATGACGGAATTTTCACCTGCGCTCCTCGCACTGACAGCAGGGGCAACTGCGATCCTCGCAATGACGGAATTTTCACCTGCGCTCCTCGCAATGACAGCAGGGGCACCTGCGCGATGATTAGCCAATCGACTCGACTTGGCGCGACTGCTGGTAGGCGCTGCCAAAGCGGTTGGCCAGCAAGTCGGGCAGGGCCACCTGCTCTTGCCGGATGAAGCCGCTTGAGGGCAATTTTCCTTCACGGAACAAATCCACAGCGGCGCAAATGCCGGCAGCGGTGGTGATCTGGATGGCGCTCATCGGGTTGGTCTCACTGCGGTCGGCAAAAATCTTGCGGGCAAACACCTCTTGCACAAACTTGCCTTCGCAGTCACCACTGACGGTGACAAACACCAGCACCACATCTTGCATGGTCAGCGGGATGGATTTGCGCAAAATGGCTTTCAGGGTTTCCTGGTCGTGCTGCATACCGAGTTCTTGCAGCAGCATTTTCATGATGGCACCGTGGCCGGGGTAGCGCACGGTTTTGTAATCCAGCGTTTGTACTTTGCCCTTGAGGGTGTCGCACAGTGTGCCCAGTCCGCCAGAGGTGTTGAAGGCTTCGTACTCGGTGCCGTCCAGTGAAAAGTGCTCCATGCCTTCAAGCGGCAGCACTTCGATGATGTTGCCATCGCGAATAGCCTCACACGGGTGGCAATACTCGTTGATCAGGCCATCCACGCTCCAGGTCAGGTTGTACTTGAGCGAGTTGGTGGGGAAAGCCGGTAGTGCACCGACGCGCATCTTGACCTCATGCAGGCTGGTGAACTTTTGGCTCAGGTGGTGCGCCACGATGCCAATGAAGCCGGGGGCCAGTCCGCACTGCGGCATGAAGACGGTTTTGGCACCCTCGGCCAGCGCCATGATGCCGTGCGTGGCAGCCACGTCTTCGGTCAAATCAAAATAATGGCAGCCCGCCGCCTTGGCTTGCGTCGCCACCGCCAACGCCAGGTGGTAGGGCAAGGCGTTGATGACGGCATCAAAGCCTTGCATGCTGGCGCGCAACTCGGCGGTGTTGCTGGTGTCGATCAGCGCAGTTTCCACCTTCAAATGAGACAGCGCCTTGAGCGCCACCACGCTGCAGTCCACCACTTTCAGGTCATAGTCACCGCTTTGCGACAACAGGGCAGCTATGACTTGGCCAATGTGGCCGGCACCCATCAAAACGACACGCATGGCTTTCTCCTTCAATATTTAAACAGTACACCTAGTCTAGGGTCGATTGCCGTCAAAACGTCTTGCCGATTCGGCAAAAAATAGTAAAATATTGTCAATTTGACGATAATAAAGTCAAATCGTCGTAAATCGTCGTAAATCGTCTGTACCCATGTCCACCACCCTGCCAACCCCACCCGCCCTGCGCGACACGCTTGACCGAGAACTGCTGGCGCTCTTGCAGACCAACGCCCGTGAATCAGCCGCCAACTTGGCGCGCAAACTTGGCACCGCGCGCACCACCGTGCTGTCGCGCCTGAGCCGTCTGGAGCGCGAAGGCGTCATTGCCGGCTACACCGTGCGGCTGGCGCAAGATGTTCTTAACCAAGGCCTGCAAGCGTTTGTCGGCCTGACTGTCAGCCCCAAAGCCGGGCGCGCCATCGAGTCCCGACTGGAGCGCATGCCCGAGGTGCGCCAGCTTTGCGCCGTGAGCGGCGAGTTTGACTACGTGCTGCTGCTGCGCGCCGAGTCGGCGGTGCGACTGAACGCCCTGCTCGATGAAATCCGCAACCTGGAAGGCGTTGTCAAAACCACCACGTCGGTGGCGCTGGCGTGGAAGATTGAGCGCACATGATACAAACGCCAACGCATCCATCGACTCACCTTGAACTGCATCATGAACAAAAACATCAGCCTGATTGGCGCACCCACTGACATTGGCGCGGGCAGCCGTGGTGCCAGCATGGGGCCCGAAGCCCTGCGCGTGGCGGGCATTGTGCCGGTGCTGAAGGGCCAGGGCTTGAATGTGCTGGACCGCGGCAACCTGACTGGCCCGGCCAACCCCTGGCTACCCCCGGTGGAGGGTTACCGGCACCTGCATGAAGTGGTGGCCTGGAACACCGCCGTACACGATGCGGTGTACGCCGAGCTCACGCAGCAGCGCCTGCCGATTTTGCTGGGGGGCGACCATTGCCTGGGCATTGGGTCGATCAGCGCGGTGGCGCGCCACTGCCGCGACACCGGCAAGCGCTTGCGCGTGCTGTGGCTCGATGCGCATGCCGATTTCAATACCAACTTGCTGACACCCAGCGGCAACATTCACGGCATGCCGGTGGCCTGCCTGTGCGGCTATGGGCCCGATGCGCTGACCGGCATCGGCGGCCATGTGCCCGCCATCAATCCCAAATGGGTGCGCCAGATCGGCATTCGCAGTGTCGATGAAGGTGAAAAACGTCTGGTACACGCAGCCGGGCTCGATGTGTTTGACATGCGTTACATCGACGAGATGGGCATGCGCGCTGCCATGGAACTGGCGCTGGCGCTGGTGGATGCCAACACCCACTTGCATGTGAGCTTTGACGTGGACTTTCTGGACCCCGACATCGCACCAGGCGTGGGCACCACGGTGCGTGGCGGCCCCAGCTACCGCGAGGCGCAGCTGTGCATGGAGATGATTGCCGACACCGGCCGCTTGAGCTCGCTTGATGTGATGGAACTCAACCCGGCTTTTGATGTGCGCAACAAAACTGCCGAGGTGGCGGTGGATTTGATCGAAAGCCTGTTTGGCAAGAGCACGCTGATGCGCAAGCCAGCCGCCTGATTCGGCCCGCCAAGGCGTGGATAGTGGTTACTATTTAGGCCTGATTGATCAACCAAAGGTTTTTTATGAAAATTGTGGATACTTTGCTTGTTGCCTGTATCGCCGTGGCCAGCGCCACGACAGCCGGTGCCCAAACCATGAAACCGGGCTTGTGGGAGATGAGCAGCAAAATGGCTGATGGGTCTGGTGAAATGAACAGCGCCATGGCCGAGGCACAAAAACACATGGATGCCATGCCGGCGGCCCAACGCAAGCAGATGGAAGCCATGATGGCCAAGCAGGGCATCAATATGAGCATGGGCAAGCCTGGGGGCGGCATGTCGATCAAGGTCTGCCTGACCAAGGAAATGATCGACCGCAATGAAGTAGCCCATCAAGAAGGCAAATGCAAGCAGACCAGCTCACAGCGCTCCGGCAACAGCCTGAAATTCACTGTCGTCTGCACCGAACCGCCTGCCACCAGCGAAGGCCAGGTCACCTTCATCAGCCCACAGGCATTCACCACCAAAATGACCATCACCTCCACCGGCAATGGCAAACCTCAAACCGTGCAGATGGAGTCTGCCGGCCAGTATTTGTCCGGCGATTGCGGCGCGATCAAACCAATGGTCTTGCCCGCCAAGTAACAGGTCAGCACTTCAAGCGGGGCGCACGCGGGTGCCAAATATGGCACTGCCGACCCGCACCAGCGTGCTGCCGCTGGCAATGGCAGCCTCCAGGTCGGCGCTCATGCCCATCGACAGCGTGTCGAGTGCAAGACCCTGCGCATTAAATACATCAAATAGACCTCTAGCCCTTTCAAATATTGCGCAAGCAGCTACAAAATCAGGAGCAACTTCAGGAATGCACATGAGGCCTCGCAAGCGCAGATGGGGCAATGCGGCCACCGCCTGCGCCAGCGCCAGTGCCTCAGCGGGCGATACACCAGACTTGGTCGCGCCGCCATCCACATTGACCTGAATGCATACTTGCAGCGGCGGCAACTGGGGGGGCCGCTGCTCGCTCAGGCGCTGGGCAATCTTGAGGCGGTCGACCGTGTGCACCCAATCAAAATGCTCGGCCACCAGCCGGGTCTTGTTGCTCTGGATCGGGCCGATGCAATGCCAGACGATGGGCAAATGGCGCAGCCGGGTGATTTTCTCCACCGCCTCCTGGATGTAGTTCTCGCCAAACGCGGTTTGGCCACAGGCAAAAGCCGCTTCGACCGCAGCGGCCTCAAAGGTTTTGGAAACCGCCAGCAGTGTGACGCCATCGTTGCTACGGCCCCCAGCTTGGCAGGCGGCAGAAATGCGTGCGCGCACGGCACTGATACGGGCTTGAATGCTGGTCATAATTGGCCTAGCGTAACAAACAAACGGGGGCTTTGTGGATATCACTCAGTTGCTGGCATTCAGCGTTAAAAACAAGGCATCTGACCTGCACCTGTCAGCCGGCCTGCCGCCCATGATCCGGGTCAATGGCGATGTGCGGCGCATCAACGTGGAGCCACTGGACCACAAACAGGTGCATGCCATGGTGTACGACATCATGAACGACTCGCAACGCAAGCATTTTGAAGAATTCCTGGAAATTGACTTTTCGTTTGAAATTGACGGACTGGCGCGTTTTCGGGTCAATGCCTTTAACCAGCAGCGCGGTGCCGGTGCCGTGTTTCGAACCATTCCGAGCAAAATCCTGACGCTGGAGCAGCTCAACTGCCCCAAGATTTTTGCCGACCTGGCCCTGAAACCACGCGGCTTGGTGCTGGTGACCGGGCCCACCGGTTCGGGCAAATCGACCACATTGGCGGCCATGGTGAACTACCTCAACGAAAGCGAGTTCGGTCATATTCTGACGGTTGAAGACCCGATCGAATTCGTTCATGACTCCAAAAAATGCCTGGTTAACCAGCGCGAGGTCGGCTCGCACACCCAGAGTTTTGCCGCCGCCCTGCGCTCCGCCCTGCGCGAAGACCCCGACTGCATTTTGGTGGGCGAATTGCGCGACCTGGAAACTATCCGTCTGGCCATGACAGCAGCCGAAACCGGCCACCTGGTGTTTGGCACGCTGCACACGTCCAGCGCGGCCAAGACCATCGACCGGATCATTGACGTGTTTCCGGCTGAAGAAAAAGAGATGGTGCGTGCCATGCTGTCTGAATCATTGCAGGCGGTGATCTCGCAAACCCTGTGCAAAACCAAAGACGGCACCGGCCGCGTGGCTGCGCACGAGATCATGCTGGGCACCAGCGCCATCCGTAACCTGATCCGCGAGGCCAAGGTGGCGCAGATGTATTCGAGCATCCAGACCGGCAACAGTGTGGGCATGCAAACGCTGGACCAGAACCTGACGGATTTGGTACGGCGCAACATCATCAGCGCATCCGAAGCCCGCTCCAAGGCCAAGATTCCTGAGAATTTCCCGGGTTGAGAATCCAACAGCTAGGATGAGGTGACCATGACATTCAAACTTAACCGCTTTTCTGGCGTACTTAAAAACAGTGGCGAAGAAGGCCTTGAATATGAAGACGGAGAATCCCGCTTTTTTGCCACACCGCAAGATCCGGATGAGCGCCAGCTTGAAGAGTCCCGTTGGAATATGCGGGCCCTGAACATCAACGCCCAAGCCATTGACAGAGACAAAGCCATTGCCCGGCTGCGCAATTTGTGGCGTGACGATGACATGATGCAAGCCCTGGGCGACGAGGCCATTGACCGTCTGGCACCGTTCATTGACTTGGTCAGCGTCCCGGCAGACCAGGAAATCATTGTCCAGGATGAACACAGCGACTTCATGTTTGTCCTGCTGCAGGGCAGCATCTCGGTGCTGCGCAAACAGGAATGGGGCGACGTGATGGTGTTGGCCACGGTAGCCCCCGGTGAAATGCTGGGTGAAATGTCGCTGATTGACGCGGGCGAGCGTTTCTCGACCTGCCTGACGCGGTTCGAATGCGACATTGCCGTCATCACCGCCCATCATCTTGAGCAAATGATCCTGTCTGAACCAGCGGCAGCGGCACGACTCATTTTGCTGCTGGCACGCAAATTATCGCTGCGTCTGCGCGTGGTGAGTGCCCGCCTTGGCGGTCGTAAAACCTGAAACCCACTGCAGGAACACACCCCTATGGAACGCGATCAAGCCTCTGCCTTTATCACCGACCTGCTCAAGCTGATGATTGGGCGCAATGCCAGCGACCTGTTCATCACCGCTGATTTTCCCCCGGCCATCAAGGTCGACGGCAAAGTGACCAAGGTGTCACCGCAGCCACTCAACAGCGCCCACACCCTGGCGCTGACGCGCTCCATCATGAACGACAAGCAGGTGGCCGAATTTGAGCGCACCAAAGAATGCAACTTTGCCATTGCGCCACCGGGCCTGGGTCGTTTTCGGGTCAATACCTTCATGCAGCAAGGCAAGGTCGGCATGGTGCTGCGCACGATTCCCAACAGCCTGCCCACCATTGACGGCTTGCTGCTGCCGCCGGTGCTCAAGGACATCGTCAGCAGCAAGCGCGGCCTGTGCATTCTGGTGGGCGCCACTGGCTGCGGCAAGTCCACCACGTTGGCGGCCATGGTGGACTGGCGCAACGAAACCACATTTGGTCACATCATCACGATCGAGGACCCGATTGAATTCGTCCACATGCATAAAAATTGTGTGGTGACCCAACGCGAGGTTGGCATTGACACCGACAGCTGGGGTGCGGCCCTGAAAAACACCCTGCGCCAGGCCCCGGATGTGATTTTGATGGGCGAAATTCGCGACCGTGAGGCGATGGAACACGCCGTGGCGTTTGCCGAGACCGGCCACCTGTGTCTGGCCACCCTGCACGCCAACAGCGCCAATCAGGCGCTTGACCGCATCATCAACTTCTTTCCAGAAGAGCGACGCGCCCAGTTGCTGATGGACTTGTCGCTCAACCTCAAGGCGATGGTGTCGCAGCGGCTGGTTCCCAAGCAAGGCAGCAAGGGGCGCGCGGCAGTGGTTGAAATCATGATCAATTCACCGCTGATCTCTGACTTGATCTTCAAGGGTGAAGTGGCCGAGATCAAGGAGATCATGAAAAAAAGCCGCAACCTGGGCATGCAAACCTTTGATCAGGCCCTGTTTGATGCCTATGAGGCGAACCTGATCACCTATGAAGATGCCTTGCGCAACGCGGATTCGGTCAACGACCTGCGGCTGCAGATCAAGCTCAACAGCCAGCGTGGCAAGCGCCAGGATTTGGCTGCGGGCACCGAAAACCTCACCATTGTTTGATCTTTTGTATATCGACCCTTTATGAACACCCGAACTTACGACCCCACCCCCGCACGCCGCGTTGCTTTTTTGGGCCTGGGTGTCATGGGTTATCCCATGGCTGGCCACCTGGCGCAGGCGGGGCATCACGTCACGGTCTACAACCGAACCGCTTCAAAATCAATAGCATGGTGCGCAGAATACACGGGGGCTACAGGCCAAAAAGGCACATTAAATCACGCCGCCACGCCAAGCCAGGCGGTGCAGGGTGCAGCGTTGGTCTTTTGTTGCGTCGGAAATGACGACGACCTGCGCAGCGTCACGCTCGGCGCGGATGGCGCATTTGCCGGCATGCAGCCGGGGGCGGTGTTTGTCGACCACACCACCGCGTCAGCCGACATCGCCCGCGAACTTTTTGCAGCAGCCAAGGCCCTGGGCCTGAATTTTGTCGATGCCCCGGTGTCCGGTGGCCAGGCCGGTGCGCAAAACGGCGCTTTGACGGTCATGTGCGGTGGCGACAAGGCGGCTTTTGATGTGGCTCAACCGGTGGCCATGGCTTTTTCGAAGGCGTGCACCTACCTGGGCGACAGCGGTGCCGGGCAACTGGCCAAAATGGTCAACCAAATTTGCATCGCCGGACTGGTGCAAGGCCTGGCCGAGGCGATTGCCTTTGGCGAAAAAGCCGGGCTGGACATGACCCAGGTGCTCGATGTCATTGGCAAAGGTGCCGCGCAAAGCTGGCAACTGGACAACCGGGGCAAAACCATGGTGGCTGGCAAATTTGACTTTGGCTTTGCCGTGGACTGGATGCGCAAAGACCTGGGCCTGGTGCTGGACGAAGCCCGCCGCAACGGTGCCCGGCTGCCCATTACCGCCCTGGTCGACCAGTTTTACGCCGATGTGCAAGACATGGGTGGGCGGCGCTGGGACACCTCCAGCCTGATCAAGCGGCTGAAGTAGACCTTGCAACAGTCGTCCGGCAGTTGAGGGGTAGTGGCAGCTCAAACCAGAAGGCCACCCAGTCACACCGCCAAGACCCCCAGGCCCAAGCTTGCGCTAGGGGCCGTGACCCTTATTGAGAGCACAACGCCACCTGATTGCGCCCGCGCTCCTTGGCCTGATACATGGCCCAGTCGGCGTTGTTGGTCAGGGTCAGGTCATCAAGGCCGTGTTGCGGGTACAGCGCCACACCCACGCAGCAGCCAATGCTCAGGCGGTGCCCCTCCAGTTCAAAGGGCTGCGCCAGGCTGGCGCGAATTTTCTCGGCCACGGCCAAGGCCTCTGACTCACCCGCCACATCGCGCAGCAGCACCACAAACTCGTCTCCACCGATGCGCGCCACGGTGTCGGAGTCGCGCACGCAGGCCTGCATGCGTTGCGCCACTGCCTGCAGCAGCAGGTCGCCCACGGCGTGTCCAAACTGGTCATTGACAGGCTTGAACTTGTCCAGATCGATGAACAGCAGCGCCAGGCTGGTTTGATCGCGCCGCGCACTGGCCAAGGCTCGTTGCAGCCGGTCGGTGAACAGCGCCCGATTGGCCAGGCCGGTGAGTGCGTCGTGCTGGGCCATGTGCAGAATCTTTTCTTCGGCCAACTTGCGCGCGGTGATGTCGCGGGTGCTGCCCTGGTAGCCTATGATTTTCCCGTTTGCGTCCAGGTGCGGCGCAGAGATCGTATCCATCCATTTCCAGGAGCCGTCCTTGCACAGGTGCTCCAATTCGCAACGAATGCTGTCGGTGGCGATGCCTCTGTCCTTGTTGGCACGCGCCAGTGCCCGTTGGGCCAGCATCAGCGTGCGGCCTTCCGGTTTTAGAAACGGCTCTATGGTGGAGCCTTGCATCTCTTCAGGTTCAAAGCCGAGCAGACGCACGCTGGCCGGGCTGACATAGTCCAGCCGGTAGTCGCGACCCATGTGCCAGACGATGTCGCTGGAGTTCGTGGTCATGACGCGGTAACGCGCCTCGCTGGCGTGCAGTTGGCGATCCTCGTCATCCTTTTCGATGGCCAGAGCCGTCAGCACAGCCTCGTCTTCAATCCACAGCAGTTCCGCAGGCGTTGGCTCGCAAGGCTCGCGGTGGTAGAGGGCGAAGGTGCCTAGCACTTTGCCCTGGCCCGAGAGAATCGGTTGCGACCAGCACGACCCCAGTCCAGCGCGGCGGGTGAGTTCCAAAAACGGTGCCCAGTAGGGGTGTGTTTCGATGTCTTGCACGATGACACGCTCGCCCGTAAAAGCCGCCGTGCCGCAGGAGCCCACGCCCGGCCCGATGGCAATGCCGTTAATGGCCTGGGTGTAAAAGTCGGGCAGGCTGGGCGCGGCACCGTGCAGCAGATGCTTGCCCTGCGCATCCAGCAGCAAGATACTGCACAGCAAAGTGGGTCTGGCGGCCTCCACGTCGCCCGCGATGGTTTTTAGAATGCTGGCAAGCGACGCCTTGTCGGTCAACATTTTTAGCACCCGGCTATGGCGCTGCTGGCGCAGATCGGCTTGCTTGCGCTCGGTGATGTCGTGGTGTGTCCCAATCATGCGCAACGGCTTGCCGTCTGGCATCCACTCCATCACCCGACCCCGGGAGCTCACCCAGACCCAGTGGCCGTCTTTGTGGCGCATGCGGGCTTCATATTCATAGGTGCCCAACTCCCGGCTAAAGCATTGCGCCAGCAAGTCGCCAGTCAACTTGGCATCGTCTGGATGCA
>JBBQLQ010000092.1:0-13672 GCA_038328055.1 Burkholderiales bacterium
ATCAATTTGCGCTACCGGGGGGAGTTTGACTGGGGCACGCTGCAAGCGCGTGCTTACCAGGAAACGGTCGACCACTTCATGGACTTTGGTGCCGACAAGCGCTACTGGTATGGCGGCACCTTGGCGGGCATCGGTGTGACCGCTGCGCTGCTGACGCATGCCGTGAAGGTGGATTTGCCCAAGGTCAGACTTCCTGATGCGCACGGAATCCATTGGGCATCGTGAAAGCCTTGTTGTGACTTTGTGGGAGAGCTGGCAAGCCCGAATTCGCGGCTGCCGCCGCTCCTACAGGTGCCAGTCCTATTCCTGAAAAAAGCAAACTGTGCCTATACACATCAGGAAGTTTGAATCTGAGCCGGACACTCAAAAAGCTCGCCAATATTGGCGTGGTGATTTTGGAGCGGGGTGCCGGCAAGACCAAGATTTTGCGACTTGCGTTGATATCTTTTAAGGTCAGACTTCCTGATCCGCACGGAATCCATTGGGCATCGTGAAAGCCTTGTTGTGACTTTGTGGGAGAGCTGGCAAGCCCGAATTCGCGGCTGCCGCCGCTCCTACAGGTGCCAGTCCTGTTCCTGAAAAAAGCAAATTTTGCCTATACGCATCAGGAAGTCTGAAATTCTAGAGTTTTCCCCACTCTCCCCCCCCGCCCTCTCTCGCCCCGCCGGGCGAGAAAGGGAGCCAACAGCCCTATTTGGCCGGGTATTCAAATAGGCCAAGTTCATAGCGTTTGGCTAACTTCAGACTTCCTGATGCGCACGGAATCCATTGGGCATGGTGAAAGCCTGGTTGTTACTTTGTGGGAGGGCTGGCAAGCCCGAATTCGCGGCTGCCGCCGCTCCTACAAGTGCCAGTCCTTTTCCTAAAAAAAGAAACTGTGCCTATACACATCAGGAAGTCTGAAGGTGGACATTGACGTGATGTCCGGGAGCGTCACGGTTCTCTCTGCTGCATAGGTTCGTCCATGTAGCTGTGGCCATCGTTGGCATAGCAAAGCGCTAACATCCCTTCATGAGCAAGATCAAGCAACTTGAAACTTTCTGCGCACTGGCTGCACGCGGTGGTTTGACGGCGGCCGCCAAGGCCGAGGGCGTGGTGCCGACGATCATCGGGCTGCGCATGGATGTGCTGGAAGAGCGCCTTGGCGTGACGCTGCTGTTGCGCACCACCCGGCGCGTCACACTCACGCAAGACGGCATTGTGTTGCTGAAAAGCTGCCAGCGCGTACTGGCCGGATTTTGGCTGGCGCGGGGATGGCCGCTGTGCTCGCCATGACCAAGGGCATCATTGTTTGCGCGGATGATTTTGCAGTGCATGAGAGTGCCTCGCTGGGCATTGCCAAACTGGCGCGCATGGGGCGCATCAGCGCCACCAGCGCCATGGTGCTGCCTGCGCGTTGGCCGCGCGATGTGGCGCTGCTGCAGGACGTGCGCGGCCAGATCGATGTCGGTTTGCACCTGGATTGGACCAGTGAGTTTGCCCTTGCCTCAGGCCACGGCATGTCGCTGGGTGCGGCCATGCGGCGCGCCGTGTTGGGTGGTTTTAACCCCGTGCAGACGACACGGGTGATTGAGCGGCAGCTTGATGTGTTCGAGGCGCACTGGCAGGGTGCCCCCGATTACGTGGACGGGCACCAGCATGTGCATCAGTTTGCCGGCATTCGCGAGGCCCTGGTGGCGGTGCTGGTGCGCCGCTATGGCGCGCAGCCGGTCAAGCCCTACTTGCGGATCTCGCGCGCGCCTCAGGGTGCCGCCGATTTCAAAAGCCGGGTGATTGCTGCAATGGGGGCATATGCTATTGAAAAAATAGCTGCTAGCGCAGGTATAGCAAGGGCTACAGCCCTATCTGGCATATATAACTTTGCAGGTGGCCCGGCCCGCTATGCGGCGCTGATGGCGCGCTGGTTGGCGCAAGCACCTGCGGGCAGCATCATCATGTGCCACCCTGCGTATGCCGCCGAGCCGGGCGATGAAATTGGCATTGCTCGCGCGCAGGAGTTTGAGTTTTTGTGTGGGCCTGACTTTGCGCTTGCGATTCAGCGCGCCAATGTGGTGCTGGTGCGCGGGGCTGACACTTGAGGTGCGATTCAAAGTGAGTGCTTTACATGATTTTTGAACAACGCACTCAGGGGTGTTTATGGGGTTGAGGCAGACATCGCGGTGGTGGGTGAATCACCCGGCTGATTCTTCGAGCGGTTGGGTACTCTGGCGGGGAATTCAAAAGTTGCCTGCGTTGGAGGTGGCGCTAATTGATGTGAGCCGCTTGCCGCAGTTATTCTTACTTCGACGGCGGTAAGCACGGTGATTGGGCTATGTGACCGGGCTTTGGGGTGAAAGGCGCGCGTCGGCAAGCGCTTGCATACAGCAGCTTCAGTTTCGCGTGTGTTTTCACCCCAAAACCGCATGCGCATGGCCCAATCGCCGGGCCGGGTTTAATACGCAGCGCCGGTTTTAATACGCAGCGCCGGGTTTGGCGTGATGCCTTGATTTCTGCAGGATGCCACATCAGCCACATCGGTTTGAATCGCACCCAGCACCTGGGGTGCGATTCAAAGTGATGTGCAGCAAGTCAAAGCATTGGGGTCAGAGCACGAGTTTTGGGGACGACGGTTGGCAAGCTCACCGGCCAGCAGCCAAAATCGTGATCCGACCCCAAAGCCGATACAGCACACCAGTTTGAATCGCACCCAGCACCTGACCCAATGGCGTGGGGGCCGACACGCCCCACTAAAATCCTCCGGTGAATAAAACCCCGATGATCCCCATTCAAAACACTGGCGAGCGGTACGAGCGCCAAAAATCCTGGTTCATCCTGGCCGCCTTGTGGCTGCTGCTGCTGGTTTTGGCCAGCCTGCGGCCCCTGGCGGTGCCCGACGAGGGACGTTACGGCGAAATTGGCCGCTGGATGCTCACCAGCGGTGACTGGCTGACACCGCGCCTCAATGGCTTGCCCTTTTTCCACAAACCGCCGCTGCTGCACTGGCTGCAGGCCATCTCGCTGGCCACCTTTGGCATCACTGAGCTGGCCTTGCGGCTGGTGCCCGCGCTGCATGCGGGTCTGATGCTGGTGGCGCTTTACCTGTCAGCGCGCACCATCAGCTCGGAGGCCACGGCTCGGCGCGCGGTCATCATGCTGGGCACCAGTCTGACTTTTTTGGTGGGCGGGCAATACATCAACCACGACATGCTGGTGGCGACCTGGATCGGGTTGGCGATCTGGTGCTTTGCCCATGCCTTCATGGCCGGTGAAAAACCCAACGCCACCCTGGCGCGCCTGGGCTTTGTGGCCTGCGCCTTGGGGCTGCTCAGCAAGGGGCTGATCGGCATTGCGTTGCCAGGCCTGGTGCTGCTGATCTGGCTGGTCTGGACGCGCCAGCTGAAAAAGGTGCTGTACCTGCCGTGGCTCAGCGGTCTGGCGTTGTTTGCATTGATTGGCCTGCCGTGGTTTGTGCTGGCGCAGCAGACCTACCCTGATTTTTTCAACTACATGTTCATCGGCCAGCAGTTCAACCGCTACACCGCCACCACCTACAACAACCCGCAGCCGGTGTGGTTTTTTCTGCTGGCACTGGTGTTGCTGTTTTTCCCCTGGGTGTTTTTTGCGCTGGGTCAGGTGCGCCGGGTGACCGCCACAACACTGGTCGCCAAGGGCGTGATTGCCTCGTCCTGGTGGCGTTTGTGCTGGGTTTGGGTGCTGGCCATTCTGGTTTTTTTCTCGCTTCCCAATTCCAAGCTGGTGGGCTACATATTGCCGGTGATGCCGCCGCTGGCGCTGTTGGCTGCACTGGGTTGGGGGCGTGTGATGGCACACCGCCGCCGCGCCGGATTGACGTTTGCTGGCCTGTGCCTGCTCAATGTCGGTATTGCACTGGCGATCGTTACCCAGGTGGGCAATGTCACGCGCACCGGGCGCGCGCAAGACATTGCCCAGGTGCTGGCCTGTGCGGCCAGGCCAGCCGACACAATTTATGCCTCTGGCAAGTTCCCCTACGACCTGCCGTTTTATATGCAGACCAGCAAACCACTGGTGATGCTGGAAAACTGGCCCGAGTTGCGCCAACGTGCCGGCGACGGCTGGCAGCGCGAGCTGTTTGAAGGGGCTGACTTTGATGCCCAGGCCGCGCAGGTGCTGCAGTCGCCCGAGGTGTTGCCTGCGGCAGGTGTTGCGCCAGGCAGTTGGCTGATTTTGCGCAACGGCAACACCCTGGTTGATGGTCTGGCTGGCTGGAAACTTTTTTACCAAGGCGCGGGCTGGGTGCTGTACCAGTCCGGTCATCCGCTAGCGGCGAAAGGCCCAGAAGCGGCTCAGCACATAAGTCTGCCCGGCTGCAAAGACCAGCGCCACAAATAGCGCCATCAGCGCAGGCCACTGCAGGCCGCGCAGCAGCAGTACAAACACCACTTCGTTGCTGGCAAAACCGGCCAACGCTGTCACCACAAAACGCTGAAAGCTGGTGCCCATGCTGGTGCTGGCATCCTTGAAGCTGAGCCAGCGGTGGCCGGCAAAACTGACAAAAAAAGCAATCACAAAACCCAGCGCGTTGGCCAGTTCCGGCCACATGTGCGCCTGCGCCAGGGCAAACACCCCCATGTGAGTCAGGGCTGCCGAGCCGCCCACAGCCAAAAACCAGAAGGTGGAAGCGCTCACGCCTGCGTAGCTGGCGCGTTGACGGGCTGGCCGGTGGGTTGGTTCATAGCTGCCGCGTCAACGACCAGGCCGTGGCCGTTGCGTTGGCTGATCAGGTAATTGGGCCGCTGCTTGACCTCCTCGTAAATCCGGCCCACGTATTCGGCCAGCACGCCGATCGACAGCAGATGGATGCCACTGAAAAACATCATGCCGACCACAATGGTGGCGTAGCCCGGTACGGCAATGCCGGCGATGAAATACTCGCCCACCACCCAGATGCCATAGCCCAGTGCCAAGGCAGACAGCACCAAGCCGGTGACGGTCATGGCACGCAACGGCGCAATCGAAAAAGCCAGAATGCCGGTAAATGCCAGTGCCAGTGAGCCGCGCAAGCCAAAGTTGCTTTTGCCATCGGCGCGCGGTAGTGGCTCGTAGTCAATGGCCGTGCTGTTGAAGCCCACCCAGGCGTACAAGCCTTTCATGAAGCGGTTGCGCTCGGTCAAGCGTTTAAGGGCATCCACCACCTGGCGGTCCATCAGCCGAAAGTCGCCCGCATTGGCTGGAATCTTGACGCGGTTGCCAAAATTGACCAGCTTATAAAACCAGCCGGTCAGTTTGATGTGCAGGCTGGACTGGTCGACGCGGGTGCTGCGCACGGCATACACCACGTCGGCCCCGCCCCGCCACTTATCCAACATGTCTGGCAGCAGCGACACCGGGTGCTGGCCGTCGCCGTCCATCAGGATCACCACATCGCCCAGCGCGGCTTCAATGCCGGCGGTCAGTGCCGGCTCTTTGCCAAAGTTGCGCGACAGCTTGAGGTAAACCACCTCGGGGTGCTCGGTGCACACGTTTTGCATGACGGCGCTGGTGTCGTCGCGGCTGCCGTCGTCCACCACTATCAGCTCAACTCTTGTGCTCAGGCTGCGCAGCGTGGCCAATATGTCGGAAATCAGTGCAGCAAGGTTGCGCGCCTCGTTGTACGCAGGAACGACGCAGGAAATGGAAGGGGGCAGGTATTGGCGGGTCAGCATGGCTGCATCATGCCAAAAAAAACCCCGACAGCTCGGCTGGTCGGGGTTTTTTTGATGTGCGACAAATTGTGATCTGTCCCGCGAGGGAATTAGCCCGCGCTCAGGCACTCTTTCATGAAGGCTTTGCGGGCATCGCCCTTGAGCGCTTTGTCACCCGCATCCTTGTTGCAGGATTTCATTTTTTCTTGCTGGGCAGTTTTTTTGTCAGACATGGCTGCAGCCGGTTTGGCGCTCAGACATTGCTTCATGAAGGCCTTGCGTTCATCGCCCTTTTTGTCACTGGCATCGGTGTTGCAGGTGGCCATTTTGCTTTGCTGGGCGGTTTTGGCCACCGGTGCAGCAGTTTCACCGGCAGCAAAAGCGCCACCGAATGACAAAGACAAGCCCAAACCCAGAATGATCGCCAATTTCTTCATGTGCAGTCCTTTTACAGTGTGTGAAAAATCCTGTGCGGGATTCGACCATAGATCGCAGCCAAACGCAAAGGCTGCGCACCATCAAGCCGGGCTGTCCGTGACGTAATTGTTGCTTTTCTACAAAATCGGGCCTTGATTGGACGCCAAGTCATTCGCCCCTTCCAGGGTTTTGCACAGAAGTAAGACATGCGTAGTTCATGATTGAGCAAGAGGCACCAGCTTCAGCGAATGTTGTCGATGGAGAATTTCTTTTCAGTCACCTGGGGCGTGATGAGCGCGTATCCCCGGTTTTGCCAATGCATCAGTTCGGTGATGGCCGACGGGGTGACCTCCACAAAATCATGCAAGTCCTGGGCGGTGTACTGGTAGTCCTGCATGGCCAGGCCGCATACCTTGAATTTCACGCCCAAGTCGGCGTAGTAGCGCATGCGCTGCACCACCTCGGCGTAGCGCTCTTCGTTTTTGCGTGCCAGCGTGACGATTTCGGTACCATGCATCAGCACCACGATGCTCATGTCTTCCTGGAACATGCTGTAGGGCGCTTCCGTCAGCGGGTTAACCAGGCTACGCACCCAGTACAGGGCTGAGCCCAGTTTCGCCGGGTCATCCAGAAAAATATCAACCAATGCTTTGGGGTTCTGGTAAGGCGTTTGAATGAACTTGGCTTGTGCCAGCGCCGCGGGGCTGGCCAGGCTGACAAGCAGCGCCACAGCGGTGCACAGGCCGCACGCTGCCAGACGGGGGGTGAGATTGAGCAAGGCAGTCTCCTTCATGGTTGAAGCCTGCGGCGCAGACCAGGCTGATCAGTTTAAGGCCGGGCAGGCTTACGTGCTGCTGCACTTGAAAGCTGGCCCGTAAAATCCGCGCATGCTGACCGTCAAAACCGAACTCCTTGAAGCCCTGCGCCAAGCGCTGGAAGATGTACTGCCCGGCGCGGGCGCTAAAGCCGCGTTTGAGTCGCCCAAAGTGGCGGCGCATGGCGACCTGGCCACCACGGCTGCCATGCAACTGGCCAAGCCGCTCAAGTTGAATCCGCGCCAATTGGCCGAAAATTTGCGCAACGCGCTGCTGGTCAGTACGCCTTTCAAGACCTGGGTCGATGCGCTGGACATTGCCGGGCCCGGCTTCATCAACATCAAGCTCAAACCGGCGGCCAAGCAGCAGGTGGTGCGCGAGGTGCTGGCGCAAACGGCAACCTACGGCACACAAGCCAGCAACGGCCAGCGCATGCTGGTGGAATTTGTTTCGGCCAATCCGACCGGGCCGCTGCATGTGGGCCATGGCCGCCAGGCCGCGCTGGGTGATGCCATTTGCAACCTGTTTGCGACCCAGGGCTGGGATGTGTACCGAGAGTTTTATTACAACGACGCGGGCGTGCAGATCGGCACACTGGCCACCAGCACCCAGTTGCGCGTGCAGGGTTTCAAGCCGGGCGACGCCTGCTGGCCAACCGACCCGGACAATCCTTTAGCCAAAAACTTTTACAACGGCGAGTACATCGCGGATATTGCGGCTGATTTCTTGGCCAAAAAAACCGTCAAGTCCGATGACCGTGAGTTCACCGCGTCGGGTGATGCCAGTGACCTCGATGGCATGCGCCAGTTCGCCGTGGCGTATTTGCGCCATGAGCAAGACCTGGATTTGCAGGCCTTTGCGGTCAGGTTTGACAACTACTACCTGGAAAGCAGCCTGTACACCAGTGGCAAGGTCGATGCCACCGTCAAGCGACCGCAAGCGGCCGGCAAAACCTACGAGCAAGACGGCGCGCTGTGGCTCAAATCGACCGACTACGGTGACGACAAAGACCGCGTCATGCGCAAGCAAGACGGCAGCTACACCTATTTTGTGCCCGACGTGGCCTACCACATCGCCAAGTGGGAGCGCGGCTTCTCCAAGGTCATCAACATCCAGGGCACCGACCACCACGGCACCATTGCCCGTGTCCGCGCTGGCCTGCAGGCGGCCCATGTGGGCATCCCCCAGGGGTTTCCGGACTACGTGCTGCACACCATGGTGCGGGTGGTGCGCGGCGGTGAAGAGGTCAAGATTTCAAAACGCGCGGGAAGCTACGTCACGCTGCGCGATTTGATCGAGTGGACCAGCAAGGACGCGGTGCGCTTCTTTTTGCTCAGCCGCAAGCCCGATACCGAATACACCTTTGATGTGGATCTGGCTGTGGCCAAGAACAACGACAACCCGGTCTATTACGTGCAATATGCCCATGCCCGCATTTGCTCGGTGTTGGCTGCCTGGGGTGGCGATGTGGCAGCTTTGCCAAGTGTTGACCTCAGCCCGCTGGACAGCCCGCAAGCCCACGCCTTGATGCTGCTGCTGGCCAAATACCCCGACATGTTGAGCGCGGCCACTGATGGTTTTGCGCCGCATGATGTGACTTTTTACCTGCGCGAGCTCGCTGCCTGCTACCACAGCTACTACGATGCCGAGCGTATCTTGGTGGCTGACGAAGCTGTCAAGTTGGCCCGGTTGGCGCTGGTGGCCGCCACCGCGCAGGTATTGCACAATGGTCTGGCCGTGCTGGGCGTCAGTGCTCCGCAAAAAATGTAAACAATCAGGTTTGTCAGGCAAACACAGGAAAAATAGGGCTGCAGATGACACAACAACGTGGTGGTACTTTTTTGGGTTTTATTCTGGGCCTGGTGGCAGGCCTGGGTGTGGCATTGGCTGTGGCGGTGTTTGTCACCAAGGTGCCGATTCCCTTTGTCACCAAGGGCTTGACCAATTCACCTGATCAGGCGGCGGTGGAGGCGCAAAAAAACAAGGACTGGAACCCCAACGCACCCCTGTACGGCAAGAACCCGGCCAAACCAGCCGCAAAAACTGAGCAGGCAGCATCTGCGCCTGGGGCCACCGACGCGCCTGCGGCACCCCCGGCACCCACAACGCCAGCCAAGCCTGAGCCCAAAGCGGCAGGAGCAGCAGACCCGTTGGGGGACCTCGCGGTGGCACGCGCCGCCGGTGCCAAGGTTGCAGCGCCCGCAGCAACAGCGGATGCCTTCAGCTATTTTGTGCAGGTGGGTGCGTTTCGCACGGCCGAAGATGCCGAGAGCCAACGCGCCAAGCTGTCCCTGGCCGGCATGGAAACCAAGGTGTCGGAGCGTGAGCAGTCGGGGCGCGCCGTTCACCGGGTGCGCATGGGGCCGTTTGACCAACGCGATGAGGCTGAAAAAGCCAAAGTCAGGCTCGAGTCGGCGGGTTTTGAGGCAGCCCTGGTGCGCGTGCAGCGCTGAACTTTTTGGATTCTGGTCGCTCGTATAAGCTGCTTTGCAATGTCAACTGGAGAATTTTGAAATGAAACGTCGTGATTTTTTTGCTGGTGCAGGCGCATTGGCTGCTGGTAGTCTGGTTTTGTCACCGACTGCGGTGCTGGCGCAAGCCGCTGCTCCGCAGGCCGGCACAGATTTCATCCGGCTTGACCGGCCCGCCCCCATCGAAGCCCCGGCGGGCAAGATCGAAGTGGTTGAATTCTTTGGCTACTGGTGCCCACACTGCAGTGCGTTTGAGCCAACGCTGACCCAATGGGTCAAAAAGCTGCCCAAAGACGTTGTGTTCAAGCGCATTCCGGTGGCCTTCAGGGACGATGCGGTGCCGCTGCAGCGTTTGTTTTATGCGCTGGAAGCCATGGGCCTGGTGGGGTCGTTGCATGAACGGGTGTTTACCGCCATTCACGCCGAGAAGCAAAATCTGATGTCTGTCCAGGCCATCACCGACTGGGTGGTCAAGCAAGGCGTGGACAAGGCTAAATTTCTGGAGCAGTTCAATTCTTTCTCAGCCACGACCAAAGCCAGTCGGGCCAAGCAGCTGATGATCGACTACCAAGTTGAAGGCGTGCCTGCCCTGGGTGTAAGCGGGCGCTTTTACACCGATGGTTCCATGGCCAAAAGCATGGACCGGGCTTTGCAGGTTGCCGATTTCCTGATTGCGCAGACCCGCGCCGCAAGGTAATTGCAGTTTCCAGGCCGTGGTGGCCTGGTTTCTATCTGATTTGCCACCCCACAGCGTGGTGGCCCGCTACAATCTGGCACACTTCTAATGCAAGATTCGTGCCTTTATGAAAACCATTTTTTTCCCCGGTCTGCTACTGTCCATGGCAGCATTGACCATGCCGTGGGCGCATGCCGAAAAGGCCGACCGCAGCGCGCCGATGAATGTCGAGGCCGATGCTTTGCGTTATGACGACACAAAACAGCTCAGCATCTTTACCGGCCGGGTGGTGCTGACCAAGGGCACGATCCTGATTCGCGGGGGCAAGGTTGAAGTTCGGCAAGACCCTCAGGGCAACCAGTTTGGCGTGGTCACCGCCGAGCCAGGCAAGTTGGCGTTTTTTCGGCAAAAGCGCGAAGGCGTTGATGAAACCATCGAAGGCGAAGGCGAAACCATTGACTACGACGGCCGCACAGATTCGGTCAAATTCATTTCCAAAGCACAGCTGCGCCGCTACCAGGGCAGCCGGCTCAACGATGAATTCAATGCTGGCGTGATTGTCTACAACAACACCACCGAGGTCTTCACGCTTGACGGCACGCCCGGCCTGGGTACCAGCACCAGCACCGGCCAGCCGGGCGCGCCAGCTGGGCGCGTGCGCGCCATGCTGACACCCAAAGTGACAGCACCACCGGCACCAGCCAGTTCAGCGCCTTTGAGCGCCACCCCCCAACTGGGCGGGGCAGCCCAGTGACCGACATGGGCGCCGCCCTGCAAGACTCGTCGGCTGCGGTCGCTGAGGATGCACGGCGTGGCGGCGCTGCGTGCGACAGTTGCCTGCAAGCGCATCACCTGAAAAAACTCTACGGCGGGCGCGAAGTGGTCAAGGACGTGTCGCTGGCGGTGCGCAAGGGTGAGGTGGTTGGCCTGCTGGGCCCCAACGGGGCTGGCAAAACGACCTCGTTTTACATGATCGTCGGGCTGGTGCGGGCAACCGCGGGCGACATCACGATTGATGGCCAGTCGATCGAGCACATGCCGATTCATCGCCGCGCCCGTCTGGGCCTGAGCTACCTGCCGCAAGAGGCCTCGATTTTTCGCAAGCTCAATGTGGAGGACAACGTGCGCGCCGTGCTGGAGCTGCAACTCGACGAAAAAGGCCGCCCGCTAAGCCATGCCGAGATCGAAAAAAGCCTGACATCCTTGTTGCAGGATCTGCGGGTCGATCACCTGCGCCAGTCCAGCGCGCTGTCCTTGTCGGGCGGTGAGCGCCGCCGCGTCGAGATTGCCCGGGCACTGGCGACCCAGCCGCGGTTTATCTTGCTCGACGAGCCCTTTGCCGGCATTGATCCGATTGCCGTGATCGAAATCCAGCGCATCATCAGTTTCCTTAAAAACCGTGGCATTGGCGTGCTGATCACCGACCACAATGTGCGCGAAACGCTGGGCATTTGCGACCATGCCTACATCATCAACGACGGCAGTGTGCTGGCACAGGGCACGCCAACCGAGATCGTCAACGACGAAGAAGTGCGCCGGGTTTACCTGGGCGAGCACTTTCGCATGTGAAGCGCTAGCAGCTCATGAACCCCGGCCTTTCGCTACGCGTCTCCCAGCACCTGGCGCTGACCCCCCAGTTGCAGCAGTCGATCCGCTTGCTGCAGTTGTCCACGCTGGAGCTCAGCCAGGAAGTCGGCCAGATGCTCGACGACAACCCGTTTCTGGAGCGCACTGCTGACACGGCCGAGCGCGAATCGTTTGGGCTGGAGCACGCTGACACACCGGTCAGTCCGACCGATCGCGAGGCGGAGTTTGCTACTTATTCGGTAGCAGACTACGCAAGTACAACGGGGGCTAAGGCCGAAAATGATATAGAAGACGGTGGCTCTGCGGCGTTTGAGGAGCCCAGCTGGGAAGGCGACGGCACCGTCAGCCTGGCACCCGACGACAGCGAATGGGGCGGCGAGGCGCGCGCCCACGGCAACAACCTCAGCGGTGATGAAGACATGGACGCGACTGAACTGGCGCGCAACCAGGAGTCGCTGCAAAGCTATTTGCATCGTCAGGCACTGGCGTTGCGCCTGAGTGCTGAGGACAGCGCGGCGCTGCGGTTTTTGATTGAATCGCTCACCGATGACGGCTACCTTGAAGACGACCTGACTGAGTTGGCGTGCGGTTTGGCGGGTGACGATGTTGAGCAGATTGAAGATATGGTGCACCACTTCACCGTGGCACGCAGCTTGTTGCAGAGCCTGGAGCCCGTGGGTGTGGGTGCCGGCAACCTGGCGCAGTGCCTGAGCCTGCAGCTGAAAGTGCTGCAAAAAGACATGGAAGCCGACATTGATCTGGACGTGGTGGATGTCGCATTGCGCATTTGCGCCCAGCCGTTGGACTTGCTGGCGCGGCGGGACATCAAGCACCTGATGCCTTTGTGTCGCGCCTCGGATGCTGCAGTGCGCGCGGCCATCACGCTGATTGGCCGGCTGGAACCGAAGCCGGGTCGGCGATTTATCGATGTAGAGCGCAACATCGTGGTGCCCGACGTGCTGGTGGTTCAGGTTGGCAGTGGTGCGGCAGCCAAATTTCAGGTGCGGCTTAATCCTGATGTGATGCCGCGCCTGCGCGTGCACGACATCTACGCCAACGCCCTCAAGGGTCACAAAGCCGGCGGCAACGAGGCTGCCAATGTGCTGGCGCTGCAGCAGCGACTGCAAGAGGCGCGCTGGTTCATCAAAAACATCCAGCAGCGCTTTGACACCATTTTGCGGGTCAGCACGGCGATTGTGGAGCGGCAAAAGAACTTCTTCATGCACGGTGAGCTGGCCATGCGCCCGCTGGTGCTGCGTGAAATTGCCGACGAGCTGGGCCTGCACGAGTCCACCATCAGCCGCGTCACCACGGCCAAATACATGGCAACACCGTTTGGCACCTTTGAGCTGAAGTATTTCTTTGGCTCGGGCTTGGGCACCGAATCGGGCGGCAATGCGTCGAGCACGGCCGTGCGTGCGCTCATCAAACAATTTGTCGCCGCCGAAAGCCCAAAAAAGCCGCTCAGTGACAACCAGCTCTCTGACATGCTCAAAGAGCAGGGCATTGAGTGCGCACGGCGCACCGTCGCCAAATACCGTGAAGCCCTGCGCATTGCGCCGGCCTCGCTGAGGAAAGAATTGTGAAACTTTGCGGGACAGACCAAGAGTTACACGAAGTGAACGTTGCTCTGTCCCCAACATTTTGTCGGCTGTCCACTTTGCGGGACAGACCAAGAGTTACACGAAGTGAACGTTGCTCTGTCCCCAACATTTCGTTGGCTGTCGTCATTGCGAGCGCAGCGCGGCAATCCATGACTGCCGGACTTCCTGGATTGCCACGTCGCTGTGCTCCTCGCAATGACGGCGGGGGCGGCTTGTGCTCCTGGCAATCACGCCGGTGTCGTCATTGCGAGCGTAGCGCGGCAATCCGTGCCGGTATCGTCATTGCGAGCGCAGCGCGGCAATCCATGCCGGTATCGTCATTGCGAGCGCAGCGCGGCAATCTCGCCGGTGTCGTCATTGCGAGCGCAGCGCGACAATCCATGCCGGTATCGTCATTGCGAGCGCAGCGCGGCAATCCATGACTGCCGGACTTCCTGGATTGCCACGTCGCTGCGCTCCT
>JBBQLQ010000093.1:0-13588 GCA_038328055.1 Burkholderiales bacterium
GATGGGTCAAATTGGGGTTGTAAGTCACGCCAGCCACTGACTTGATGTCGGTGGAAAAGGTATAGGTGTAATAGCCTGCCGGGTTGTAAACCAACTGCGTTGCAGCGGCCATATCGGTGGTGGCCTGCGGCGCAGATGCCAACACCGGTGTCCCACCTGGGCCAAAACCGGGTTTAGAGGCCACTTGTTTGGCAATGTAGCTGATCCATTGATCTGGCGCATTGTTGCTACCGGGCACCAGCTTCGCGATGGCAAAGCGCACATTGGCGGTGCTTAGCCCGGTTTTGATCTTGCCGTCAGAAAAAACGGTGAAATTAACCACGGGCGGACTGTTGATGGTTACCGCGGCCACACCAGCGCTCTGAACCACTGTAAAAGCCGAAGAACTGTTGACGGAGGTGTCGTTTGCAGCTATTGCACTGGCCTTGGCGATGGTGTCAAGAACACCGGTTGCAGGGGGCTCAACACCACCACTGCCGCCACCACCACCTCCGCAGCCGGTCACACCTGCCAGCACAAAAAAGGCCAAACTCCATCGAATCAGTGACTGTTTCATTTTTTCGCCTTGTTCTGTTTAGCTGACGTTCAACAAGCCACCCACAGGTCTTGTGGCTCTGTCAAAAAAAGACGCGCGGCGGCTTTCCCGGTTCACGCGTCCTGCTGCGGGTCTGATCGCTCGTTAGTGCGACAAGTACCAGTCAGCCATGTTCTTCAGTTCCTTAGGATCCTTGGTGTCAATGATCTTGTGTTTTTCTTCGGTACCGTCTGTCAGCTTGACCTTCTGGCCATCTGTCATGTTCTTGATGGCTTTTTCCTGACCATCTGGTTTGCCGCGGTACTTATCAGCAATCTTCTTCATCGACGGGCCCTTTTTCTCTTTGTCAGCGGCGTGACATTTCAGACAGTCATTGCTTTTTGCAAGTGCCTTGGCGGCATCAACATCTACCGCCGCATGGGCTGGCACCACAGCGCCAAAAACCAGGAAGATGGACGCACTGAGAATTGACAGAGAAGTTTTAATCATTTGAACATTCCTTAAAAAAGTTGAACTATTTGGAACAGTGCTGGACATTGGAAATCTTGTTGACCAACAAGTCAAGACACACGCCAGCCACATTGCTTTTAACTTGAATATATTTGATTCAAATCAAATATTTTGCACAAAAGTACCATGCCAAAATAGTTTCAGGTTTTGGGCTTGTCGTGGATTTCTTCGTACCCCGTAATCATCGCCCTGATGTGGGCGAAGCGTGAATGGCCCAGCGTGATCAGGTAGAGGTGCATGATCAAAAATCCGCTGAAAACAATAAACATCACGACGTGAACGGTGTCAACCACACGCACACCACCCAACATGTCAATCACGGACGAAAACCTCTTGATATCCCAGAGCAACAGACCGGACAAGAACAAGATGGGGACAAACAGCAGCATGATGATCTGGTACATCATGATCTGCAGCGGGTTGAACTTGTGATAAATCGTGGGATGGTGCGGGTTTTCCTCGCCCAGAAATATGCCGTAGCCATAGAACTTGATTTGCCGCCATGAATCTTCAAAATATTTCTTGGCGTTCATCTCTGGCACATAGACCGTGATCTTGTCAGTGAACAGGTAAAAGCCAAACCACAGGAAAAAATTAGCCATCAGTACAAAGCCAACCCAGTTGTGCACAACTACGGCTGTTCTGAACGGAACCAATTGCACCAGATCCAGGTACCTGATTTGTACGGCGGTGGCAATCATCACCAGAAACCCAATGGCATTGATCCAATGCCAGATGCGCACCGGAAGCGGATGAATGTAGACTTTTTTCATGCTTGATCCTTATGGTTTCTTGGCATCGGTATTGGCTTGCGCATTGGCCTTTTGGCGCTCCGCATTGCGCTGGTCGCGCTTGGCCTTGAACAGCCGATGGGCTGCCAAGTGCGCTATCGGCACGCACAACACCCCCAAAAGCACCAGCACTAGCAAGTAGTCCAACCACACAATGCGCGTGGCACCAATAGCATAAAAGCCGCGCATCGAACCCATCGCCGTTGCCGAAGTCAAAACTTCTTTTTCAACGCCTTGACGCAATAACCGGCCATCGGGCCCGGCAATACTCAACACCACACTCGAGAACGGCACAGCACCGGCCTGGTGACACACCTTGCAATCCTTGAGAGCCAGCTTTTTGTCACTCAACTGGTGCGCCTGAATTCCTGAGCGAACTTCAAGTCGGCCACTCAGGATCGCTTTGCTTCCCGGATTTTCAATATTGAACGCGCGCAGGAAACTGCTCAGTTCTTTTTCGCTGAGTCCAGCCTGAGCACCGTCTGCGGCAGCGATTAACTGATCGAACCTTGGC
This sequence comes from Burkholderiales bacterium, assembly GCA_038328055.1. Lineage (GTDB taxonomy): Bacteria > Pseudomonadota > Gammaproteobacteria > Burkholderiales > Burkholderiaceae_C > Rhodoferax. Next base: position 2,351 of record JBBQLQ010000093.1, read on the forward strand.
ACACCCTTCTTTTCCATCACTTGCTTGCCGCCCGCGCTGTCGACCATTCTGAGGTTGACCCGGCGCTGCGCAGTGGGCGCATGGCAAACCACACAGGAAATGGCTTCAAAATGCTGGGCCGAATTGGGCAGCCAATCATCATGCTTGACCGCCGCATCCTTGTGGCATTTCAGGCAAGCGTCTTTGATGCCATCGCCCAGGGATGCGCCCGTAATGGCATGCGCAGAATGGCAATCGGCACACAAGGGTGCTGTCTTGCCTTTTGCAACACGTTCAAGACCATGCACATCTTCAGCGTAAGCTTTGAATATCTCTTTGTGGCAATTGGCACAGGGCACATTGGCGATGGGCTCCACCAGCTTGACGGACTTAAGAGTGTGTGAATTGTGGCAATCAGAACACGTGGGTGCTTTGTCACTGCCATTGGCGACCAGCGCCGCATGAACGCTGTCCTTGAAATCGGCCACATTCTTCTTGTGGCAGGTGGTGCAGGCGTTTTGGTAAGAAAGCCGGTAGTCGCGCTTGCTCTTCATGGGCACGGCAACCTTGCCGTGGTCTTTGCCGTCCTGGCTGTCGTGACAGTCGGTACAGCTTGTGTCGTTGTGCATGGACTCCAGCAGCGCTTTGGTAGAAATTTTCATGGACAGCGATTCACCGATGTCGGTCTTCTTGTCGGCGATGTCGTCTTTGTCATGGCACGCCTGGCATGCCAGGTCTTCTGCACCCAGCTTGGCCTCCTTGCCATCCTTGGCAAAGGCGGGTTGCCCGAGGCTCGCCATGATCAAACAGAACAACCCTGAAATCAGCAGGCCATTTGTGAGCGATGGCAGACTCAATCTGCTCATATTGAATATAGTTTTCATGCAATTTGTCCTGTTGCTTTCAACCCATCAAAGCCGTCGTGAGCAGAGGTTTTCATTGAATTGAAAACAGTTAGTTGATGAGTGGATGGTGAATCGGGCGTTGGCGCGTAACTGTGACCCATCGGGGCCACTGCGAAGCGACACTTACCGAAATGATTCACAGGTTGATCACGGTTTTTTGTCTTCGGCGCTGGCCTTCAGGTCGCGCTTGGCCAGTTGAAGCAGCTTTCCCGGCAGCAGGATGGCGTAGACCAGCCCGATGAAGGGCGACAACAAGAAAAGCCCCATGTTTTTGAGCCTGCTGTTTTTTTGTTCAGAGGCTGCTGGTACCGTTTCAGTTGATGCGGTCATGGTTTTGCTTGTCGATCAAGCCAAAAATTTTGATAAAAATCATTTTAACGCGCCAAAACGCAGCTTCAAAAAAAACTCGAACAGATCAGCGTCGCTTCATGCCGCGCCCGGATGACGCGGCAAGCACCTTACCGATGGCCTGCGCCAAGCGTTGCGTGGCACCCCGGTGGGCCTGGGCAAATTCATCACAAGCCTGCTCTGCCGCGTGCAGATGTGTGCTGTTGGCCAGCAGTTCAAGCACGGTCGTCATTGCTTGCGCCACGTCAGTTACCCGCAGCGCGGCACCCGCTTCCAGTGCCTGCTCAGCGGCCTCGGCAAAGTTAAAGGTGTGCGGCCCCATCACCACAGGACAGCCGCAGGCAGCCGCCTCGATCAGGTTTTGCCCACCCAGCGGCTCAAAGCTGCCGCCCAGCAAGGCCACGTCGGACAGACCGTAATACAGCGCCATTTCACCCAGGGAATCACCGAGCCAGATCACGGGCGGCGTGGTTAACGTGAAATACAAAGAATCGTCATTGCGAGGAGCGCAGCGACGTGGCAATCCAGGACTTCCAAGGGGCATGGATTGCCGCGCTGCGATCGCTGTTGACGAGCATTTTTCATGCTCAGGGGTGCTGCTCCCGCGATGCATGCGAGTTAGGGCTTGTGTCACATTGACTGACGAATCCGCACTTGCCGTGCTGTCGATGGACGGCGCAGGCCCGAGAGCACCCCAGCTACTGCGCCTTAAAACGGCAAAACCCTGCGATTCAACCAACGCTGCTACCGCGTCAAAGCGCTGCGGATGGCGTGGCACGATCAACCATTGCACATCAGTCGCTATTGAATTAATAGCTACCTGCGCATGTTCTGCAAGGGCTAGAGGCCTAAAATCCTTAAGAATTTGCAGCAAAGCCAGTTCTTCGCCCTCACGCGAGCTGGCAAACATGACGACCGGCTTGCCCAACTGCGCACGCCAGCTGCGCCCTGTCTCAAGCTGACGGGCAGCGGGCGTGGCATCAAATTTCAGGTTACCCATGATGCCGCTCAAGGGCTTGTCCACCGGCGCGCCCAGTTGCTTCAGCCGCGCCGCATCCGCCGGGGTTTGCGACCAGACTGCGGTCAGCGCGGCATAGGCCGGACGCGCCAGCCAGGCCAGCCTTTGGGCCTGGCGCAGCGACTTGTCGCTCAGACGGGCATTGGCCAGCACCAGCGGCACGGCGTTTTGTTGACAAGTGTGCACCAGATTCGGCCAGATTTCGGTCTCCATCAGGATACCGATGCGCGGCTTGAAATGATCCAGAAAGCGCTGGGCTGCGTCTGGCGTGTCCCACGGCTGCCAGGCTTGCAGGTCGCCTAGCTGCAATAGCTTGGCACCTTCGGCGCGGCCAGTGGCGGTGCCGTGCGTCAGCAACAGGCGCATGCCTGGCAGCCGGTCGCGCAGGGCCGCTACCAAGACTGCAGCAGCGCGAGTTTCGCCCAGCGAGACGGCGTGAATCCAGACGGTGTTGCCGTCTGCTGGTGGCGGTGCTGTCTGCGTGTAATGCCCGAAGCGCTCGTCGATGGCGACGAGGTAACCCGGCTCTTGCGCGCCCCGACGACGCAGTTTGCGCCGCAGCAACGGCTGCGCCAAGCGCATCAGCAAACTGTACAACCAGCATTTCAACGGCATCCGTGCGCTGAATGGTGCACAAAACGATGCGGTTGGCACCGCTTCAACCGATTCCCACGCTTGCCAAACGGCGTCAACCGATGGCGTGGGCGACTCGAAAACGCTGCACTGGCGCGGCGTGTGCTGCTGGCGCAGCGCCTGCAAGGCCGCCAGCACATGCTTAGATGCCGCAAGGCTGGCGGCTTGAACCGGCAGTGGCCCGGTACGCCAGGCGGTGTCAAAGTTGTAAATCTGCACATGCGGCAAGTCCAGCGCCACGGCAATGTGGCTCAGTCCGCTGTCGACCCCGATCACGCCTGCACAGGTGGCCAACGCATCGGTCAAGGCATCCAGCGGCAAGCGGGGCCAGACCTGGGCATGGGGCAAATCGCCGCCAATGTCCTGCGCCAGCGCTTCTTCCGCGTCGCTGCCATGCGGCAAGGCCACGCCGAAACCAGCAGCATTGAGCCGGTGCGCCAACTCGCGCCAGTGCGACAGCGGCCACTGTTTGTCGGCCCGTGAAGTGCCATGCACCAGTGCCACCACGCCTTTCAGGCCAGCTTTAATTGCTATATTTTTAATAGCTGCATGCGCATATTCTGCCTGGGCTAGAAGGCCAAATGACATATAAAACGGCAGGGTATAACCCAATGCCTTGGCGCACAATTCACGCGCACGGGTCACGGCGTGGCTGTGTGCTGGCAGCTGTATCGCGACATCGGCCACCCAACGCGCCGGGGCTTCAAAGCTGGAGCCCTCAGTCTGGTTGGCCATGCTGTAGCGCTTGCCATTCCTCGTCAATTTAGCCAACCAGGACACCAAGGCAGACTTGCTCAAACCCTGCAGGTCAATGACCGCGTCGTAGCGTTCTTGTTGCAATTCCGACCGAAAAGCCCGCCATTCACGACGCGTCTTGGCGCTCAACGGATCCTTGCGCCAGCGCCGCAGTTCGCAGGCAATCACGCGGTGCACGCCCTTGCAGCGCCGCGCCAACGGGGCAAAGCCTCGCTCCACCACCCAGTCAATTTGTGCCTCGGGAAAAGCTCGGGCGATGTCTTGCACCGCGGGCATCGCGTGCACCACGTCGCCAAGCGATGAGAGCTTGACGATCAGAATCTTCAATGCACGGCCTTGTCAATTTGCGCACCGGGCTTGACCCGGCGCAACAGCGCCAGCATGTCGGCCTGAATACGTGTCAGCGCCTCGGGTGTATGGCCTTCAAAGCGCAGCACCAGCACCGGGGTGGTGTTGGAGGCGCGAATCAGCCCAAAACCATCGGGCCAGTCAACACGCAAGCCGTCGATGGTGTTGACGGTAGCGGGGGCTGAAAAATCCACCTTGGCCACCAGTTGATTCACCAGCACATGCGGCTCGCCTTCGGCGCATTTCACGTTCAACTCAGGGGTGGAAAAACTGCTGGGCAAGGCGTTGAGCACCGCATTGGCATCCGGCGATTGGCTCAAAATCTCCAACAGGCGGCAACCGGCGTAGGTGCCGTCGTCAAAACCGTACCAGCGTTCTTTGAAGAAAATGTGGCCACTCATTTCGCCACCCAGCGGCGAGTTGATTTCTTTCATCTTGGCCTTGATCAGCGAGTGACCGGTCTTGTACATCATCGCCACACCGCCCGCCTCTGCAATGGCCGGTGCCAGTTGCTGCGAGCACTTCACGTCAAAAATGATGGTGCCGCCAGGCGCACGCTTAAGCACGTCGCGCGCAAACAGCATCATCTGGCGGTCCGGATAAATCGTGTTGCCCTCTTTGGTGACGATGCCCAGCCGGTCGCCGTCACCGTCAAAGGCCAGGCCGATTTCTGCGTCACCGGTCTTGAGCGCCGCCATCACATCGCGCAAGTTTTCAGGCTTGCTGGGGTCGGGGTGGTGGTTGGGAAAGTCGCCATCGACCTCGCTAAAAAGTTCAGTAACTTCACAGCCGATGGCCCGCAAAATGGCCGGGGCCGAGGCACCCGCAATGCCGTTGCCCGAATCGACCACGATCTTCATCGGGCGCGCCAACGTGATGTCGCCCACGATGCGGGCGGTGTAGTCCGCCAGCACCGCCACCTGGCGAATGCTGCCGCCGCTGTGCAGCGCCCAGGTCTCAGATTCCATCAAGCTGCGCAGCGCCTGAATGTCGTCGCCATAAATGGCCCGCCCGGCCAACACCATTTTGAAGCCGTTGTAGTCCTTGGGGTTGTGGCTACCGGTGACCTGAATGCCGCTCTCGCACAGGGTGTTGGCGGCAAAGTACAACATGGGCGTGGTGGCCATGCCAATGTCGATGACCTCCACGCCGGCATCCACCAGGCCGCGCATCAGCGCCGCACTCAAGGCGGGGCCACTCAAGCGGCCATCGCGCCCTACGGCCACTTTCAGCTGCCCTTCACGCCGCGCCAGTGTGCCAAAAGCCCGGCCCAGCGCCTGCGCCATGGCCTCATTGACCGTGCTGGGCACCACGCCGCGAATGTCGTAAGCCTTGAAAATGGAGGGTGAAAGCTGCATGGTGATAAGTCCCGGGTCGATGAATAAAAGCGCTGGCGAATTGTAGGGGTCGCCCAGGTGCCGCAGGCGTGGCTGGCCCAGCGCTTATCATCATGGCTGCCGCTTGTCGGGCGCACTCAGAATGATGAAAACTTCGGCGAAAGCGAGCGCAGCGCGGCAATCCATCCTGGTATCGTCATTGCGAGCGCAGCGCGGCAATCCATCCGGGTATCGTCATTGCGAGCGCAGCGAGGCAATCCATCCTGGTATCGTCATTGCGAGCGAAGCGCGGCAATCCCAGGTGTTATCTTGTTTGCGAGCGGATCGCGGCATTCCATGACCCCGGACTTCCTGGATTGCCGCGTCGCTGGCGCTTTTCGCAATGACGAATGTTTCCGTTCAAGGTTCATGTGCGGTTTTGAGGCCAAAACTGGAAACTCGCAATGACAAAGTTTTCGCTGCGCTCGCCATGACAAATGAATGTATTTGACGTTAAATAAGCGGCTACAAGAAAGAACACCTCATGAAATCTGAAAACTATCTGGCACAAACCAGCACCACCAGTCCACTGGGTCGCCTGGTTCTGGCCGCCTCAAGCAGCGGACTGGCGGGGGTTTGGTTTGACGACCAATCCGATCAACCCGACTTGTCGGCCTGCCCTCTTGTGCCAAACCACCCGGTGTTGCAAGCGGCCATTGCCCAATTGGCACAGTACTTTGCCGGGCAGCGTCACAGCTTTGATGTGCCGCTGGATTTGAGCGCGGGCAGTGCATTCCAGCAAAGCGTCTGGCAGGCCCTGCTGACGCTACCGTTTGGACAAACCTGCAGCTACGGGGCGCTGAGCAACACCATCGGACAACCCAAAGCCGTGCGCGCGGTGGGCGCAGCCATTGGGCGCAACCCGGTCAGCGTCATCGTGCCCTGCCATCGGGTAATTGGGGCTAACGGCAGCCTGACTGGCTACAGCGGTGGTTTGCACCGAAAAACAGCGTTGCTGAAACTCGAGGGCGGCCTTTGAATTCGCCCCGGCGGCACACAAGCTGGGTGCTTGAATTTGTTGCGTTGGCGGCCATCTGGGGTGCCTCTTTTTTGTTCATGCGACTCGGCGCGGCTGAGTTTGGGGCCTTGCCCACGGCTGGCGTGCGGGTGACGATTGCCGCGTTGTTCTTGCTGCCGTTACTGCTGCTGCGCGGTCAAATCCGGCCACTGCGCCAGCATTGGAAAAAGATTTTTCTGGTGGGTTTACTCAATTCCGGCATTCCGTTTGCCTGCATTTCCTATGCACTGCTGTCCATCAGCACCGGTCTGTCCTCACTGCTCAATGCCACGGTGCCGCTGTTCGGCGCGCTGGTGGCCTGGGTTTGGCTGAAAGACCGTCCGCATGGCCTCAAAATTGTCGGCCTGTTGATTGGCTTTGTCGGCGTGGTCATGCTGGCCTGGGGCAAGGCCAGTTTCAAGCCCGATGCATCGGGCTTGTCCAGCGGTTGGGCGGTGCTGGCCAGCCTGGTGGCCTGCCTGTTTTACGGCATTTCTGCCAGCTACACCAAGCGTTACCTGGGCGGCGTGCCGTCGTTGGTGATTGCCACCGGCAGCCAGATCGGTGCCACATTGGGTCTGGCCTTGCCCACGTTGTTGCTTTGGCCGGCCAAAAACCCCAGCAACACGGCCTGGCTGGCCTTGCTGGCGGTCGGCGTGCTGTGCACTGGGGTTGCCTATGTGCTGTATTTCCGCTTGATTGAAAAAGTAGGTGCCGCCGGATCACTGACGGTGACGTTTCTGATCCCGGTGTTTGCCGTGATTTACGGCGCGATATTTCTGGGCGAGTCAGTCACTTCGTGGATGCTGATTTGCGGTGCCATCATCTTGTTCGGCACGGCTCTGTCGATGGGTTTGTTCAAACTGCGCCCACCGGTCAAGCCGTCATCAGAGACGTAATACAGCCTTTGGGGCTAGGGCCTGCGAAAAGCCACCAACTGCGTTGACCAGTAGCGTGAGTTCAACGAATCGAGCCTGACCGTGCCGCCCGTAGACGGTGCATGAACAAAACGGTCATCGCCCACATAGATTCCGGCATGCGTGGTTTGGCCGCGTTGCGCAAACAAAACCAGATCACCCGTGCGAACTTCTCGCTTCGTCACCGCTTGGCCCCAGGCATTCAATTTCGCTACGGTTCTTGGGGTGGCGACACCGGCTCTAACCTGAAAAACATGCGCAATCAAACCGCTGCAATCAAAGCCAGCGGCCGGTGTATTGCCGCCAAAACGGTAAGGCGTACCCACCAGCCCCAGTGCGTAAATTGCAACATCATCCGACAGTTCGGGGGTCAATCGCGCAGGAACCAACCGCCATTCAAGGGAGTCTGGTTTAGGCGGCGCGGTTGGCGCAATAGTGCAAGCACCCAACAGCAGCGCGACTGAGCACCAAAGCAGACCAAAATACTTGACTGTTTTCATGAAGCTTGCAAGCGCAGTTGGTGCAAAAGCTGCGATATTACCCAGACCAAGGCACTTCCAGCTTGGAAAAAAATATTCAGGAACGGCGCCGTCGGAGCCACGCAACAAACGTGACGTGCCACATCACTCTTTTTGAACGCTCTTGTCCAGTCGTTTGATATCAAAACCCATGCTGACAAGTCGCCCCAGCAGCGCGTCATACGCGGCCTGGTCTACTTTCGGGGTCCTCGACAAGACCCAAAGGTATTCGCGCTTGGGTTCACTGACCGCCACCAGTTGGTAAGCGGGGTCAAGGTCAATGACCCAATAGTCGCCCCACACGGCCGGGATGAACGACAACCAAGCTGGCGCAAAACGAACCTGCAACTTGGGCGAATTTTTGTCACCCATCTGGCGTGCCGCACCCACCGCCTCGGTCATGTCGCCATTTTCCTGGCGGCAGCGGTTGATGACCTGTACCTTGCCGTCTGGCTGAGCGCTGTATTGCGCCCGTGTGTCGGCAACGCATTTCTTCTGAAACCAATTTGGGAACTTGGCAATTTCATACCAGGTGCCCATGTAGCGGGGAACGTCCAGAGCGGCGATAGTGGTCAACGCCGGGGTAGCTGCCTGCGCCTGCATCGCCTCGGCAGCATGACCATACGCGCCACTGAAGGCAAGGATGGCCGCAAGAATGATTTTCATTGATCAGAACTCAAAAAGGAATTGCAGAGATGCCCGACCAGTGTAAATTATTCTCTTGCGTGGCCTTGTCGGTGCCCTGGTCAAACCCGCACCGCTGGGCCTGTACCAGCCGAGTCAATCGCTAGTTCGACCACGGTCGTAGCAGAACCGTGCGAATGGCTCCTCCAGTGCCTCTCATTCCCTGTCCAAGAAAATAACCGTTCGCAATTAGTCGGCAAACGTTCAAGCAACATCAATGACCACGCCGCCGCCCTCGTCTTCCACGACGATTTCACTACTGAACAGCGCAACCGCAGATGTCCCCACCTTTTGAGTGTCGTAATACGCGTAGCCAGCTACAACTGCGGCACCGACCAAGGGTAAAAACCGAGCAACACCTCTGCCAATGGCCCGCTGCGAAATTTTGATGCCAACTGCCGCTGTAACTTTCTGAAGGGCCCTCAAACTGACGGGCCGAATGACGTATCGCTCACCTGCACGATAGACGACATCGCGAATGGTCTGGGATGCCGAGTGCTTGAAAAGACAGTAAAGCATCTGCTCTTTACTCAAGGTTGCCGTCTTCCCGTAAACAGCTGCAATGTCTGCGACCAATTGACTCTGAATTTTCCACATTGCAATCAGGTCTGGAAGCAAGGTTAGCAAGCCCAAGGGGCCGGGGGCTAGTGCGGCCAGGCCCGAAATCTTGGCAGTGGTCCTGGAAGCGGTCTCGCAGATTTGCCTGGCGCGGTCGACTGGCGCGTCTGATTTAGATTCGATGGACGATGGAATGACCGCAACCAATCCCAGAATTACACCGCTGATTCGAGTGACCATATTGGAATCCGCTGGAGTGCCTGAACTTTTGGAAGATATGGTTTTTTTCATGTAATCCTTGTAGAAGACCATCATCGCACCTCGCCGTTCACATCGGCTGCGCAGGACCGTCCCACTCAGCACGCTCGGACACAGACCAACCAGCAAGCATCCCCGACGCCCGTACACCAGCAACCAGCCCCGGTCGCAAAGAACAGCCCAATTGGCATCGGCATCGGCGCAGTGGTGGGTGGATTGCTGGGCAATCAAATCGGTGGTGGCAATGGAAAGACCCTGGCAACCATCGCCGGTGCTGTTGGCGGTGGATATGTTGGAAACGAAGTAGCCAAGAGGAATCCGTAGACACTTTCGTCCCAACGTCAAACTTGATTTCGAGGAGATGCTACGCCACGAGCACGTGTTGTGGCATCCAATGATGAAGTCCTATGCGACAGAGCAGCGCCATATTGAGGCGCATGTCGAGTGACAGGAAATTTGAGGCCTGTGCCGGATTACAGATTTCTAAGACCTTGCACTGCTCCTCGAATGCCAAGCCCTTGCTGCGCAATGTTGTTCCCAAATCGTAGATATGCAGAACACCAAATCCACTGCAGGTGACCGCAGCATCAAGGTCTGTTGCGGCCTATTCAAATGACTTCAACCGTCCATGCTATGTTTGCTGACGTACAGACCGACCCATGAGGCCGTGCTCAAATAATTACATCAACTCGTTTCTTAATGCCCTCGACGAGGGCGGACAACGAGATGGAGGTAATCATGTATATCGGCATAGGCAGCATCGTGCTCATCATCATTTTGGTTCTCATCTTTCGATAACACGCCTTCGGTTTGCGCTCGGTCAATCTTGAAATTTATTGATTTCACCTAACGCTCATGAATCCAGGCCGACGCCCCGGATGATGAAAGAATTACGTCACTGCGAGCGTAGCGCGGCAGTCCAGGGCTGTCGAAGTCATGGATTGCTTCACTTCGTTCGCAATGACGGTAGTGTTTCACGTTAAAGACAGAGGGCAAAGCGAAGAGGAACGTCGCTCAAATTTTGAGCCACATTACACACCATCCTGCTTTCATTTTTAGCAGGGGTGCCTCTGGCTGACCACTGAGGCAGATTTTGTCGTTGCGAATGGCGGCCGGGTGCGGCGGCCTTGGCAAAGCAACTTCTTTTATGTAAATTTCCGCTCTATGAGCCCCGGGCAAGTCAAAGACAGCAACTCCCTCGGCTAATTTCTTCTCAGCCCAGTCGCCAGTTGCGGGTGGCTTGACCTTGCAGTCTTTTAGTGCCGCGTTGAGCATCTGTTGTGCCTCAACTGCATCGGGTGCATTGAAAATGCCCCGAATCTGCCAGGCCACTGGTGTGCGTTGGTGCAAGCGACTGACATAGCCCTGCGCGTTGTGTTGCAAGTGAAACTGATAACGCTGCCAAGGGCACACCAGGAAACAGCGCCTTGCGTGCCGCTTTAAGGTCGGCATGGTCATCGTTGGCGACGAACTTGACATCTTGCGGGCCGCGTTCAATCAGGCTGTCAAAAAAAGTCCGCTAATGCACCTCCGCCTGCAGGTACCAGTGCCCGCTCCCCGCCCTCTATTCTGATCGGTGTATGCAAACCTGTTGACGCATGCCCAGGATAACTCTCCGCGAATGGCTACCAATGTCTTGATCTGTGCTTCAGGCCAACGGTTTGGCAACATCGCGATCCGAGCCAAACGTGGAATGGGGACAAGATGGGGACAGACAGCCACGCCAGACAAAGAAAAAAGCCCAGTGCTTTCGCGCTGGGCTTTCTCTAAGTCCTTGATTTACAAGGAAATACTGGCGGAGCGGACGACCGCCTAACCAAAGATCGCCAGTGTTCATGCATGTGCATAACACTGTTGATTTTATTGAATAATTTCTAATTTCTGTTCGCCGAAGCTTGCCGACATTCGCTCAAATTCACGTATTTGGGGTAACCTCAAGGGTA
>JBBQLQ010000094.1:0-13534 GCA_038328055.1 Burkholderiales bacterium
CGAGCTCGCCTTGGAACGCGCAGAACTGGTTCGCCAGGCGGTTGAACACCTGGTGCTGTGGCCCTCGGGAAAAGACGTGGGCACCATCACCATCTCCGTGGGCCTGTCGCAATTTCCAACGCACGGCACGACCGTGGAGGCATTGCTGCGGGCGGCTGACAAGGCGCTTTATGAAGCCAAAAGCGGCGGTCGCAACCGGGTGGTGGTCGCTTCTTAAGCGCTATTTCAGTATTTTCCGATTCAGGCATGAGCCTGAACGAAGCTGATTTGACGCGTACCGTCAACTCATGGCCCCCGGTGACGTGGCGTTGCGGGGTTTGGACAAAGCCTTTGCTGGCGAATTGGGCATTAGCCCGTCTTACTGGGCGCAGCTTAAAAACGCCGACCAACTCAAAAACATTGAGCCCAATCTGGCGCGGCAATTCGAGCGAAAACGCCACATGCCGCCCGGCTGGCTCGACAAAGCCCACACCAATGTCATGCCACTGCCGCAAGAGCTCAAGCTGAGCCGCGTTGGAGGCCGATGAACTGTCTTTTTTGCAGGCGGCAAGCCGCATTTTTTGGCCAAAACCGGGTTTGGCCAACCTGATCCGGGCCAGCAAACGGCTCTTCGCCACCGCCACCCCAAGAACCTATGCCACAGCTGTACACAAAGCCGCCGAAGAACGTGGCATCGAAATCTTTGATCAGTTCTCCATCAGTCTAATCAGGCAGCGCAAAAAAGTCGCAGCCAGTCCAGCAAAAATGGAGTTGGCAGCGTGAACCCGTCAGGCGCGACTACGCGCCCCAACGCCTTCGGCAATGAGGGATACCACCAGCGTATTCATGCTGACACCCTCCTGATCGGCTCGCGCTACCAAGCGGGTATGCAGGCTTTTTGGCACGCGGGTAACGAAGCGACCGGACTCTCCCCCCATGCCGGGTTTGGGTATCGTGTCACCGCACTCTTGGGCCGCAGTTAGCCATGCAAGCGCAGCTGCATACCCGTCCACGACAGCCGATTCTGGCGTTGCGCCGTCACCCATGCAACCGGGCAAGTCTGGAAAGGTTGCGAGCCAACCATCGCCATCATCCAATGGCCGAATTTCAACGGCATAAATCTTTGGGTCAATCATTCGTTATCTCCTATTCCGGTTTTTATCAATCTCACCAGCTGCTTGCTGTACACCGGGTTAATCGGTCGGTGGGCAGGCACGCTGACCTTGGAGCCACTGGCACTGCGCACGATGTGGTGGCTTCCGCCTGGGCAATGCACCGTCAACCCGTGGGCTGTGGCAACCGTGATGACCTGATCGATTTTCCAGTCACGCGGGTTGTTCGCCATGGATTCAAGGAGTTTTTGTGCTGTACCCATAGGATGAATGATACTACATATAGTGTCAATTACAAGTTGGCAACTTTACTACTAAGTTAATAGCGACTCACGCACTATTTACTTGGGCTACAGCTCAAAACACCATGATTTTTACCGTCGCTGACAACAAGCGACCGATCTGTGGCGACCTGATCAAGTCGGCGGTACTGCGCTCGGATACCCTGCGTGGCGCGGCGGCTGTCGGACTACTGCTGGCGCAGCCGCCACAGTTCTTGCAGCAGCGCATCGATTTGCAATTGCTGACGGTATATCGCCATGTTCAGTTGTTCCAGCAAGTCTTCGCTGTAACTGGCCTTGATTTCCAGCTCAGTGAGGCGCTGGTCGGCGTCAGAAGTGGCGTCCATAGCGCCATTGGACAGGACTTTTTGCTGCTGCGGGCGCTGTTTGTGCACTAAACTTTTAATAAAAATGGCCTCTAGCCCTTTAAATACAAGCGGTGGTAGCTATTATTTTTGATTTTTATTAGCTTATAGCAGATTGCATGCGTAGATTGACTGAGCTTGCTCAAGCTTGAGGTGAAAAATTTTTTATTTTTATGGCGTAGTAAGGATAAAACCGGATTGACTTCCTAGAATCCTTACTCCAAGCAAATGAAATTTTTAATAACTATCAAAGTGAAAGCATGTCCAATCCAATTTACGAAAACATAAAGCGCGACCCGCGCTACGCACAGCTAGTGCAGCAGCGCGGGCGTTTTGCCAATACGCTGGCGCTGATAGTGATCGCAGTCTTTTTCAGCTTTGTGTTGCTGGTGGCCTTTGCGCCCAGTTTTATCTCGGTGCGCCTGTTTGAGGGTAGCAATATGACCGTAGGCATTGCGCTGGGGTTCTTCCAGTTCGTGTTTTTCTGTCTGCTGACGTGGGTCTATGTGCGCCGTGCCAACGGTGAATTTGACACCTTGAACGAACAAATCGTTCAAGATGCAGTGAGGAAAGCATGATGCGTACACCCCACACCCTTTTTTCTGCGCGCCGTCTGCTGGCAGCTTTGCCTTTGTTGCTGCCGGTGCTGGCCTTTGCCGCGCCCGACTTGGGCACCACCCAAAAACAGCCACTCAACTTGCACGCCATCGGTATGTTCTTTGTGTTCGTGCTGATGACGCTGGGAATTACCTATTGGGCGGCGGGCAAGTCCAAGACCGCGTCTGACTTTTACACGGCGGGTGGCGGCATCAGCGGCAAGCAAAACGGCTTGGCGATTGCCGGTGACTTCATGTCGGCGGCCACGCTACTGGGCTTGACGGCCATGATTTATGGCCAAGGGGTGGATGGCTACATCTACATGGTGGCGTTTTTTGTTGGTTGGCCCATCATCTTGTTCATGATGGCTGAGCGCTTGCGAAACTTGGGCAAGTTCACCTTCGCCGATATCACCGCTTACCGCCTCAACCAAGGCAAAGTGCGCACAATGGCGGCGATCAGCTCGCTGGTGGTGGTGTGCTTTTATTTGGTGGCGCAAATGGTCGGCGCAGGCCAGTTGATCAAGCTGCTGTTTGGCTTGGAATACAACGTGGCGTTGGTGATTGTGGGCTTGCTGATGATGGTTTACGTCATCTTTGGCGGCATGGTCGCCACGACGTGGGTGCAAATCATCAAAGCCTGCATGTTGCTGGTCGGTGGCACGGCCATCATGTTGCTGGCCTTTAGTAAATTTGGCTTTAGCTTTGAGACGCTGACCAACCGCGCCATGGAGGTGCACAAGCTGGGCCCGAATCTGCTGTCCCCAGGTAGCTTGCTGGCCGATCCGGTCACCGCCATTTCGATGGGCTTGGGCCTGATGTTTGGTATTGCCGGACTGCCACATATCTTGATGCGCTTTTTCACAGTGACCAACGCCAAAGAGGCGCGCAAATCGGTGTTTTACGCCTCTGGCATCATTGCTTTTTTCTTCCACGTGATTGCCTTCATGGGCGTGTGCTCCATCGTACTGGTGGGCACCGATCCGCAGTTCTTTGAGGGTGGCGATATCACCGGTAAGTTGATTGGCGGCGGCAACATGGTGGCGCTGCACTTGGCTAAGGCTGCTGGCGGCAATTTGTTGCTGGGCTTTTTGTCGGCGGTGGCGTTTGCGACGATTTTGGCGGTGGTGGCTGGCTTGGCTTTAGCCGGTGCCTCGGCGATTTCGCACGATTTGTATGCGCGCGTGATCATGAAGGGCAAAGCAACAGAAGAGAAAGAAATCCGCGTCTCGAAAATGGCCACTGTGGGCTTGGGCGTGGTAGCTGTGCTGCTGGGTATGGCGTTTGAGAACATGAACGTCGCCTTCATGGTGGCGCTGGCGTTTGGCGTAGCTTCGTGCGCCAACTTCCCCGTCTTGCTGATGTCAATGTACTGGCGCGGCCTGACCACGCGCGGCGCGCTGGTTGGTGGCTACTTGGGCCTGATCAGCTCGGTGCTGTTTGTGGTGTTCTCTAAGTCGGTGTGGGTCGATGTGCTGGGCAACGCTGCACCGCTTTTCCCATACACCCAGCCGGCGCTGTTTGCAATGCCGTTGGCGTTCTTGGGCATTTATGTGTTCTCCAAGTTGGATAACAGTGTGGCGGCTCAAGCCGAACGTGCGGCCTTTGAAGACCAGTACGTGCGCGCACAAACCGGCGTGGGCGCGGCTGGCGCGGCTGCGCACTGAGTGCATTGATGCCATCAACCTGCCTTCCACCTTGGCCTGAGTGCTGAGATGGAAGGCAGCAAAACCAAAAGGACGCCAGTGGGCGTCCTTTTTTTGTGGGCGTGCCGTCAATGGCACGCGGGGGGGCAGCGGCGTAAGAGGCTTACTCTGCGTCAGGGCAGCTAGCTGCCTACGCAGATAGCACCTGGGCTATAGCCGATTTTGATGAAGTATCTTTGATCAACCTGTACCTGGCAGACGGTGTAGCGCGTGCGCTGTGGATAGCGCCCGTTAGCAACCCTACCCCGGCAGGCGCGGCCTTGTCGGCCGAGCTGTGGGCCTGGAGCGAGGTGCGCAGCAGCATCGTCACGCTGAAGCGTCGCGCCTACCGAACGCACGCGGACGCACCCATGCAGGCCGACATCTGAGCCGAAAAAACGACCCGCACTGCCAGGCCTGAGCCGTCTGTCGGGTCTTCAAAACTGAGGCTGGCACCGTGGTTGTGCACCACTTCAAGGGCAATCGCCAGCCCCAGGCCAGCACCTTCAACGGCAGAATCCACCCGCACAAAGGGCAGCAGAATGCGCTCGCGCAGCTCCGGCGCAATGCCAGAGCCGTGGTCGCGCACCAGCAGGGTCACTTGCCGGCCTTGTTGATCAATGCAAACCTCCACTGCGCTGTCCGGCGGTGAAAACTTCAGCGCGTTGCCCAGCAGGTTGTCCAGCAGCAGGCGCAGGTCATCCGGGTCGCCGAACACCACGCTGGCACCGCTGGTCTCCAGCGCAAACTCGATGCCGCGGTGGCTGCCCAGCGCAGACAGGCCCACCATGGATTCCTGGGCTAGCTTCTGCAGGTCCACCGCAACGCTTGGCTGCGGTTTGGCGCGCGCTTCCAGGCGTGCCAGGGTCAACATTTGCTGCAATAGATGCTGCGTGCGTTGCGAACCCAGTTTCAGCCTTTTGGCGGTTTCCATCATCTGTGCCTGATTCTGCCCACGCACCAAGTTGTCCACGTCCAGGCTTAGCGCGGTGATCGGCGTGCGCAATTCATGCGCTGCATCTGCGATGAAACGTTTGTGTGCTTTCAGGCTGGAATCGAGTTGCTGCAGCAGCCGGTTGAGCGTGTTGATCACACCTGCCAGTTCAGTGGGTGCGTGCGGCAGTTCGACAGGCGCCAGGGATGTTGCATCACGGCGCTTCAGTTCCTCGTCCAATTCCCGGATCGGGGCCAACCCTTGTCGGATCGTCACCCCCACCAGCAGCGCACCAAAAAGAACAACTATCATCGACGGCAGCAGCACCTCCAGCACCGCGTTCCAGCGTAATTCGTCGCGCAGTGACTTGGCATGCATCACCTGCACCGTGCGCAACCGATTGCTGATCGTGAAGACCTTCAGGGTCACCGAGTCCTCCTGATGTCCACTGCGCACCAAGGAAAGGCCAGGTGGGGTGTCCATATCCACGTCAATCTGGTCGCTGGAGCGGTAAAGCAGCCTGCCAAAGGCGTCCCATACCTGCACATCCAGATGCAACGCCGGGTCATCATCCCAGGTCTGCTCGGTGCCCTGCAGGTCGCTGAGGATCAGTGCCCGCGCGACTTGCTCCAGTTGGTAGTCGAGCATTTCGCCTTGCTGGCGGTGAACTTGCATGCGCAACACCCCACCCAGCACCATTCCCACCAACACCATGCCCAGTAGCAGACGGTATTTGAGTCGCTTTTCTAGCGAGAACATGGCGCCTCGTCGCGCGGCACAAAATAGCCCACGCCGCGGATATTAAGGATGCTTTCCACACCAAGTTTGCGGCGCAGGTTGTAGATATTGACCTCCAGCGCGTTACTGGCCACCTCCTCGCCCCAGCCCAGCAGGCGTTCTTCAAGCTGGGCGCGCGACATTGGCATGCCGGGACGGCGCATCAGCAACGCCAGCAGGGCAAACTCCCGCGCCGACAGCGCCACCACAGCACCCGCTTGGGTCACCCTCTTGGTGTCGGGGTGCAAGGCCAGCGCGCCACTGCGCAACACCGGGTCAGCACGGCCCGAGCGGCTGCGCAGGGCAGAGCGCAGCCGCGCAGCGAGTTCATCGATCTCAAAGGGCTTGAGAATGTAGTCGTCGGCACCGGCGTCCAGCCCCGCCACGCGGTCAGCCAGGGCGTCGCGGGCGGTGATCACCAGAATCGGCATCGCCAAGGCTTGGCCGCGCAAATCGCGTAGCACCTGCATGCCATCGCGCTTGGGCAGCCCAAGGTCCAGCAACACCGCATCAAACGGTTCGCTGCGGGCGCATTGCAGGCCTAGTTCGCCGTCACGCACCCAGTCCACGGTGATGCCCACTCTGGCCAGCCCGACACGCACGGCTTCACCAATCAGGGGGTCGTCTTCAACCAGCAGAACGCGCATGGGACCTTCCAGAATGTTGAATGGTTTTCAGCTTATCACGGCGCAGATGCAAAAAAAGCCGCGCAATTTGCGCGGCCTCTGGTTGCCTGATCGGCTGGTTTCCCAGCCGGACCATGACTGCTTTACATCGCGGCTGGAGCCTTTTTGGCGACCTTCTTGGCAGCATGCTTTTTCACGACTTTCTTGGCAGGCGTGGTCACGGGAGCAGCAGCGTCAGGCGCAGCAGCAGTAACACCCGGTGCAGCCGGTGCTACAGCAGCAACAGGGGTTGCAGCAAATGACAGGCCGGAGACCAAAACGCCAGCGGCGATGCACAGAGCGGTGATGCTTGATTTCATGGTGAATCCTTTAAAAGTGACGGTTAGGTCGTTGACTGTTGTGTTGGCTTGGAACCAACTGAGCGTGACTGTAAAGAGCCTGGCTTAGTCCTGACTTAGGCTTCGCTTAGGCGAGACTTAAGGTGCTGGGCGTGTCGTGGACCCTGCCCGCCTCGATGGTGATGATGCGCTGGCAGCGTGCCGCCAAGGCTTTATCTTGGGTCACCAGCACCAGCGTGGTGCCCGGTTCGCGTTCAGGCCCAGCATCAGTTCCATCACCGTCTCGCCAGTGCCCAAGTCCAGGCTGCCAGTGGGCTCATCGGCCAACGGCACAGCGGGGTTCCCCGCCGTCGTCGCAATTGGCACCCGAGGCCGCCCATGAACACAGCCATCCCCCTTAAGCGGACATCCCCACGCTTTTGATGTTCAATAATCTGTGCGCTGATCAGGAAAGTCGTCTGGCACCAACTGGGCCACTGTGCCGCGAGCGCCTGTTTATATGGCTTTGCGCTGGGTGTGGCTTTGCAAGCCCGAGCAGGCTGATTGCGAGCCTGTGATGCCAAATTGACAATAAAAAGCCACGCAGCCCTTACGGAACCTGCGCGACAAGCTATTGAATTAGTAGCGATTCAGTCGATTGACTCTGGCTTACTTGCGCGCCGGCGGCAAGTCCGTGCAACTGCCATGCGCCACTTCCGCCGCCATGCCGATACTCTCGCCCAGCGTCGGATGCGGGTGAATGGTCTTGCCGATGTCGATGGCATCCGCACCCATCTCAATCGCCAGCGCAATCTCGCCAATCATGTCGCCCGCATGGGTGCCGACCATGCCGCCGCCCAGGATTTTGCCGTGGCTCCGGCCAGCATGGCCGTCCGATCCTTCTTCTGGCGAGTCGTCAAACAGCAGCTTGGTGACACCTTCGTCGCGGCCGTTCGCAATCGCGCGCCCTGACGCGTTCCAGGGGAACAGGTCCTTTTTGACCTTGATGCCTTGCGCCTTGGCCTGGTCTTCGGTCAGGCCGACCCAGGCCACTCCTGGGTCGGTGTAGACCACCGGCGGGATGACGCGGGCGTTGAAGGCGGCGCTGATTGGCCTTGAGTGGGCAATTTGAACCACCTTCGGACTACCCCGGCCATCAGCGCACTATTTGATGAATTTGCGATGGGTCGGGAAGGCGAGCCGCAAATTCTTGGGCAATCAGACCGGTGAGTGAGGTTACGGGTGTTTTATGAGGCTGATTTTTGGTGGGATACTTCAGCGCAAGCGGTTTGCATTTCTACTCTCAATTGCTATCCCTCAAATAGCAGTTGTTGTTTTGTCAGGCCGTGATTCTGGTGGACAAACCAACTGAACGATGTCCGCAGCGAACGCAGCAGGAAGTACAGCAGAAAAACTGGGGTCAGTGGGATCGTCATGACAAATAGTGGAATAAACATGAGCAATGTTGATGTGACTTGTGCGGATTGCGCTACGTGATGTTGCAGATGGGTAGTTTTCATGATGGTGCTCTCAATAAAGGTTTGTTGAATCTACTGATACGGTCTCCAAACTACTCGCAACTATCGGGCCAGTATGGCTGTTATGTAATCCATTGATAATGTTATGTATTTTTCTGCATCCTGGCCAAAGAGTCGGCGTATGCACACAAAATGGCGGCAGTGAGATATGGAAAGTGCCATATTTGGCACCCTCGAACGCTGGGAGATTGATATGAGCCTGAACAAGATCAGTTCGTTTCTGGATTCATTTGACGAGCCGAGCATCGTCATGGATGCCAACTACCGCATCCTCTGCGCCAATCAGGCCTATTTGCGCGATTTCAGCAACAACGAACCCGTGGTTGGACGCCTGTGTTACGAGGTTTCGCACCGCTTTAGCGTGCCTTGCGACCAGGCGGGCGAATCCTGTCCCTTGCAGGAAAGCCGCATCAGCGGCCAAAAAAAGCGTGTGCTCCATCTGCATTACACCGCGCGCGGCGAAGAGCATGTCGATGTTGAAACCACCCCGATCCAAGACGACAACGGTGAAAGAACTCTCTACGTTGAGACCATGCGCGTGGTGCGCCAGGCCAGCAGTCAGCCTGCGGCACAGGGTTTGGTCGGGCGCTCGCCGGCTTTTACGCGCATGCTGGCACGGGTGATGCGGGTTGCACCGTCGATGGCGACGGTGATGCTGCTCGGTGAAACCGGCACCGGCAAGGAACTGGTCGCGCGGGCGATCCACGAGGGCAGTCCGCGCGCGGCCCAAGCGTTCGTCCCAGTCGACTGTTCAGGCCTGACCGAGACCCTTTTTGAGAGCGAATTGTTCGGTTACGAAAAAGGTGCCTTCACAGGCGCGACGCACCGCAAACAAGGCCTCATCGAGGCCGCCAGCGGCGGCACCTTGTTCCTTGATGAGATCGGCGACCTGCCGCTCGCGTTGCAGGTCAAGCTGCTGCGATTGCTCGAATCCGGCACCTACCGGCGCGTTGGCGGCATTGAGGTGTTGCCGGCAGATTTCCGCCTTATTTCGGCAACGCACCGCGACCTGAGTGCGATGGTAAAAACTGAAACCTTCCGTCGCGACCTGTATTACCGACTCAACACCTTTCCGATCCACTTGCCGTCATTGCGCGAGCGCGCGACCGACTTGGCGCTGCTGGCAGACTCGCTGCTTTCGCGTGTCGCACCGGGACGGGCATTGCATTTGAGTTCCGCGGCCTCATCGCTGTTGGCCGAAATGCCGTTCGAAGGCAATATTCGCGAGTTGCGCAACCTGCTCGAACGCGCCAGCCTGCTGGCCGATGGCGATGAAATCGAGCCACGGCACATTCTCGACATCGATAGCGACCCGGAGGCCAGTCCTGTGACGCGGACAGCCGAAACCAGCTGCACCAGGCTGACGCTCAAGGAAAATGAGCATCGCTATCTGGCTTGGGCGGTGGCGACGCACAAGGGCGATCGTCCCGCGCTCGCACGCTGTCTCGGTGTCAGCGAACGCACGCTGTTTCGCAAACTCGGCGAGCTGTGACGTTGCAACCGCGCGTGCAAAGCACGGTGGCGGGTTTCCTGAAAGCGGTGGGCGGTGCGGCGCAACTCATTTTGGCTTGCCGCGCGACGACAAAAACAGCGCCAAACGACCCATGCCCACCAGCACCAAGGGCACCAAGGGCACCAACAGCGTCACAACCGTGGGCAGCTCAGGGAACACGGCTAGCATCAGCGACACCGCTATCAGGAAAAAAATCAGCACGAACATGGTGCCATCTTAGGCGCTGCGCGTCATGGCGGCGGGTGTGGCAAAGGTGGATTAACCCACCCGATCAACCGTTTTGATGCAAGTCAACGGACTAAGCAGGGTGCGCTGCTAAACTGCCGCTCATGCTGACTGCCCGCGCCATTCACCTCATTGCCCGCTGGGTGTTGGTGTGGTTTGGCCTCTCACTGGCCGTGGCGGTGGCCTCACCCCTGGTGGCACCGCAACGGGTGGACTGGGTCTGCTCGGCCACGGCGGGTATGGTTTTGGTGGTGCAGTCTGACGACGGCCACACGGTGCCGCTGGGCCATGGGCTGGACTGCCCCTTGTGCGCCAATCTGGGCGCACCACCTCCGGCGTGGTCCCCCACTGTGCCCGGCCCAATGCCATTGGGTTTTGCCAGTTTGCCGGTCAACATTGCCCGGCTTGAGGTGCTGTTGCGTGGCCCATGGCAGGCCAGAGCGCCCCCTGTGATCTCCTGAGTTGTCCTTTCAACGTGGCTCACCCTGGGTTTGGGGTGGGCTGGCACTTGGGTATTTTCAGGAGCGCGCATGACGCATTCACAGTGGGCAAACAAGCACCGTTTGCCAAAAACATGGTCCCTCGGGCGGATCATTGGGGTGGGGTTGGTGTTAACGGCGGCCATGTTGCTGACCAGTTGCAGCCGCACCGATGCCCATCCCAAGCTGGGCCTCAGGGGGATTGATGTCACGGGGGCAAACTATGGCGAAGACTTCCGCTTGACCGACTTTGATGGCCGCGAGCGCACGCTGGCGGATTTCAAAGGCAAAGTGGTCATGCTGTATTTTGGTTTTGTGCAATGTCCGGACGTGTGCCCCACAGCCTTGGCGCGGGCGGTTGAAACCAAACGCCTCTTGGGGCCTGATGGTGACAAATTGCAACTGCTTTTTGTCACCGTGGACCCCGAGCGCGACGCGCCAGAGGTGCTTAAAAACTACATGGCGGCCTTTGACCCCAGCTTTTTGGCCCTGTATGGCAGCGCAGAGCGCACTCGCCAGACCGCAGACCACTTCAAGGTGTATTACCGCAAAGTGCCTACCGGCAGCTCTTACACCATGGACCATACGGCCACCTCGTATTTGTTTGACACCCATGGCCAACTGCGAGATGTTTTGCGCCATGAACAAACGGCGGCCGACTATGCGCACGACGTGGCGCTGCTGCTTAAGGCACCTTGAGGCACCTTTCGGCAGCGGTCAGGCACTTTCTTTCTACCAACTTAAATTTTCAGGAATATTCAGATGAAACACCTTATTTTTTCATTGTGTGTGCTGGCCAGCGCCAGCTTGGCCCATGCACAAGTCACCGTGCTTGAGGCTTGGGTGCGCGGCACCGTGCCCATGCAAAAAGCCAGCGGCGCTTTTATGCAACTCAGCGCTGAGAAAGACGTTCGGCTGGTGGCGGCCAAGTCGCCCTCGGCCAACGTGGTTGAACTGCACGAGATGGTGATGCTGAAAGACGTGATGCAAATGCGTGAAATTGCGGGCCTGGACATCGTGCCGGGGCGCGTGCTTGAGCTCAAGCCAGGCGGTTTTCACGTGATGCTGATCGACTTAAAAGCCCAGCTCAAAGGCGGTGATGTGGTGCCGATCACCCTGGTGTTTGAAGACACCCTGACCAAAAAACGCTTCACCCAAGAGGTAAAGGCCCCCGTGACCGCGCTGGGTGGAGGCAACGGCCCTGCGGCCAGCGGCAAGTCGAACTGAGTTTTTTCTATCCACCAAGGAGTTTTTTTATGACACCCACCCATATAAACCAAGCTCGCGCTGCTTGGCTCATCAAACTGCTGACCGTGGCCACCTTTGCTGTGGCCACTCTTGCCGTGGGGACAAGCCTGGCCCAAGCCAAGTCTGTCCCCGGCGATGGGGCCACCCCAGTGGTGGAGCTGATGCCACTGACCATGCGCTACGAGGCTGACCTGAAACTCAGCTCCGAGCAAATCAAGGCCTTGGATGCCTTCAAAAAAGAGGCCATGCCGGTGCGCGTGGGGGTACAGAAAAAAATCATCGAGCTGCGCGGCCAGTTGCGCATGGCCATTCTCGACAACAAGCCCGTCGCAGAGCGTGAGGCCCTGATGCAACAAATAGCCGAGGCTGAAATTTCCCACTTCAAAGGCCGTGACCGTTGTGTGGAGTTCATGCGCAAAACGCTGTCGGCCGAGCAGTTTGCCCAGCTCACACGCCTGTACCTTGACGGCTTGAGGTAAGCACTGAACCTGTCACGGCTACACCTGCCCTAGCCCAAGTTTGTCATAAGGCACTACAAATACGTTATTAATCAACAAGTTAGAGGTATTTTTTAGCGTGTATGGCACTACATTTGTGCAGCTCCTAGCGGTCTCGCAGCCTGCCCAAAGGGGGGCTTACTAAATCAGCGCGCGATGGGTACCACTATTCTAGGTGGTGCTTTTCCGACGAAAAGATGTTGCCGCAGGCGGATCAACCTTCATCCCATCAGCCCTATTCCAATGCTTGGCCTACACCGTCATGAAGTGAAACTCAACAAACCTTTCAACAGCTCCTGCTTCGTGTCAATGGTCCGCCCGCTGTAGATGGCTAGTACTGCGACTTAGAAATAGAGGAACAAAATGAAAACGATGGATTTTTCCGTCTGGTTAGGCGTGAGGAGGCGACAGAGCCGTAGCTATGGCAACGACGAGCAACAACGCTAGGCGGGAAAAGACGCGTTTTCATGCTTCTTTATTTCTGAGTCGCGGTACTAGTCTGGCGCGCACGAAGGCACGCCATCAAAGCATCGGCGGCCCAAACAGCTTCTCCTTGTGGCAGGAATGGGCGTACCGGCTTCATTGGTATGGCAGCGGAAATTGCGCATGGCAGTTGCACGGATGTGCCGCCTGCGACTCCCAATCGCGCGTCGCAAACTCGCAATCAGCCCGCTCAGGCTTGAGAAGCCAAACTCATCGCAAAGCCTGATAAACAAGCGCTCACGGCGTAGTGCTGTACAAAACAACAGCTATAGTGGCAGTGCCAGTCCTATCCAGACTGGCGCAGCCCCATGCAAGGCCCGCCCCACCGATCACCTCAGCGTTTACACCAGCACCCGCGTGGGCACCAGCATGCCCTGCTACGCCCTCAGCCTGCGCAAGCGGCTGCAGCCACCCAGCCCACTAAATCCGCGAAACCCACCAAAGCCTACAACCCCCGCCACCCCGAGCGCACCCTGCTGTACCGCACGATTGCCGAGCACTTCGAGACCTGGCTAGAACTCTCCAGCGCGGGCCAGTTCGACGGCCAAGGCGACCACCACACCCCACCCGCGTATGTGAAGAAGGCGTTTCGCAAGTACCTGGAATGCGGCATCCTTGCCCACGGCTTTGCGCGCGTCCGCTGCGACGACTGTGGGGACGACTTTTTGGTCGCCTTCTCCTGCAAAGGCCGTGGCGTCTGCCCCTCGTGCAACACGCGGCGCATGGCCGTGGCGGCTGCCCACCTGTGTGACCACGTCTTCCCCCGCCTGCCAGTGCGCCAGTGGGTACTATCGGTACCCAAACGCTTGCGCTACTTCCTACAGCGCGACAAAGGTGCGCTCAATGCGGCCCTGCGTATTTTCTTGCGCGTGGTGCAGC
>JBBQLQ010000095.1:0-13196 GCA_038328055.1 Burkholderiales bacterium
AAAATTGAAACAACGTGGCTACAACCAGGCACTGCTGCTGGCGCGCGCACTGGAACCAACCAAAACCCGCGCTGATCTGCTGCTGCGCATTCAGAACACACCCGCGCAGCACACGCTCAAACGCGCCGAGCGACTGACCGCGCTGGACCATGCGTTTGCCGTGGAACCACTTCTGGCGGATGTGCTGCGCGGCAAGCGAGTCGTGCTGGTGGACGATGTAATGACCACCGGCACGTCGCTCTACACCGCTGCACGGGTGCTCAAAGCAGCTGGGGCTGCAAAGGTGACCGGGTTGGTGATTGCCCGGACGGAGTAGCCTTGTTAGCACCTGCGCGACAATGCTACCTATGTTTCACATCGTCCTGGTCGAGCCAGAAATCCCCCCCAACACAGGCAACGTCATCCGCCTGGCCGCCAACACCGGCTGCACCTTGCACCTGGTGGAGCCGCTGGGGTTTTCCATGGATGACAAGCACATGCGCCGCGCCGGGCTGGACTACCACGAGTACGCCACCGTCAAGCGCCACGCCGATTGGCAGGCGTTTCTCACCACGCAGAAGCCCCCGCTGGAGCGTCTTTTCGCCCTGACCACTCGGGCCAGTAAAAATGCGTTTGAGATGCACTTCCTGCCGGGTGACTACCTGGTGTTTGGTTCAGAAACCAAGGGCCTGAGCGAAGTGGTGCGCCAGACCTTTGCCCCGCAATGCGCCATCAAACTGCCGATGATTGCCGGCCAACGCAGCCTGAATTTATCCAACGCAGTGGCCGTGTCAGTGTTTGAGGCTTGGCGGCAAAACGGCTTCGCAGCCCTGCCCCCAACCTAGTCGCCATGCAACCGCAACCCTTGAAGTTCTGGGCCCAGGCGGCCTTGCTGGCCGGTCTGGTGTTTTGGAGCTGGGTATTGATCCGGCTTGATTTTCGTGACGGCGAGATGATGCACAGTTTTTTGCACCGCCCGCTGCTGATTTTTCACGAAGCCGGCCACATCGTCTTCATGCCGTTTGGCCAATGGATCAGTGTGCTGGGCGGCACACTGGGGCAATTGCTGATGCCAGCCATCATGGCAGGGGCCTTGCTGCTGAAGAACCATGACCGCTTTGGCGCAGCGGTGGGACTGTGGTTTTTCGGCGTGTCGCTGCTGGACGTGGCACCGTACATGTATGACGCGCTTGAACCGCAGTTGATACTGCTGTCAGGGCGCACCGGCGAGGACGGCGGCCACGACTGGATTTACCTCTTCAACAGCCTGGGGCTACTTCCCAGGTCGCACCTGATTGGCAACCTGACCCACAAAATGGGCGCGTTGGTGATTCTGCTGGCACTGGCCTGGGGGGCCAGATCGCTGTACCGGCTGCAGCAGGATGGCGACGACGTTTATACATAAAAACAGCCTGTAGCCCTTATAAATACTGCGTAACACGCTATGTATTATATAGCAAATATCCAGCGTATCGAAACGCATCCCACAGCAGCTTGACGGCCGTCAAAAACATGCCGACATACAAGAACCGGTAAAACAACACCTGGCTGATGCGCCGCGCCAGCCGCACGCCAACCCAGACACCGATGGGTGCGACGGGCAGCAATACCAGCGAGGTGGCCATATTGCGCCAATCCAGCAGACCCAGCCAGGCGTAGAGCACCCATTTGGACAGTTTGATTTCAGGTCAAAGTCTTTGCGAAACGCCGCCATGCCCAGCACATCCATCAGCAGCAACATCAGCAGCAACATCGGCATCAACATGGCAGCGGCTTGCGGCACGCTCACGGCAAAAGCCATCATCGGCACGGCCGGCGAACCAAATCCTGCCCCAAAGCCACTTTTGCTGACCCCCAGCAACAAAACGGCCGCAATAGTGACCGCATAAAAAACGGGTCAGTCATCAGAGGGAAAGCATCTGGCAGACTCATGGGGCGACAATTAGACCACCATGTTCAATCCATCCCAAGCCGATGTCCGCCGGTTTTTTTGCGCCGTTTACGCCAAAGCCCAGGCAAAACAAGCGCTGGATGCTATTGAAACAATAGCAAGCTTGTGGCTTGATGAACACCCCGAATACCACGCTGAACTGACGGATGTCGATGCAGCGCTGCGGGCCATGGGCCAGGTGCAAGAAGGCAAGAGCAACCCGTTTCTACATTTGTCAATGCACTTGTCGATCACCGAACAGTGCAGCATTGACCAGCCGCGTGGCATCCGCCAGGCGGTGGAATTACTTACCCACCGGCTCGACGGCCTGCACGAAGCCCATCACGCCGTGATGGAGTGCCTGGGCCAGATGATCTGGGAAAGCCAGCGCGCCGGACTTGCGCCCGATGGCAATGCCTATGTGGCCGCCGTGCAACGCCGCGCCACCCAGGACTGATGTCTATTTAAACCGGGTCGGTTGCACGGTTTGCAGTTCACCTGGCAGGCTGCCGACGTAATCCGCCAGCACTTTCAGGTCGGCGTTGGAAAATTGCTTGGCTATGCCCCCCATGACAGGGTGAGCGCGCCCAATGAACGGCTTGTCGTTGGTTTTGTAGGAGCGCAACACCAGGTACAGGTAATCGCTGTGCTGGCCGGCGATTTTGGGGTAGATCGGGTCAATCGGCTTGCTCAGGTTGGCGCCATGACACGACGCGCAGCCCCCCTTGGCCACCAATTCAGCGGCTTTGGCAGAGCCCTCAGCGGCCACCACCGGCAAAGTTACGCCGGTGCCGCTGGATTCATAGTAGACCGCCAGATCGGCTATGT
Source organism: Burkholderiales bacterium (assembly GCA_038328055.1). Lineage (GTDB taxonomy): Bacteria > Pseudomonadota > Gammaproteobacteria > Burkholderiales > Burkholderiaceae_C > Rhodoferax. The sequence goes on from JBBQLQ010000095.1 coordinate 2,738, forward strand.
CCTGATCCGTGAGTGAGGTGGTCAGCGTGCGCATGGACGGATGCTTGCGATCGCCAGACTTGTAGGCATGCAGGGCTGCGTTGATGTATTTGGCGCTTTGGCCAGACAATTTCGGCACCTTGTAGGTCTCGGGAAAAGCCGTGTGAAACCCCTTGATACCGTGACAGCCAACGCACAGCGCATTCTTTTTGGAACCCGCCAGCGCATCGCCCTTGATGTCTTGGGCATGGGCCGACAATGCGGTCACGCAAGCGACCGTCAACGCTGATAGAGTCAATAAAATTTTGTTCATTTCGCTAAGCCAATCAGTAAACGGCGCACGGGCCTTTGATAAATATCAAACAATTATAGAAAGCCCGGCAGCACCAACCCTATGGCGTAAACCCGGTATTTGCCGACGTTCTGAACCCGATCAACGCAACCCGCTAAGCTTGCACCCTTGAATCACCTCCCACCGCACATTATGAAATTCCAAGGAACCCAAAACTACGTCGCCACTGACGACCTGATGCTCTCGGTGAACGCCTCCATCACCCTGCAGCGCCCGCTGCTGGTCAAGGGCGAGCCTGGCACCGGCAAAACCATGCTGGCCGAAGAAGTGGCCAGCGCGCTGGGCCTGCCGTTGTTGCAGTGGCACATCAAATCCACCACCAAGGCGCAGCAGGGCCTCTATGAGTACGACGCGGTGAGCCGTCTGCGGGATTCGCAGCTCTCAGACATCGACGGCGGTGAACGCGTCAAAAACATCCATAACTACATCGTTCGGGGCGTGCTGTGGCAGGCCTTTACCGCCGAGCAACCAGTGGCGCTGCTGATTGACGAGATTGATAAGGCCGACATTGAGTTTCCCAACGACTTGCTGCGCGAAATCGACCGCATGGAGTTTTATTGCTACGAAACCCGCGAGCTGATCCGCGCCAAACACCGCCCGCTGGTGTTCATCACCTCCAACAATGAAAAAGAGCTGCCTGATGCGTTTTTGCGGCGCTGCTTTTTTCACTACATCAAGTTCCCCGATGCCCCCACCATGAAACAGATTGTGGATGTGCACTTTCCCGGCCTGAAAGCCGAGTTGCTGAGCGCCGCCATGAAAACCTTTTATGACGTGCGCAATTTGCCGGGGCTGAAAAAGAAACCCTCCACCAGTGAACTGCTGGACTGGCTCAAACTGTTGATGGCGCAGGATATTCCGGCATCGGTGCTGCAAACCGAGGGCGACAAAGTGGCGGTGCCGCCACTGGTCGGCGCGTTGCTGAAAAACGAACAGGACGTGACCTTGTTTGAAAAGCTGGTTTTTATGCAGAGTCGGAATCGGTAAATTGTTTGCACGCTTTTGTCGAACTGTTTGAGCCCGCGCTGCGCGGTAGCCAGTGGGGGCAGCCCCCTCATACTGGGGTACCAGAAATCGGGGGCGACCCCCACTGGCCACCACGCGACACTTGGACAGTCTGGCATTTTTAAGACTTCTTGGAGCAATGAATGGCATTTATTGAACCGGTCACCCTGAGTGCCCGTGGCATCACGCTGGTACCTCTGATGCTGAACCACGAAGACGGCCTGCGAGCCGCCGCCGCCGACGGTGAACTCTGGAACATTCGCGTGACCTCGGTGCCCGAGCCGGAAAATACCCGCAAATACATTGAAGACGCTTTGGCCATGCGCGAGGCTGGCAACCGTTTTGCCTTCTGTGTGACCGAACAAGCCACTGGCAAAGTGCTGGGCAGCAGCAGCTACCATGATATTTTGGCCGCTGTCAAACGCGTCGAAATTGGCTACACCTGGTATGCCAAAAGCGCGCAGCTCTCTCATGTCAATAGCACCGCCAAGCTGCTACTGATGACGCACGCGTTCGAGACGCTGGGCTGCAACGTGGTGGGCTGGCGCACCGACAACTTCAACTTTGCCTCGCAAGCCGCCATTGAACGTCTGGGTGCCAAAAAAGACGGTGTGATCCGTGGCCACGCCCTGCGCCGCGACGGCACCATTCGCGACACCGTGATGTACAGCCTGCGCTCGGGTGAGTGGCCCGAGGTGAAGGCGCAGTTGCTGTATTTACTGGACAAACCACGGTGAAACCGGCCAGCCTCTCCTTTGGCGCGTTTGCGATAAATCGTCAAAATTGATAGCTACTCACGCAGGTATCAAAAGGGCTAGAGGCACTTTTAGTGCCAAATCGGCCTGACCCACCCAATGACAAACACGACATCTTCATGAGTCCCAGAATCCGACGTGTGTTGCAAGCCCTCCTGTATGAAACCTTCGCCATTGCCTTTGTCGGCCCGGTGCTGAGTGTGGCCTTCGACAAGCCAGCAACATCAACCGTCGCCCTCGCCGTCGTTCTGTCCAGTATTGCGCTGACCTGGAACTATGTTTTCAACAGTTTTTTTGAGCGCTGGGAATCGCGCCAGTCCGTCAGAGGGCGATCATTTGCCAGGCGTTTGGCGCATGGCATAGGCTTTGAAGGCGGCTTGACGGTGCTGTTGATTCCGGTTATGTCGTTCTGGTTGGAGATATCGCCACTGAACGCATTTGTGGCAAACCTTGGCCTGTTGGCATTTTTCTTCGTCTATGCGATGGCCTTCACATGGGTTTTTGATTGCCTGTTCGGCCTGCCTCAGTCCGTGGCCAAGCGTCATGAGGACTGACTTGGCCCCATGTGTAAGACGGACATTTCTGCATTTTTTCTGCTGGAATAATGTCGCCGTATACACTGTGTATATCGTGACTTCAGAAGACACTTCATGACCACCATCACCACCACCACCGCGGCCGTATTCATGTCTGGCAACAGCCAGGCGGTGCGTTTGCCCAAGGCGTTTCAGCTCAAGTCCAAGCGCGTCACCATTGAGCGCCGGGGCGATGAGATCGTGCTGCGCGAAGCGCCCCAAACCATGAAAGACTTCCTGGATCAGTTGCCGGTGATCGAGGATTGGCCCGACGTGGGCGACGAAGGCCCAGTTGAGCCCCTTGCACCTTGGTGAGCCCCATGAACACAACGGTTCATCGCTACTTACTCGACACCAACATCTGGAGCGCACTCATCCGCCGCTCAAGCCCCCAATTGATGCAACGATTTGAAACCCTGGAACGTGGCAGCGTGGCCCTTTCACCCATCGTCTGGGGCGAGTTGCTGGTGGGCTATTACAAGGGCGATCGAACACCCAAACGGCTGGCGGTGATTGACACCATTCGCGCCAACGCAGAGATGCTTAGCCTGTCGAGCCAAGTCTCTGATGTTTACGCACAACTGCGCGGCCAGTTGGAGTCTGTCGGCACGCTCATCGGCCCCAACGACACCTGGATCGCCGCCGAAGCACTGCACCACAAACTGGTGCTGGTCACCGACAACACCCGCGAATTCTCCCGCATACCCGGCCTCAAGGTCGAAAACTGGCTGTAGATTGACTGCATACCCGACCATGCTGATCGATTTTTTTTACACCCTGCGCGCCGCCAAATTGCCGGTGTCAGTCAAGGAATTTCTGACCCTGCTGGAAGCCCTCAAGCTCGGCGTGGTTGGCCCCAAAACGCCACAGTCTGATGACGATTCAGAAGCCACTGGCTACAAAATTGAGGACTTTTACTTCTTGAGCCGCGCCACGCTGGTCAAGGACGAAAAGCACTACGACAAGTTTGACCGAGCTTTTGCCGCCTATTTCAAGGGCGTGGAACTGGTGACCGATTTCACCAAAGACATCCCGCTGGACTGGTTGCGCAAGATGCTGGAGCTCAACTTGAGCCCCGAAGACAAAGCTGCCATCGAAAAAATGGGCTGGGACGAGTTGATGGAGACGCTCAAAAAACGTCTGGAAGAGCAAAAGGAACGCCACGAAGGCGGCAGCAAGTGGATTGGCACCGGCGGCACTTCTCCCTTTGGCCACGGTGGCTACAACCCGCAAGGCATCCGCATTGGCGGTGTCGGCAAGAACAAAAGCGCCGTCAAGGTCTGGGAGCAGCGCGCCTACAGAGATTACGACGACACGCAAGAGCTCGGCACCCGCAACATCAAGGTGGCGCTGCGCCGTCTGCGTAAATTTGCCCGCGAAGGCCATGTTGAAGAACTGGATTTACCCGACACCATTCGCGCCACAGCCGCCAATGCGGGCTATCTGGACATCAAAATGATTCCCGAGCGGCACAACAATGTGAAAGTGCTGTTGCTGATGGATGTGGGCGGCACCATGGACGAGCACATCACGCGCGTAGAAGAAATGTTCTCTGCCGCCAAGACCGAGTTCAAGCACCTGGAGTTTTATTACTTTCACAACTGTGTTTATGACTTCATGTGGAAGAACAACAAGCGCCGCTTTGCAGAAAAATTTGCCACCTGGGACATCATCCGCAAGTACAACAAGGACTACAAGCTGATCTTCATCGGCGATGCCACCATGAGCCCCTATGAAATTCTGCAGCCCGGTGGCAGCGTGGAGTACAGCAACGAAGAAGCCGGTGTCGAGTGGCTCGGCCGACTCACCAGCGCTTTCCCGAAATTTGCCTGGATCAACCCCGAGCCGCAAGGCGTGTGGCAGTACCGCCAGAGCATCAGCATCGTGCAGCAACTCATGAGTGGGCGCATGTTCCCGCTGACGCTCAAGGGACTGGAAGACACCATGCGACTGCTGAGCAAATGAAACAGTTATTGGCACTGTTGTTGCTGATCTGCTCAGCCGCTTGGGCCTTCGCGCAGGCGCTGCCAGAGGTGCCAGCAGACTCGCTCCCCCCCGGCGGATTCACCCTCAGCGTTGAAGCCCCGAACGACATCAAGCAACTGCTGGAGCGCCATCTTGAGCTTCAACGCTACACATCCCTGGACGACCTCAGCGATGACGAACTTGATCGCCTGCGCGATATGGCCAAAGACGATGTGCAAAAACTGGTGGCCACGCTGGGCTATTTCTCGCCCGTCATTCAGATTGAACAGCCCAAGCGGCCAACACCTTCAGCCACCCGCCACATTGTGATTCGGGTGACCGCGGGCGAGCCAGTGCAGATCAGCCAGGTGAGCGTGCTTTTTTCGGGCCCAATCGCCACCGACCCGGCCGCCAGCGCCCAGCGCCAGCGCATTCAGGACACCTGGTCGCTGCCCGCAGGCAACCGCTTTACCCAAACCGCCTGGGATGCCGCCAAACAACAGGCACTGCGCCTGTTGACCGTCCAGCGCTACCCCACCGGGCGCATTGCCAGCAGCCTGGCCGACATTGACCCGCTGACGCACCAGGCGCACCTGGCGATCATGCTTGACTCGGGCAGCCTTTACCGGCTGGGTAGCTTGGCCATCAGCGGCCTGGACCGCTATGACGCGCAATTGGTACACCGATTGGCCCGTGTGCCCGTGGGTGCTGACTACAGCCAATCGGAACTGGTAGACGCACAACAACGTCTGGCTGACAGCGGTTTTTTTGATTCTGTCTTCGTTTCGCTGGACACCCAGACCGACCCGCAGGCCGCGCAAGTGCTGGTGAGTTTGCGTGAAGCCAAGCTGCAAAAAATCATTCTGGGTCTTGGCGCCAGCACCGACAGTGGCGCGCGCCTGAGCGTGGAGCACCTGCACCACAAGCTGCCCGGACTGGGCTGGCGGGCGTTAAGCAAGATCGCCGTCGACCGTGATACCCAGTCCATCAGCACCGAGCTGACTTCACCACCCAATGTGGATGGCTGGCGCTGGCTGACTTCGGCGCTGCTGCAAAACCAGCGCAGCGGCAGCTTTGACGTGAGCAGTCAGCGCCTGCGCGCCGGTGCCAGCCAGCTTGGCCAGCGCATTGACCGCAGCTATTTCCTGCAATACGACCGGGGCGACACCGCCAGCACCGATCTGACGGCACCCGAGTTGGCGCAGTCCATCAGCGCCAACTACGCCTTTACCCTGCGCAACTTCAATGCCCTGCCCTTCCCGTCCGGCGGCTGGGGCTGGGGCGTGGAATTGGGGGCCGGCACCACGCTGGGCAGCACCCATGTGCCCTACAGCCGCGTCGTGACGCGCTGGCAAAGTTATTGGATTTTGGGCAAGGACGATCAAGACCGCTCCCTAGCCCGCGCTGGCCGCATCGCGCTGCGTGCCCAGGCCGGTGCCGTGCTGGCCAAGGATGGTGTGAGTCTGCCCGTTACCCAGTTGTTTCTGGCCGGCGGCGACAACAGCGTGCGCGGCTATGGACTGCGCAGCATCGGCATCACACTGGCCGACGGTCAGGTCAGCGCAGGGCGCTACCTGGGCGTGGGCAGCCTGGAGTGGCAACGCCCGATTCAGCGTGCGGGCCGACTGACCGACTGGGAACATACCGTTTTCATGGACGCGGGAGCGGTGGCCGACACGCCCGCCGATTTGCGGGCCAAGGTGGGCGTTGGCACCGGGGTGCGCTGGAAGAGCCCGGTAGGGCCGCTACAAATCGACCTGGCCTACGGCGTGGACACCAAAGCCCTGCGCCTGCACCTGAACATGGGCTTCGTGTTTTGATGACCCCCCTGCGCACCGCCCTGGTCAAACCGGTTTTGTGGCCGATGGCTGCGCTGCTGGCTGCGCTGTTGATGGCGCTGGCGGGCGGCTTGTGGCTGTGGAGCGGCAGCGCCACCTCGCTGGCCAGCGTAGTCGGGCAACTGTCGCGCGCATTGCCAGCGGGCCAGACGCTGCAGGCGCGCGACATCACCGGTTCAGTGCGTACGGGCGGTCAGATCGGCTGGCTGCGCTGGAGCGCGGGAGATATCAGCGTGGAGGCCCGCGACGTGCGCGTGAGCTGGTCAATGGCGGCCCTGCTGCACCAGGAACTGCGCTTGAGCGAACTGGCCATCGGGCATCTGCGCATCGAAGACAAACGCACTCCTGTCCCGAACGAGCCACCCGCGCCGCCCGCCAGCTTGCGCCTGCCGCTGCGCGTGGATGCGGCAGTGAGCGTGGCCACGGTGGAGTGGGTTGGCAGCACCAGCCAAACCGTGACCAACCTCTCCGCTCACTATATTTTTGATAGCTACTCGCACAGGCTGGATAAGGGTCAGGTGCATATTTCATCTGGAATTTACGAGCTCTCTGGCACGCTGCAAGCGCAGGCCCCGTTGGCGCTCGCCTTGCACATGAGCGGCGTGGTGCAGACCACCGTGCCATCGGGCAAGCAGGCGCTGAGCGTCGCCGCCCAAGCCATGCTCAGCGGTGTGCTGGCGGGTGCTGATGCCCGGCTGGCGCTGCAAGCCACTTTGATCCCGACACTGGCGGGCACCGCCACGCAAAACACTGGCAAACAGCCGATCCGTCAGGCCATGCAAGCCAGCCTGTCGGCTGAACTGGCCCCATGGCAATCCCAAAAAATCCTCAAGGCTCAAGGCCAATGGCAAGCCCTGGACCTGGCCGCGCTGTGGCCGCAAGCCCCACAAACCCGGCTCGCGGGCAGCGCCAGCGTTACCCCGGCTGGCACCGGATGGCTGGCACACATTGCGCTTGACAACACGCTGGGCGGCCCCTGGAACCAACAACGCCTGCCACTGCAAACCCTCAACGCAAGACTTGAATTTGCCAGCGACCAGTGGCTGGTGCAGTCATTGCAAGCCACGGGCGCGGGCGGCCGCCTGGTGGGTAGCGGGCAGCGCAGCGACGGTTTGTGGCGCGGCATGGCCACAGTGCAAGGCATCGACCCCGCTGCCATCGATTCGCGCCTGGCCAGTGTTGCCATGAGCGGTGATGTGCGGGCACAGCAAACCGCCACCGGCATGGGTTTTGAAGCGGGGCTGCAAGCCACCCCTGGCAAGACAGCCCGGGCCAACGTGTCATCAGCCAGCAAAACGCTGCAAGTTCTACGCCTGCAAAGCCTCAGCGCCAAGGGCGTTTGGGCGGCCCCGCTATTGACCCTGGAGGCGTTGCGCATCGAAGCACAAGATGCCCAGTTACAAGGCCAGCTTTCTTATCAAACGCTTAGCCAGGCCGTGCGCGGCAAGCTCTCCTTGAGCTTGCCTGGCCTGCAGTCCACGCTGGACGGCCAGCTCGCCAGCGCCGACGGCAAAGGCGCCTGGACGCTGCAGGTGACTGATGCAGCGCTGGCCACCGGGTGGCTGGCACGCTGGCCCAGCCTTGCCAGTGCGTTCAAGGGCGGCAGTTTACGCGGCAGCGCTGAACTGGCCGCCCAGTGGCGAGGGGGTTGGCAGCATGAAGCGCAAGACCTGCACATGGAGGCCCGCCTGCGCGCGCCCCGGCTTGACTGGCGCAGCACCAGCACACCAAACCTGTCTGACTGGCATGTGCGTGATCTGCAAGCCGACCTGACAGGCACGCCCGCGTCCATGGCACTGACCGCCCAAGGCCTGGCTGAAACCGGCACCCAACAACTCAACTGGCAAACCAGGGCCAACATGGGCCGTCTCAAGGCCGGCAGCTGGCAAGCCAGCATCCCTGATTTGCGGCTGGGTCTACAAGACAGCACGCGCCAAGGTGCCCTGTGGTCGTTGCAATGGGGGGGCGCGCCAGATGCGTCAAGCAAGCCGGTCACCCTGAACTGGCAGCAGAGCGGTGGACACAATGCATTGCTCGTCTCGGGCGGCACAGCCCGCCTGCAAGGACCGGCCCCCGGCGTTGCCAGTCTGACCTGGCAACCCGCACGCTGGTCACAGGCCACAAGTCAAGCAAGCGCACCATCCCAATGGCAAAGCCAGGGCCGCGTCACCGGCTTGCCATTGGCTTGGTTGGATGCCATCGGCAAAAAAACCATGGCAGAGCTGGGCCTGAGCAGCGACATGCTTTTGTCAGGTGTCTGGGAGGCCTCACAAACCGACACATTGCGCGCACAAGTCACGCTGGAGCGAAGCGCAGGCGACCTGCGCTTGCACACCCAGGATTCCCGCCAGCCAGCACTGCCCGCAGGCATGCGCGAGGCCTGGATGCAAGTCAACCTGGATCGCGGTGCGCTTGCCGCCAGCCTGCGCTGGGACAGCGCCCGCGCCGGCAAGGCCTTGCTGGCCTTCAGCACCCAACTGCAAACCAAGGACAGCGGCTGGTCCTGGCCTGGCAGTGCACCGCTGGGCGGCAGTCTGCAAATGCAACTGCCGCCAGTGGATGCCTGGTCAGCCCTGGCCCCGCCGGGCTGGCGCTTGCGCGGCACCATGAATGCCAACATGGCGTTGACAGGCACTTTGGACACCCCGCACTGGTCTGGCACGCTGCAAGCACGGAATCTGGCGCTGCGCTCGGTGGTCGATGGCATTGATTTCAGCGAGGGCTCGCTCAATGCCCGCTTGCACGACCAGCAGATCGACATTGAACATTTCACGCTGCAAGGTGCCGGTGGCAGCGCTGGCAAATCAGCTACCACGGGCGGACAGATCAGCCTGAGCGGTTCGGTATTTTGGTTGCCCGGTATCGCCGGTGCCAACCTGACATCACGCCTGCACATGGTGTTGGTAGCCCAAGCCAAAGCCTTGCGCCTGAGCAGCCACCCGGACCGCCGCGTGGTGCTGTCGGGCAAACTCAATGCCGATCTGTCCGACACCCGGCTCACGCTGCGCGGCGCACTCACGGTCGACCAGGCGCTGTTCACCCTGCCCGACGACTCGGCCCCCCAACTCGGCGACGACGTGCTGGTGCGCGCACCAGCCCCCCAGGGGCCAGCGGCTCCAAGCACTAGCGCAGCCAAAGCAGGTGCCAGCACCAGGCCACGCGTCGTGCCTGATGTGCTGGTTGAACTTGACCTGGGGCCGGATTTCCAGGTGCGCGGTCGTGGTCTGGATACGCGTCTGGCCGGCACCTTGACCCTGCGCGCCAAAGATACCGCTTTGCCCAGCCTGAGCGGTATCGTGCGCACCGTGGGCGGCACTTACCGTGCCTACGGGCAGCGCCTGGAGATCGAGCGCGGCGTGCTGCAGTTCAGCGGGCCCCTGGACAACCCGGCGCTGACCATTCTGGCGATTCGCCCCAAGCTGACGCAGCGCGTGGGCGTGCAAATCACAGGCACGGCCTTGTCGCCCATCATCAGGTTGTACGCCGAACCTAACCTGCCCGATGCTGAAAAACTGGCATGGCTGGTGTTAGGCCGCTCTGCCAGCGGTGGCGGTGCCGAAGCCGCACTGATGCAGCAAGCGGCCCTGGCCTTGCTAGGCGGCAACGGCCAGAGTTTGTCAGGCAGTTTGGCACAGGCGCTAGGCCTTGATGAGCTGAGTTTCAGCGGCAACAACACCAGTGAAACCGGTGCCAGCGCTGCCTCCATCACCCTCGGCAAGCGCCTTTCAAGCGACTTTTATGTCGCTTATGAAAGCAGTCTGGTGGGCGCCATGGGCGTGTTTTCGATTTTCTATGACCTGTCCAAAAACCTGACGCTTCGCGCCCGCACCGGCGAACAAAGTGCGATCGACCTGATCTACACGCTGCGTTACGACTGAGCGCAGTCACCCAGAGGGGCACCTACAATGCCCCAACCCCGCTGTAGTTCAATGGATAGAACGAGTGCCTCCTAAGTGCTAGATACAGGTTCGATTCCTGTCAGCGGGACCA
>JBBQLQ010000096.1:0-13062 GCA_038328055.1 Burkholderiales bacterium
GCAAAACGCGGCAAGCCCTTGGGCGTGCGATCGCGGTAGCGGTAGGTCACCACACTGCCAACGGCGGGCGGCGCAGCGCGCTGGGCATCGGCAAAACCCGTGCCCAGCGCGAAACGCTGACCATCGGGCATTTCCAACAGCAAGGCACCGAGGCGCCCGGCGTTTCGCCCCTTGCCGGGCAAATGGGCAACCACACGCGCATCGTCATCGGGGGTCAATTTGTATTTAAGCAGCGCGTCGCTGCGCCCGGGCGACCACAGCGCATTGGCACGGTGCAGCACCAGACCCTCGCCGCCATCCTGCACCAGCTGCTTGAGTTTCGCCTGCAAGGCCGACGCGCTGGCCACATGCTGTTGCGCCACCACCTGCAGCCAGGTTTGCCCTGCTGCCTGAACCACGGCCGCCAAGTGCTGCACCCGCTCGCCGAAGGGTTCAGACGCGCCCGGCAGGTCAAACACCATGTAGCGCACGCCACGCCAATCGGCATCGACCGGCACCGCACGGCGCACTGTGCCCGACAGTGGGTCAAACTGACCGCGACCCAGCCAGAGTTCGCCATCGAGTGCCACCTTGGGCAGCGCTGCGGTAAACCAATCGGGTGCGGCGATGGGCAAACCACTGCGAAAACGCAGTTGGCGGCCATCCCACAAGGCGCGCACGCCATCGAGCTTTTCGCTGACCAGAAACGCAGCCGGATCGCGGTTGGGCTGCCAGAGCTTGGCCAACATGACAGGTGGCACTGCTGTGGCGGCTGTGGCTGTGGCGGCTGCATCTGTGCCAACGGGCTCGGCCACCACACTGGCAGCAAGCGCCGACCCGGCTGCCGACCACAAGGCCTGCCCCAACAACAAGACCAGACAGCGCAACGGCAGTCCACGGGGGCGGTGCATCATGTTCTCTCCCGAATCAAATCAAATCATTACACCAGCAAGCGCGACGACTTGGGCACATGCACCATTAAAAATGCCATTTGATCAGCCAAAATCCGGCGGTTGCGCAGAATGAAGTCCTCCCACAAGCTGGGCACATAGGGCGTGAACAACAGCGGCATGTGGGCCTGCTCGGGCGTGCGGTGGCTTTTGCGATGGTTGCACGGACGGCAAGCGGTAACGATGTTCATCCAGCTGTCGGCACCGCTCTGGGCAAACGGAATGATGTGTTCGCGGGTCAGGTCTTCTTCGGCAAACTGCTCGCCGCAGTAGGCGCACATGTTGCGGTCGCGGACAAACAACTTGCTGTTGGTAATGCTCGGGCGCAGGTTGAAAAGGTTGATGCCGGGCACACCCCGGGTGCCGATGATGCTGTTGACGGTGATGATGGATTGCTCGCCCGTGATGGCGTTGTGGCCGCCGTGAAACACCGCCACTTCGCGGCCCATCTCCCAGCGCACGTCCAAGGCGGCGTAATGAATCACCGCCTGCTCCAGCGAAATCCACGACTGGGGCAAGCCCTGGGCGGACAATTTCAAGACTTTCAAAAGATACCTCCTCTACCAAGCAGATAACCAAGCCAAGTCACAATATACCCCCAATATGTGTCAAATTGACTTCAAGCGCTTTGGCTGTTTGCGTCGATAGCTATCAAATTTATAACAAACAATGAAGATTTTCAGAGGCTTCAAGCACCCCGGCATTGCGTCGGCCTGCGCTTTGACGATTGGCAATTTTGATGGCGTGCACCGTGGCCACCAGGCCATGCTCTCGCTGCTCAAGGGCGAGGCGCAACTGCGCGGTGTACCCAGTTGCGTGCTGACATTTGAGCCGCACCCCCGCGACTTTTTTGCCGCCCTCACGCACAACCCAGGCCTGGCCCCGGCGCGCGTGGGCACGCTGCGTGACAAGCTGATTGATTTGGCCCAAAGCGGTGTCGATCAAATTGTCGTGCTGCCCTTTGATGCACGCCTGGCCAATTTGTCACCGCAAGCCTTCATTGACGGCGTGCTGCTGCAAGGGCTGGGCAGCCAATATGTGCTGGTGGGCGATGACTTTCGCTTTGGCCAGCGGCGCGTGGGTGACTACGCCATGCTCGATGCGGCGGGCTTGAAGCAGGGCTTTGATGTGGCGCGCATGAACAGCTATGAAGTGCATGGCCTGCGCGTGTCCAGCTCTGAAGTGCGCACCGCCTTGAGCGAAGGCCGCATGACAGATGCCACGCGGCTGCTGGGCCACCCCTACCGCATCTCGGGCCATGTGGTGCATGGCCGCAAGCTCGGGCGGTCTTTGGGTTTCAAAACGATTAACCAACGGTTTGCCCACTGGAAACCCGCTGCCAGCGGCATTTTTGCGGTGCTGGTGTATGGCTTGGGTGACAAGCCCTTGCGCGGTGTCGCCAATTTGGGCGTGCGCCCGTCAATGGACCCAAAAGATGTCAACGGTGGCCGGGTGCTGCTCGAAACCCATTGCCTGGACTGGCCAGCGCACCTTGGGCCTGAGGGTGCCTACGGTAAAATTGTTCGCGTCGAACTTCTGCACAAACTGCACGACGAACGCAAATACGACTCCCTGGATTCTTTGACGACCGGCATCCACCAGGATTGCATTGATGCCCGCGCCTACTTTGCCACCTTTGCGACACCATGACCACTAAAAACACCGAAGCCGACAGCGGAAAAGCCGATTACCGCAGCACGCTGAACCTGCCCGACACACCCTTCCCCATGCGCGGCGACCTGCCCAAGCGCGAGCCCGTCTGGGTCAAGGGCTGGGAAGACAACGGGCTTTACCAAAAGCTGCGCGAGGCCCGCACTGGTGCGCCCAAATTCGTGCTGCACGACGGCCCGCCCTACGCCAATGGCCAGATTCACATGGGCCACGCGGTCAACAAAATTCTCAAAGACATGATCGTCAAGGCGCGCCAGCTCAAGGGCCTGGACGCGGCCTACATTCCGGGCTGGGACTGCCACGGCCTGCCGATTGAAAACGCGATTGAGAAAAAATTTGGCCGCAAGCTCGCGCGCGACGACATGCAGGCCAAAAGCCGTGCCTACGCCACCGAGCAGATCGACCTACAGCGCGAAGACTTCAAGCGTTTGGGGGTCTTGGGCGACTGGGATCACCCTTACCGCACCATGGACTTCAAGAATGAAGCCGACGAGATTCGTGCCTTTAAGCGTGTGGTGGAGCGCGGCTTTGTCTACCGCGGTTTGAAGCCGGTGTACTGGTGCTTTGATTGCGGCTCCAGTCTGGCCGAGTTCGAGATTGAATACGCCGACAAAAAATCGCAAACGCTGGATGTCGGCTTTTTGTGCGCGGAGCCGACCAAACTGGCCACCGCTTTTGGCCTGGATGCGCTCGCCAAAGACGCGTTTGCCGTGATCTGGACCACCACCGCCTGGACCATTCCCGCCAACCAGGCGCTCAACCTGAACCCGGAGCTCACCTACGCCCTGGTCGATACCGAGCGCGGTCTGCTGGTACTGGCCGAGAGCCTGGTCGAGAAATGCATGGTGCGTTTTGCCCTCACCGGCACCGTGCTTGCCACCACCTTGGGCAAGAGCCTGGGCGGCATCAACTTCAAACACCCATTAGCCCATGTGGATGCGGGCTACGACCGTTTCAGCCCCATCTATCTGGCCGACTACGCCACCGCAGAAGACGGCACTGGCCTGGTGCATTCCTCGCCTGCCTATGGGGTAGAGGATTTCAACAGTTGCGTAGCGCACGGCATGGCCTACGACGACATCCTGAACCCGGTGCAGGGCAACGGTGCTTACGAGGCCGAGCTGCCGCTGTTTGGCGGCCAGCACATCTGGAAAGCCTGCCCGGTCATCATCGATGCGCTGCGCGACGCCGGTCGCCTGTTTGCCACCGAGACCATCACCCACAGCTACCCGCATTGCTGGCGCCACAAGACCCCGGTGATCTACCGTGCTGCGGCGCAGTGGTTCATTCGCATGGATGAGGGCGAAGGCGTTTTCACCAAAGACAAGGCACCTAAAACGCTGCGGCAACTGGCCTTGGACGCAATCGAGGAAACCGCGTTTTACCCGGCGAACGGCAAAACCCGCCTGCGCGACATGATTGCGGGCAGGCCAGACTGGTGCATTAGCCGCCAGCGCAGCTGGGGCGTGCCGCTGCCGTTCTTTTTGCATAAGGACAGTGGCGAACTGCACCCGCGCACCATGGAGATTCTCGACATCGCCGCCAACATGGTCGAGGCCGGTGGCATTGAGGCCTGGAGCAAGGCCACCACCGAATCCATCCTGGCACAAGTCAACGCGCAAGCAGATGCCGCGCACTACACCAAGAGCAGCGATATTCTGGAGGTCTGGTTTGACTCCGGCACCACCCACACCACGGTGCTCAAGGGCTCGCACGCCGGGGCTGGCCATGAGGACATTGACAGTCGCACGGGTGCGACGGGCCCCGAGGCTGATCTGTACCTCGAAGGCCACGACCAGCACCGCGGCTGGTTTCACTCAAGCCTGTTGACGGCTTGCGCCATGTACGGCCGCGCCCCCTATAAGGGCATCTTGACGCACGGCTTCACGGTGGACAGCAAGGGCCACAAGATGAGCAAGAGCGCTGGCAACGGTGTCGACCCGCAAGAGACTTCGAAAAAGCTCGGGGCGGAAATCATTCGCCTGTGGGTGGCGGCCAGCGACTACTCGGGCGACATTGCCGGTGACGACAAAATTCTGGCGCGGGTGGTGGACACCTACCGGCGCATCCGCAACACGCTCAAATTTTTACTCGCCAACACCAACGACTTTGATCCAACTGTCGATGCAGTGCCGCTGGACCAGATGCTGGAGATCGACCGCTACGCATTAAGCCGCGCGGCCCAATTGCAGGCCGACATCCTGGCGCATTTTGAGGTGTATGAATTTCACCCGGTGGTGGCCAAGCTGCAGATTTATTGCAGCGAGGATTTGGGCTCGTTCTACCTTGACATTCTGAAAGACCGGCTCTACACCACGGCACCCAAATCATTGGCGCGGCGCAGTGCACAAACCGCACTGTGGCAAATCACCCAGGCCATGCTGCGCTGGATGGCCCCGTTTTTGAGCTTTACCGCTGAAGAAGCCTGGGCGGTTTTGGGCGCTGACAACAAGACACCGGCGGCCACGCGACAGTCGATCTTCATGGACGGCTATGTGCCAATGACCGCGCCCGACAGTGCGCTGCTGGCCAAGTGGACCCGCATCCGCGAACTGCGCGATGCCGTCAACAAAGACATCGAGGTGTTGCGCGCCGATGGACAGGTGGGCTCATCGCTGCAAGCCCAGGTGAGCTTGACGGTGGCAGCCGATGACTATGCACTGCTGGCCAGCTTGGGCGACGACCTGAAATTCGTCTTCATCACATCCGCTATAACATTAATAGCTGGAGACGCAATATCCATAAGGGCTAGGGCCTCAAATTCCATAAAGTGTGAGCGCTGCTGGCATTACCGCGATGATGTGGGCGTGGACAGCGCGCACCCCACGCTGTGTGGCCGCTGCACCAGCAACCTGTTTGGCGCAGGTGAGCAGCGGGTGATCGCCTGATGGCGCGCAAATCTGGCGGGTTCAAGCCTGACGCGTTCAAGCCCCAGTCGGCATCGGGGGGCATGCTGGTGTGGCTGGCCTGGGCCATGGTGGTGCTGGTGGTTGACCAGTTCACCAAGGTGCTGGTCATGGGGTATTACCAGCACGGCGACAGCACCACCATCACCAGTTTTTTCAACTTGGTGCGGGCACACAACAGCGGCGCTGCCTTTTCGTTTCTGGCTGGGGCCGGTGGCTGGCAACGCTGGCTGTTTACCGGCATTGGGGTGGGCGCGGCGCTGCTGATTGTCTGGCTGCTGAAATCGCACGCCGGGCAAAAGTTGTTTGCCTTTGCCATGGCCAGCATTCTGGGCGGTGCGGTGGGCAACGTGATCGACCGGGTTTTGTACGGTTATGTGCTTGATTTCCTGGATTTTCACTGGCAGGGCTGGCATTTTCCGGCCTTCAATGTGGCCGACAGCGCTATCACGCTGGGTGCCGCCTGCCTGATTCTGGACGAAATTCTGCGCGTGCGCCGTGGCCGTTAAGCGCCAGCCAAACAGCACCTGGTAAAGGACTGCATTGACCCATCTGCTCAATCTGCTGGCCGCCATTGCCCTGCTGGTGTGGGGCACGCACCTGGTGCGCAAGGACACCTTGCGCGTGCTGGGGGCCAACTTGCGCCGGGTGCTGGCCCAAAGCGTCAGCCACCGCCTGAACGCCGTGGTCTCCGGCATCGGGGTGACCGCGCTGCTGCAGTCCAGCACCGCCACGGCATTGATCGTGTCCGCCTTTGTCGGTCAGGGGCTGATGGCCCTGCCGGGCGCGCTGGCGGTAATGCTGGGGGCCGACATGGGCACCAGCATGATGGCTTTGCTGTTCTCGCGCGACCTGTCCTGGCTGTCGCCCTTGTTCATTTTTATCGGGGTCGTGCTGTTCATCGCCCGCCAGTCCAGCACGGTCGGCTATGTCGGGCGCATTCTGATCGGCCTGGGCCTGATGCTGCTGGCACTGCAGCTGGTCAGGGTGTCGGCCAATGAGCTCACCCAAGCGCCTGCTGTGCGGGCGCTTCTGGCCTCTTTGGGCAGTGACCTCTGGCTCGAAATTACCGTGGGGGCCGTGCTGTCGGTGCTGAGCTATTCAAGCCTGGCCGTCGTGCTGCTGATTGCCACCCTGGCCAGCAGCCAGGTGGTGCCGCTGGACGTGGCGCTGGGGCTGGTGTTGGGGGCCAATCTGGGCAGCGGGCTGCTGGCCGTCTTGACCACCCTGAGTGCACCGGTTCAGGCCCGCCAGGTGCCGCTGGGCAACCTGATCTTCAAGCTGCTGGGCGTGGCGCTGATGGCCCCCCTGATCGGGCTGTGGCTGCGTCATGTGCCCCCCGTGCTGACCGACGTGGCCACCGTGGTGGTGCTGTTTCACCTGGTCTTCAACACGTTGGCGGGGGTGATGTTCATTGGCCTCACTGACGCGGTGGCGCGCCTGGTGACCTACCTGATGCCCATTGCCGCCATCGACCGCCTTAACGGCCGCCATCGGCATCTGGACCCGTCTGCGCTGGCCACGCCATCGGTGGCGCTGTCATGCGCTGTGCGTGAGGCCATGCACCAGTCCGACGTGGTCGAGACCATGCTGCGCGGCGTGCTCGATGTCATCAGGAACAACGACCAGGCACTGGCCCAACAACTGCAAAAAATGGACGACACGGTCGACGAGTTGTACTCGGACATCAAGTACTACCTGACCAAGATTTCACGCGAATCGCTGAGCGAAAAAGAAGCCCATCGCTGGGCCGAGATCATCAGCTTCACCATCAACATGGAGCAGATTGGCGACATCATCGAGCGCGTGCTGGGTGACATCGAGAAGAAAAAAATCAAGGCCGGCCGTGAATTTTCTGAAGCCGGCATGACCGAGATCACCGCGCTGCACGGCCATTTGCTGGACAACCTGCGCCTGGGGATGAGCGTTTTCCTGAACGGCAATCTGGATGATGCCCGCAAGTTGCTGGAAGAAAAAACCCGCTTTCGCGACATGGAACTGGCGTATTCGGCCAACCACATCGCCCGCCTGTCGGACAACACGCTGCAAAGCATTGAGACCAGCTCACTGCACCTGGACCTGATCAGCGACCTCAAGCGCATCAACTCGCATATCTCGTCGATCGCCTACCCGATTCTGGACTCTGCCGGCGCGCTCGAACCCAGCCGTTTGCGCCATGCGGCCTTCAATCCAGACCCGCCACCCAAGCCCCAGGCACAAGCCAAAAAAGCCCGGACAGACTGGTCACAGTTGTAGCTCTGGGCGGCGGGCGAAAATTTTGATGTCGGCTTGTCAAGCCTACAGGTCGATGACGCGGCAGTCGCCACACATTTTGAGCCGCTCCAGGGCCGCGCCCTTGAACATGGGGTGCCCGGCCAGCTTGGCGCACAGCAGTTCAACCGCTTTCACCGTGCCAAAGGGTGTGCCGCAGCGCACGCAGGCATAGGCTGGCATCTCGTTGATCACCACGGCCACTTGGCGCAGGGGCGACAAATTGAGTTGCGGCAGCAGCGTCACCGCCTTTTCTGGACAGGTGGTGACGCACAAGCCGCACTGCACGCAGTTCTTTTCGATGAATTTAAGCTGCGGCGTATCCGTGTCGCCACTCAGGGCGCTGGCCGGGCAAGCGTTGACGCAGCTCAGGCACAGCGTGCAGGCCTCCTTGTTGATCACCAAGCCTCCGAATGGCGAGCCCCTGGCGGGCAAGGCGATGAACGCCGGGGCCGGTGCCGCGCCAGCGGCGCTGGCGCAAGGCACGGGCGCAGCCAGCGGCGCGTTGGCCATCAAGTGGTCCAGCGCAAGTTCCAGTGTGGCGCGTTTGTCGGCCTGCACGGAAAAACTGGCGGTGCGCTTTGGCCCCTGGGCCGGGGGTGCCTGCAAATCGCGGTCCAGCGCGGCCAGATCGCGCGCGTCTCGCGCCTGCAACAGCCTGAAATGCTCACCCGCGTAACCCAGTCCGGTCAAAATGGCTTGCGCCACTGCCATCTGGGTGCGCACCGCATCCAGGTACTGCGGCGCGTCTTCGTCGGTCATCAGCAGCCAAACCTGGTTGGCCCCGTAGGCGATGGCGGTCAGCCACAGGTCGATTCCGGTCGATGCGCTGTGCCACAGCGCCAGCGGCAGTACGCGGGCAGGCACACCATGGGTGCCGTCTTTTTGAGCTTTTTCAAGTTGCGCCGCGCGGCCCAGATCGCCCAACAGCCGGGTGCCTGCACCCTGGCTGTGCAGCAGCACGGCAGCGCCCCGGCCACCACTGCGGCTGTAGGTAGACAACAAGGTTTTGAGCTTGACCCACTGGTCTGTGGCGCGCGGGTAGGCAAAACTCATGGCCCCGCTCGGGCAGACCGTACTGCAAGTGCCACAGCCGACACACAGGTTCACGTTGACCAGGATGCGTTGCTGGCGGAAATCGCTGCTGATGGCCGATGCCGAGCAGACATCGATACACGCCGTGCAGCCGACTTGGCCATTGCGGCTGTGGGCGCAGCGTGTTTGTTTGTAGTTGAAAAATTTTGGCTTCTCGAACTCGCCCACCGTCTGACGCAGTTGCAGCATGGCCGTCATCATGTCAGTGCGGCCACTGCCAACAGAAAAATAGCCCTGTGGCAGCGCGTGCCGGGTAAATGCTGGCGCAGCACGCAAGTCCAGCACCAGGTCGAAGTGGTCGCTCAAGGCCTCAGGCGCGCGGTTGAAGTCAATCGCACCGGCCACCTGGCAGGCCTTGACGCAGGCTCTGGCGCTGTCGCACACGGCCAGGTCAATCTGGTAGTCCAGCCCGATGGCATCACTGGGACACGCGTTCAGGCAGGCATTGCAGCGGGTGCACAAGTCCAGGTGAATCGGGTTGTTGGCTTGCCACTGCAGCTCAAATGCGCCCAGCCAGCCGGTCAATGACGTGATGTGGCCGCCCAACACCGGGTAGCGGCGCTCCTGATTTGCGCCAGCATCACCCACCCCTTGCGTGAACAGAGTCACCGTCAGCGCACCTTGCGGACCACTGTGCTGCCCATTGCCCAGCGCATCAGCGGCGCGCTCGGCGGCACCGAGCTCGCCAACGATCAGCACGCGCCCAGCGCTTTTGTAGCTGACGGTAGCCACCGGCTCGGGATCGGGCACATGGGCCAGCGCCAGCAAGGCAGCAATTTTCGGGCTGGCTTGGGCAGCCTCGCGGCTCCAGCCACCGGTCTCGCGGATGTTGACAAACCTGATGGGCACGCTGGCGTTGTTCTGTTGGGCCAGATCATTGAACAGGCGCGACTCCTGCGTGCAAGCCACCACCAGGTCTTCGCCACCCGACAGCGCCTTGACAAAAGCGCCAGCATCGCGCCTACACAAGGTGCTGTGCAGGGTCAGTTTTTCATTCAGCGACGCGCCCAGGCTGCTCGCGTTCAGGGGCATGGTGTGGTTGCAGTCGCAAATCAGTGTGGTCATGGTTTTCTTGGCTACTATTTTTTCTAAGCGAGGCCCCGCCATGCACCACCGCCGCGACCCACGCACAACCCCAACGTCCGGTACGCATCATTTGCTATAAAATTTATAGCTATCAGCGCCCTGTTCATAAGGGCTAGAGCGCTATTTTCCTCACAAGCCGGGTTCAGGTATCTTTGGACACCTTGATGGTCGGGAATTTGCTTGAGAAGTCTTTGTTTTTGGCGGCAATGGCCAGTGCCACCTTGCGCGCCACCGCCTTGTACAAGCCTGCCACCTCGCTGTCGGGGTCGGACACCATGGTGGGCTTGCCACTGTCGGCCTGCAGGCGTATCTGCATGTCCAGCGGCAACGCACCCAGGTAGTCCATGCCGTACTCAGCAGCCATTCTTTTGCCGCCATCGGCACCAAAAATATGCTCTATATGGCCGCAGTTGCTGCACACATGCACCGCCATGTTTTCCACAATACCCAGAATCGGCACGCCGACTTTCTCGAACATTTTGATGCCTTTTTTGGCATCCAGCAAGGCAATATCTTGCGGCGTGGTGACCACCACCGCACCGGTCATGGGCACGCGCTGGCTCAGGGTCAGCTGGATGTCGCCGGTGCCCGGGGGCATGTCGACGATCAGGTAATCAAGGTCTTTCCAGTTGGTCTGGCGCAACAGCTGCTCCAGCGCCTGGGTGGCCATCGGGCCGCGCCAGATCATGGCTTCGTCTTGCGCCACCAAAAAACCGATTGACATGACCTGCACGCCGTAGTTTTCCATCGGCTCCATGGTCTGACCGTCTTCGCTCTCTGGCCGGCCTTTAATGCCCATCATCATCGGAACGCTTGGGCCGTAAATATCGGCATCGAGCAGGCCAACGCTGGCCCCTTCAGCGGCTAGCGCCAGCGCCAGATTGACGGCGGTGGTGCTCTTGCCAACACCGCCCTTGCCAGAGGCCACGGCCACGATGTTTTTCACCTTGGGCAACAGGGCCACGCCGCGCTGCACCGCATGCGGCACAATTTTCATGGTGATGTTGACCGACACATTGGCGACACCAGCGACGCTTTTGGCAGCGGCAATCAGGTCCTTGCGAAAACCCGGAATCTGACTCTTGGCCGGGTAGCCCAGCTCCACGTCAAACGCCACATCACCATCGGTCACGGTCAGATTTTTAACCGCTTTGGTCGTCACAAAATCGCGCCCGGTGTTGGGGTCGATCACGCTTTTAAGAGCCTCTTGCAAGGCCTGAACTGTCACGGTCATGGGTTTCCTCCGAAAGCGGATAGTCTAGCCAAGCTTTATTGCACTTCGAGAAAGTAGGCGAATCGGGGTTTACCCGCAAAGCACCGTCTTGCGGGTTTTCCTGGGAGGCAATTGGCTGGGGCCTGCCGATAATGCTGCCATGACCCCAGAACCCTCTGCCGAATCGTCCCCAACCTTGCCAACACCGCATTCGGGCACTGCCCTGTTGCTGACCGGTGGCGGTGCCCGCGCCGCTTACCAGGTGGGCGTGCTGGAGGCCGTGGCGGAGTTGCGAAAAGCTTGCGGTGCACAAGCGCAGCCGAACCCGTTTCCCATCATTACCGGCACCTCGGCCGGTGCCATCAATGCCGCCTCACTGGCCTGCTGTGCCGATGATTTCGACTTGGCCGTGCGCAGGATCGCCGATGTCTGGCGCAATTTTCACGCCCAGCAGGTGTACCGGGTCGACCCGGGCAGCGTGTTTCGCTCAGGCGCGAACTGGATGACGCTGCTCTCTTTTGGCTGGCTGATAGCCAAATGGCGACGGCTCAAGCCCAAGTCCCTGCTCGACAACAGTCCGCTGGCCGAATTGCTCAAGCAACTGGTACCCCTGGACCGTATCCCAAAATTGCTTCAGGGCGGGCACTTGCAGGCACTGGCGGTCACCGCGTCGAGCTACAGCTCGGGCGAGCACATCACGTTTTTCGACGGTGACAAGCGCCTGCTGCCCTGGGTACGCGCTCAACGTCGCGCGGTGCGCACCAAAATTACCCATGAGCACCTGCTGGCATCCAGTGCCATACCGTTTGCCTTCCCGGCCATGGCGTTGCAAATCGAGGGAAAAGCGGGCTATTTTGGCGATGGTTCCATGCGCCAGTCGGCACCGGTGTCAGCCGCCATTCATCTGGGTGCGCAGCGGGTGCTGGTGGTCGGTGCCGGACGGGTCAATGATTCCAGAATCGATCAGGCAGCGCCCGACCAAACCAGCTACCCCACGCTGGCGCAAATTGCCGGGCACGCGCTGGCCAGCATTTTTTTGGATTCACTGGCGGTTGACATTGAACGCATCCGGCGCATCAACCAGACCCTGCGGCTGGTACCCGATGATTTACGCCAGGCCAGCAACCTGCGCCCGGTTGAAATTTTGTTGATATCGCCATCCAAGCGCCTGGATGAAATAGCCACCCGTCACATTGCTGAGTTGCCCAGCACCGTGCGCGCCCTGCTGGGCGGCGTTGGGGTGTCGTCGACAACAGCCGATGTCAAAGGCTCGGCATTGGCCAGCTACTTGCTGTTTGAGCAGGGTTACACGCGCGAACTGATGGCGCTGGGCCACGCTGATGCCATACGCCAGCGCGCCGATATTTGCCACTTTTTCAACTGGACCGACCCCACGCCCGCCGCGCCCGCCGCGCCCGTTGCCGCACCACCGGTCGCATCTGGCGTTGAGCGCCGACGCGACCCGCTGCGTCTGCGCTGACAACCCAGCCGTCTAAAATCCGGGGCTGTTATTGAAAGCCCCAGACCATGCCACGCCAACTCTTCGTCACCACCGCCCTGCCCTACGCCAACGGCAACTTCCACATCGGCCACATCATGGAGTACATCCAGGCCGACATTTGGGTGCGTTATCAAAGGATGATGGGCAACGCGGTCGATTTTGTTTGCGCTGACGACACCCATGGCGCGCCAATCATGATCGCCGCCGAAAAAGCCGGCTTCACGCCGCAGCAGTTTGTCGCCAACATTGCAGCCGGCCGCAAACCCTATCTGGACGGATTTCACATCAGCTTTGACAACTGGCACAGTACCGATGGGCCGGAAAACCATGAGTTGGCACGGCAGATTTACCGCGACCTGCGCGACAACAAAGATGGCACACTGATTGAGC
>JBBQLQ010000097.1:0-12969 GCA_038328055.1 Burkholderiales bacterium
CTGCCATTCAAAGGAGAAAGCCATGTCACTCAATGTATCTTTGCCGGCCGAGCTGGAAAATCGGGTTCGCGAGCATGTCGCCTCGGGTTTGTACGGCTCTGCCAGCGAGGTAATACGTGAAGCGCTACGGCTGTTTGAAGCCTACCAAACCGTCCAAACGTCCAGTTTGGTCGCTTTGAAGGCTGACATTGCCAAAGGCATGGCGGATGTTCATGCCGGTCGTGTTGGGGCGGTCGATATAGCGTCCATCAAGGCTCGGGGGCGAGCGTTGCTGCCAGCGGAACCGTTGGAATAATGGGTGCAGTGCTTTTCGCCCAGAGCGCCCAGACCGACCTGCTGGAAGCGTGGTTGTTCATTGCCGAAGAAAACCTCAACGCCGCCGACAAGGTCATTGACACCATTGAGCAAGAGGCTCTTGGCAACTCAGCCGCTAATGGGTCGTGCCCGTCCTGATTTGGCAGATGGCATACGCAGCTGGCCAACGTCGACTTCCTACATGCTGTTTTATCTGGCCGACGCAGAAGGCATTACCGTGATCCGGGTGTTGCACCATGCGCGAGACGTTCAAAGAGAAAGAGAAAAGGGGTCAGGCTCGGATTTCCACAGCCTACCAAAGCCTCCAACCCCCGCCACTCCGTGCGCACATTGCTGTACCGCACCGTGCCGCCGCCGCGCACGCACCGCCATCGCTACTACCGCGTGCTGGTGCCGAATTCGCCCCTGCGTGCGGTGGCTGCGCCAAAAGCTGCCGTCATTGCGAGGCAAAAGCCTTTAGCCGCGAGGAGCGTAGCGACGTGGCGGGTAGCAAGGCGGCAAACCAGAACTTGCGGGCTCATGGATTGCCACGGCCTTCGGCCTCGCAATGACGAAAAACCCAAACCACGTCCACCATCGCACTATCTGTGGGCCGCACTGATCGCCCGTATCTACGAGGTGTTCCCGCTGATCTGTCCGCATTGTGGCGGCCAGATGCGCATCATTGCCTTAGCTGCTACATAATTTGAGTACAAGTTAGTCTTCGCTGAAACTTCGTTTTCATCTCATACAGTGCCGACAATGGTATTGCCATGAGGGGCAGATAACGATTAAATCAAAATATCACCTCAGCCGGTCTCACTTTGGCAACAAGGTTCCAGCCTGGCATTGCAGTGAATCGGCTTCGCCGATCACTGAACTCATACGTTGGAAGCGCAAGTTGATTGGCAAATAAGAGCGAAAAAGGTATACTTTTTATACCATGAATGTTTTTGAATTTGATGCGGTAAAAAGCGAATCCAATCGCTCAAAGCATGGCTTCGATTTCATTGCGGCTCAGAGTCTCTGGAGTGATCCGATGTTGCTGGAGATTCCGGCAAAGACTGACGATGAACCGCGGTTTCTGGTAATTGGGCGAATTGACGAAAAGCATTGGTCGGCGGTCATAACCTATCGGGGTAGCAATATCCGATTGATTTCCGTTCGGCGCGCACGTACAGAAGAGGTGGCACTTTATGAAAGCTAAAAAGTTCGAGCAACAGTTTGACGATGGGGTAGACCTCACTGATTCTTTGGACTTGTCCAAAGCTAAGCGCGTGTTGCAGGATCAGAAGCGCGTCAATGTTGACTTCCCAACTTGGATGATTGATTCACTTGATCGTGAGGCGAGCAAACTTGGGGTTACTAGGCAGTCCGTAATTAAGGTCTGGCTTGCTGAGCGGTTGGAGGCAAGCACGTCCAATCCATTCCAACGGACGCGCGGCGGCACCGCGCACCGCTGAACTGTACGTTGGATATTCTTTGGTGACGGTAATGCCTGCGATCAGTGACGCGGGATGATGCACAACATGAAAGAGATCAACGCTGCAATTGGGTGAAAAACGCTTGCAGCAAGATGACCTTCGGTTGCATCAGCTCGTTCTGTAGCAGCAATTTCAGACTTCCTGATGCGTATAAGAAAAATTTGCTTTTTTCAGGATAGGACTGGCACTTCTAGGAGCTGCGGCAGCCGCGAATTCGGGCCTGCCAGCCCTCCCACAAAGACACAACCTGGCTTTCACCATGCCAAATGGATTCCGTGCTGATCAGGAAGTCTGAACCTAAAACAGCCCTCACAGCCGCACAACTCAAACCTCAGCAGCCTGTTCTATTGCAGCGCGTATCAGGCGCTCACTCAAAAAGTAGCCGTGGCTGTGCATGTGCAATAAGAGCGGCTTGACCGCTGGCACAAGCCCTCTATTTTTAGCCAATACCAGCAAGCCAACGGTACCGATCAGCGCAATGTCGGCGTGTTCTGCTGCTGCGCGACCTCTGGCATCGTCCAACACGATCAGCGTTTGGTCGCCAGCGGTCTTGCAACGGCTGGCATAGGTCAGGCTGCTGGCTTCACCCAGGTCAATCTGGTAGAGATTCATCCAGTCACGGCACTCCACTTGCCAATCGTCCGTTACCTGCTGAATCGACACCCAGTCCTGGTTGACGGCAGCCTTCAACACGGTCATCTCTGGAAAGAGGCCATCGGCCAGCACTTCATTCGCCACGACCGAGGTGATGGTGACTCCACCAAACAAAGCCGATAGCAAACCAAGTTGATCGATTTTGGCCAAGGCAATCAGGGGCCCGGCATCGGCAATGACGACTCGGGTCATGTCAAAGGGGCGCAGCGGTGGTCGGTTTGAGCCATTGAGCGCCCAAGTCCACTTCGCGCGCCAAAGCAGCGCCGTCGTAATCGGCGGCTGGCACCCCCAAGCGCGCCAGGCGGGTGAGCATGGCAGCGGTGGGCTCGTTGGCCAATTTGGCGGCACCCGCAACAGAAATCAGGCGATCCCGGAACAAACTGACCGCCATGGCCTGGCGTACATGGGCAAAGTCGGCCAAACCATCGAGTTGTTCAAACCCGATCAATACCGCGTCGGGGTTGTCGCGATTCATGACGACCACCATATCAGTCCTGGCATCGCGTAATGCGGTGGATGGATTTGATTTCAGCTGGCGTACATTGATGGTCTTCATAAAGTTCTCCCTTAATGTAGGAACATTGTAAATGTGTCGGCTTTTCTGGGCAAAGCAAGTAGAGGAAATGACTCCCGATTAATTTCAGACTTCCTGATGCGCACGGAATCCATTTGGCATGGTGAAAGCCTGGTTGCTACTTTGTGGGAGGGCTGGCAAGCCCGAAATCGCGGCTGCCGCCGCTCCTACTAGTGCCAGTCATATTCCTGAAAAAAGCAAACTGTGCCTATACGCATCAGGAAGTCTGAATTTGTAACTAATCAGCCTTTTCCGGCATCGTCATTGCGAGGCAAAAGCCTTTAGCGGCGAGGAGCGTAGCGACGTGGCGGGCAGCAAAGCGGCAATCCAGGAAGTCAGGAGGTCTGAATTCATCGATTGCCACGCTACGCTCGCAACGACGGTCCTCGAAGGAGCTCACAAGAAACAAAACTTTCGATAGACCAAAACTCATATAGAAAACGAGAAATCAATACAGTAAAGCACCTATCGAAAAAATCACTGTTTCTTTAGGAGGGTCTAGCCCGTCCGGGGCTTGGGGTGCGATTCAAAGTGATGTGCAGCAGGAGTCAAAGCATTGGGGTCAGAGCACGAGTTTTGGAGACGACGGTTGGCAAGCTCACCGGCCAGCAGCCAAAATCGTGATCCGACCCCAAAGCCGATACAGCACACCAGTTTGAATCGCACCCCGGGGCTTGGGATGCTGAGCAGTTGCAATAATTCCCGACTTCCTGATCCGCACGGATTCCATTTGGCATGGTGAAAGCCTGGTTGTTACGGGTGCGATTCAAAGTGATGTGCAGCAGAGTCAAAGCATTGGGGTCAGAGCACGAGTTTTGGGGGGCGACTGTTGGCAAGCTCACCGGCCAGCAGCCAAAATCGTGATCCGACCCCAAAGCCGATACAGCACACCAGTTTGAATCGCACCTGGTTGTAACTTTGTGGGAGGGCTGGCAAGCCCGAATTCGCGACTCCCGCCGCTCCTAAAAGTGCCTGTCCTGTTCCTGAAATAAACAAATTGTGCCGATACGCATCAGAAAGTCCGAATTTATGAAAAATAAGGCTGCAGCGCCCGTTGCATCAGTGCAAGAAGCTATTAAATAAATAGCGAATCAATGCTGCAATTGCGCTACAAACGTTTGCGCCAAAATGACCTTCGGTTGCATCAACTCGTTCTGTAGCAGCAATTTATTTCCTGTCACCAACACCAGCTCGGCACGGCAGTCCAGTAGATCCCATAGAAACTGATCGCCTGGGTCGGGGGCCAGCGGTGTCGCTGCCGTCCTGACCGGGGCCAGCACAATGGCGTGCCGGGCAATGTCGGCCAGGATGATGTCGATTTCTGCATCAGACAAGCCATGCAGCTTGCGCAAATGGGGCCGCATCAACGCGGCGCGGTATTCGGCCAGCAGCGCCTCTGACAGCACGAACGCAAAAGCCGCACCCAGCATGCCATCAAGGATGCGGGCCACCGGTAAATCAGCACGCGAAGTCAGCAGTCCGGCAACAACGACGTTGGTGTCGATGATGAAGAATGCACTGCTCATCAAGCATGACGTGTTGCCTGCACTTCGGTTTGCGCCAGCGCGAGCGTGCCCGGCGAACCAGTTCTTGCGCCTGCTCATTGGACTTGATGCCGTAAAAGGCAAGGCTCTCATCAATCAATTGACCAATTGTCTTTCCGCGCTGAGCTGCGGTTTCTTTCAACGCCCGGTAGCGCGGCTCGGAAAGGGTAATGGTCAGACGGCTCATGTGCATTTCATGCTTTGGTGTTGAAGCACCAATCTGCTAACACGCACAGCCACTCATATCGACTTACCTTCACCGTTCCCCCAAAGGCTGAAGCCGCCCCAGCTTGTGCGCCAGCTCAACGGCTGAATCGACCCCCATCTTGTCAAAAATATTGGCACGGTGAAACTCTACCGTGCGCGGGGTGATGCCCAGGTGGTCGGCGATGTTTTTGTTGTAGTGGCCGCGAATCAATTCGTCCAATACCTCCCGCTCGCGCGGACTCAGCGATGTGAGTGCCTGGCGTAGCCGCTGCGCCTCGACATCGCCCTCTATCTGCGCGGTGGCGGCGGCCAGCGCTTGGGCCACACGGTCGACCAGTTCGTTGTCATGAAAGGGCTTTTCCAGAAAGTCCCAGGCCCCATTCTTCACCGCAGCGACTGCCATGCTGACATCGCCGTTACCGGTCAAAAAAAGCACCGGCCACGGGCAACCCAGTGCCTTGAGTTGCTCAAAAGTGACCAGCCCCGAGATCGGTGCCATGCGCACATCCAGCAGCACCACGGCCTGCCCCCAGTCGGGCTTGCGCTGGCGCAGTGCATCCAAAAAAACCTGGCCACCGTCCCAGGTGGTGGGCGCGTAGCCGCGTGAATCAAACAGCCAGGCCAGGCCGTCTCGAATGTCGGGGTCGTCGTCCACAATGTGAATGCCGGGTCGAATCATGATTTGTCCTGAAGGTCTGCCAACGGCAAAAATACGGTAAAACGGGCACCGCCCAGCAGCGCGTCGCGCCCGACTTCAATGCGCCCGTGGTGCGCTTCCACAATCGAGCGGCAAATGGCCAGCCCCATGCCCATGCCGCCTTCTTTGCGGCTGACAAACGCGTTAAAGATGGTGTCGAGCGCGTCTTCGCTCACACCCGGGCCGGTGTCGGCTACCGACAGCACCGCCATGCCTTGCGCATTGTCCGGGCGCACATCCAACCATACTTGCGCACCCTGCAAGCGAAGGCTTTCCTGGGCTGCCCAATGCTGGGCGTTGCTGATCAGGTTGTTCATCAGATGCTCCAGCAGCAGCTCGTCGGCATCGACCCAGATGGGACGATCGGGGGCGGCCCAGTCGGTCGGCACCTCGGCCCCACTGGCGGCACTGGTGAGCACGCGCTGTACCAGGGTTACCAGATCAAGCCGTTGGCGCGACATTTCACGTCGGCGGGCAAAGTCGTTGACGCGGCGAATAATGCCTCCCGCACGGTCGGCCAGCCGGGCCATGCGCTCCACCACCGGCAGCAACTCCGGCAGGCTGATGCTGTGATCGTGCAGGCGGTTGAGCAGACCATTGGCAAAGCTGCTCAACGCCCCCAATGGCTGGTTGAGTTCATGGGCCAGGGTGGAGGCCACCTCACCTACGGCCACCAGCCGTCCCGAGGCTTCGAGCTTTTCTTGCTGCGCTGCGGCCATGCGCTGGGCGCGTTTGCGTTCGCTGATGTCCAACACCGAACTCATCCAGCCAACCTGCACACCCGCGGCGGTATTGAGCGGTGCTTCGTGAATCAGCACGTCGATCAAATGGCCGCTGCGGTGCTGAAACTGCACCTCCACACCTTCACCCTGTGTGCCTTGCGCCATGATGCTTTCATGAACTCGCCCCAGGGCATCGTGCTGCTGAAGCGGCCAATAAGGGAACGGGGTCGACAAGCCGGTCAGTTCGCTGGCGCTGTAGCCAACCATGCGTGCAAAAGCATCGTTGACGTACAAAATGCGGCCCTGCAGGTCCCAGGCGCGCAGGCCAATAGTGACCGAGTTTTCCATCGCCGTTCGCAGCGCCACCTGGGCCCGCAGCAAGGCCTGCACTTGCTGGCGTTTCACAAAATCGCGCCGCAGTGCGTACAGCGCCACCAGCATCCCCAGCAAAAACAACAGCGCTACCAAAAAAAAGATGCGTGGCACGGTGGCCGGCTGTGCGCTGGTCAGGGCCACCTGCAAGAACAGGTCGGTGCCGGGCAGGTTTAGCGCCACCCGGTAGGCGGTGTTGTCCGGCTGGGCGCCTGCGCCCCCGCCTGGGTCAACGGGCAACAGTTGAACACTGTGGTCCTGTGTGAACCAGTCCGGCACCAGTGCGGCAAGCGCGCGTTTCAGCGACACCGCAGCCAGGTAGTTGCCGGCAAACTGACCGCGGTCAAAAAACGGTACCGCCAGCCAGACCAAGTCGGTGGATGTGCCGTCGGCGCGCAGCATCACACCCGCGTAGGCGGATCGACGCAAGCCTTCGGTGGTGGTTTGCATGATGGCCAGCGCCTGGGTATTTTCAGGATGGGCCCCGCGGTCTATCTGCCAGCGCTCGGGCCCGACACGAAGGTCACTGAGCTGGCCAGCGGCAATCCAGCCGTTGGAGAGCAATACACCTGGTTCGCGCCACAGCAGCCCGCCCTGCAGCGTGCTGGGTGAGAAAGGTTGGGGCGTGTCAGCACCCTGCAGCACCGCCTGACGCGCCAGCACCAACAAGTCGTCTTCCAGGCGGCGAAAGTGAAACTGCACGCTTTGCTCCAGCCATTGGGCATCGGCGGCGCGCCGGCGTGCCGCCTCTTCTTCCTCAAAATTGTTCAGGTACAGCAACAAAGCCACCACCGAGCCTGCCAGCAAGGTCAGCAAACCCAGCAGCCACAGCAGCGCCTGCCGGTTGCGCCCGGCGTGGCGCGCGGCCGACTGTTGCAGCAAGGCAAAGTCAAGCGACTGGTCAGCAACAGGGCGAGCTTTTTGGGTCATCGGTTCAACATGAAAATACGGTCTCCATCCATCACCTCGCATAATAGCCAGCATGCCTTTGCCTGACCACCGCGACCTGCAAACACCGGCTTTAAGCCGCCGGGGCTGCCTGGGTGCACTGGCGGCTGTGGCGCTGAGTCATGGCAGCGGCCACGCCACGGCCAGGCCCGACATCACCCTGCGGTTTTCTCATGTGGTGGCCGAAGAAACCCCCAAAGGGCTGGCGGCCAACCGGTTCAAGGCGCTGGTGGAGCAACGCTCTGGCGGGCGCATTGGGGTGCAGGTCTTTCCCAATGGCCAGCTCTATGGTGACCGCGATGAAATGCAGGCGCTGCAACTCGGTGCGGTTGATCTGGTGGCACCTTCGTTGTCCAAATTTGGGCGCATCGGTTTGCCGGAATTCGAGATGTTTGATTTGCCATTTCTGTTTGAAGAGCTCTCCGACGTGCGGCGTGTCACGCAGGGGCCGCTGGGTCAACGGCTGCTCAAGGGGCTGGAGCGCCAAGGCTTGGTGGGTTTGGGATTTTTTGACAACGGCTTCAAACAGATGAGCGCTAACCGACCGCTGCTGGCAACGGCTGACTTTATTGGCTTGCGCATGCGGGTGCAGGCCTCACGGGTGATCGCCGCACAAATGCGCGCGCTGGGTGCCAGGCCGGTCACACTGGCTTTCAGCGAAACGCGCCGTGCGCTGGCCAGCGGCGTGGTGGATGGCACGGAGAACCCTGTGTCGAATTTCTGGACACAAGGCATGCATGAGGTGCAAAGCGATCTGAGCCTGACCGACCACGGTTACCTGGGCTACGCGGTGGTGACCAATCAGCGCTTTTGGCAGCACCTGAAGGACACCGACCGGGTGCTGATCAACCAGGCAATGCAAGAGTCGCTGGTCTACGCCAACCAGATTGCCGATGCGCAAAACGACCAGGCCCTGCTGCAGTTGCGCCAGGCTGGCACCACCCGCATTCACACTTTGACCGACGGGCAGCGTGCGCTGCTGCGTCAGGCGGTGCAGCCGGTGCAACTGTCGCTTGAACAGCGCATTGGGTCGACCTGGATGATGTTTTTGCGTGAAGCGCTGGCGCAGCGTGTGATTTGAATGCGTTTGGTTGGGGGTAAACCCTAGCTGTTGAAGGCCACAGTTGCCCGACCATCGGGCGGACGCTAATCTGCAGCTGTTTCGCCTAACCAAAGTCCATTTTTTCCCATAGGAGACATCCATGAAATTGAAAACAATCCTGGCCGCTGCCCTGCTGGCTGTCGGTTTGAGCGCTGGTGCCCAGACCATCATCAAGTTCAGCCACGTGGTGGCGGTTGACACACCCAAAGGCAAGGCTGCTTTGTTCTTTGCCAACAAGGCCGCCGAACTGACCAAGGGCAAGGTCAAGGTCGAGGTCTATGCCAACAGCGCCTTGTACAAAGACAAGGAAGAAATGGAAGCCCTGCAAATTGGCTCGGTGCAAATGCTGGCACCTTCACTGGCCAAGTTCGGCCCCTTGGGCGTGAAAGAGTTTGAGGCGTTTGACTTCCCCTTCATGTTTGACGACACGGCTGATCTGCACAAGGTCACCCAGGGCCCGGTCGGTGCTGGACTGCTGGCCAAGCTGGAGCCCAAAGGCATCAAGGGCCTGGCTTATTGGGACAACGGCTTCAAGTCGTTCTCGGCCAACACGCCCTTGAAGAATCCGGCTGATTACAAAGGCAAAAAATTCCGTATTCAATCTTCCAAGGTGCTGGAAGAAGAGATTCGCTCGGTCGGCGGCATTCCGCAAGTGATGGCGTTTTCGGAGGTCTACCAGGCACTGCAAACCGGCGTGGTCGATGGCACCGAAAACCCGATTTCCAACTTCTACACCCAAAAGATGCATGAAGTGCAAAAGCACCTCTCGCTGACCAACCACGGCTATCTGGGCTATGCGGTCATCGTCAACAAGAAGTTCTGGGATGGCCTGCCGGCGGACGTGCGCGGTCAGCTGGAAGTCGCCATGAAGGAGTCCACCGTTTACGCCAACAAGATTGCCCAGGAAGAAAACGACATGTCCCTTGACGGTGTGAAAAAGAGCGGCAAGACCACGGTGTACGTCCCCACCAAGGAAGAACGCATGGCGCTGAAGAAGGCCATGGCTCCCACACATACCAAGATGGCTGACCGCGTGGGCAAAGAAACACTGCAGGAGTTTTACAAAGCCACCGGTTTTGATCCCAATACGCTGTAAACCAACTCGACCACCCACTGCACTACAAATTCGCTCCGCAAGGGGCGTGGATTGAAACATGAAAATTCTTGATCACTTGGAAGAGTGGCTGGTTACCTTCCTGATGGGCGGCGCCACGCTGATCATCTTTGTGGCGGTGGTGCACCGCTATGCGGCAGGCTTAGCCATACCCGGCCTGCAGGACTGGCTACTGAGCCTGAGCATGAGCTGGGCGCAGGAGCTGACCATCATCATGTTTGTCTGGATGTGCAAGTTTGGCGCGGCCTATGGCGTGCGCACCGGCATCCACGTCGGGGTGGACGTGCTGATCAACCGGCTGGACGAGAAGATGCGCAACAAATTCATCATCTTTGGTTTGTGCGCCGGTGCCCTGTTTACCGCCATTGTGGGCGCTCTGGCTGCCGGCTTTGTCTGGGAAAACGGGGCCCATTACTTTTGGTACAAGCTGCTGGGTCTGTCGGTGGAGGGCATCCCCGAAGGGCCCACCACCCCCGACCTGGAATGGCCCACCTGGATGGTCTACAGCGCCGTGCCGCTGGGCTCCAGTCTGATGTGTTTCCGATTTTTACAGGTGCTGGTCAGTTTTATCAAAACTGGCGAACTACCCCACCACGACCATGGTCACGTTGACGGCCTGGAAGAAGAGGCTGCCAAATGAACGCCGCGATCATTTTCATCCTGCTGATAGGGCTGATGCTCACCGGCATGCCGATCTCGATCTCGCTTGGTCTGACCGTGCTGACTTTTTTGTTTGGTTTTACCGATGTGCCGCTGGAAGCGGTGGCGCTCAAGCTGTTTACCGGCATTGAAAAGTTCGAGATCATGGCGATCCCGTTCTTTATTCTGGCGGGCAACTTTTTAACCCACGGCGGAGTGGCCCGGCGCATGATCAACTTTGCGTCCAGCATGGTCGGCCACTGGTATGGTGGACTGGGCCTGTCGGGTGTGCTGGGCTGCGCCTTGTTTGCCGCCGTGTCGGGCTCCAGCCCGGCCACCGTGGTGGCGATTGGCTCGATTCTGCTGCCGGCCATGGTCAAGGCCGGTTTTCCGAAGTCATTTGGGGCCGGGGTCATCACCACCTCGGGCGCACTGGGAATTTTGATTCCGCCTTCCATCGTGATGGTGATGTACTCGGTAGCCACCAACACCTCGGTGGGGGCCTTGTTCATGGCCGGTGTGATTCCGGGCCTGGCCTTGGCTGCCACGCTGGGTGGGGTCACGTTTTACCGCGCCAAAAAGTTCAATTACCCTCGCCTGCCCAAGGCCAGTTGGGCCGAGCGTTTCAAAACCTTCAAGGCCTCTGCCTGGGGCTTGTTACTGATCGTCATCGTGATGGGCGGCATTTATTCCGGCATGTTCACCCCCACCGAGGCAGCGGCCCTGAGCGCGGTTTATGCCTTTGTGGTGGCTGTATTTATCTACAAGGACATGGGCCTGAAAGACGTGCCCAGGGTGCTCCTCAACTCGGCCAACATGTCGGCCATGCTGCTGTACATCATCACCAATGCGGTGCTGTTCTCCTTCATCATGACCAATGAGAATATTCCGCAGGCGCTGGCTGACTGGATGCTGGGTAACGGCTTGGGCATGATCACCTTCTTGTTGGCCGTCAACGTGATTTTGCTGCTGGCGGGCAACTTCATGGAGCCCTCCAGCATTGTGCTGATCTTCGCACCAATCCTGTTCCCGGTCGCCATCAAACTGGGTATTGACCCGGTGCACTTCGGCATCATCATGGTGGTCAATATGGAAGTTGGCATGTGTCACCCACCGGTCGGGCTGAACTTGTACGTGGCCTCGGGCATCACCAAGATGGGTATCACCGAACTCACCATCGCGGTGTGGCCGTGGTTGCTGGCCATGCTGTGCTTCCTGGGCGTGGTGACCTACTGGCCAGGCCTGTCGCTGTGGTTCCCGCGCATGCTGGGCATGATGTAACCCACGCGACTGCATCACACCTGAAGGTGGCAACCACTTGGGCCTATAGTGGTGCCACCTTTTTTCTTGGAATTCACGCATGCGTATTTGGCAACTCCCGATATCAGTGGCCGAACTCACCGCCAACAGTGTCAACACCGCAGTCAGCCATTTGGGCATTGAATTTCTCGAAGTGGGTGACGACTTCATCACCGCCCGGGTACCGGTAGACGAGCGCACCCGCCAGCCCTTTGGCCTGCTGCATGGCGGTGTCAGTGTGGTGTTGGCCGAAACCTTGGGCTCGGTGGCCGCCAACTGTGCGTGCCCAGTGGGTCACCAGGCAGTGGGACTGGATATCAACGCCAACCACCTGCGAAGCGTCAAAACCGGCTGGGTCACTGGCACCGCCCGCCCTGTTCACATTGGCCGCACCACCCAGGTGTGGCAGATCGACATGGTCAATGAAGCCGGTGAGCCGACCTGCGCGTCGCGCATCACCATGGCGGTGCTGGCACCCAAAACCTGAATACTTTGGCGTGTGCAGTACGCTACAAATTAAATAGCTGTATGCGCACTGTTTATAAGGGCTAGAGCACGTTTTTGTATATATTTTATTAACCTGCAGAGCCGCATGCGCTTTTTGGCCTGGGGTCGAGCTTTGCCTTTGTTGGCGTGGTGATTGCCGCCACCGGCTATGCCGGGAAAGGGGCCAACTGCGGTAAGCGCAACCACCGGCTCAACGTCGGGAGTCTTCATGTTTCCTGAATACCGCGATCTCATCACCCAGCTCAAGACTAGCGATGCCCCTTTCGCCGCCCAGTTTTCACGGCACAACGCGCCCGACAAGCAAGTCAAGCGCATGGTGGCGCGGGTCGAGCCCGCCACCCCGGAAGAAATTGAGCAGATCAAGAAAGAAAAACTCGCCCTGAAAGACGAGATTTATGCGATTTTGAAAAAAGCTGCGCAATAGGGGTTGTAAGCCCACATCGGCGGAGTTTTTCCGCCGATGTGGTGTCAGTCGGAATTGGCGCGGTCTGCCCCCTACGGTCAGGGGGCCAACTTCAGACTGCCTGATCCGCATGGAATCCATTGGGCTAGGTGAAAGCCTGGTTGTAACTTTGTGGGAAGGCTGGTTGTGACTTTGAGGGAGGGCTGGTCGTGACTTTGTGGGAGGGCTGGCAAGCCCGAATTCGCGCCTGCCGCCGCTCCTACAAATGCCAGTCCTATTCTTGAAAAAAGCAAACTGTGCCTATACGCATCAGGAGGTCTGAACTTAAGTGGTTTTGAGAACGAAAGTCATCGGATACTGATGGCAGGGAGCCCAGGTACACGTTGGTCTCATCTACACCCGCTTTGGG
>JBBQLQ010000098.1:0-12849 GCA_038328055.1 Burkholderiales bacterium
AAGTGCCTCTTCTTCAAAAATCGCAAACAGATCGACATCCAGCGCGTCAACCGCCTCGATTTCATCGTCTTCCAGTGGCGCTGCGACCTTGATTGGAACCACGTGAGCAAGCGGTTGTGTCGGTATCGGCAGCTCAGGCTCTGGCTCAGGCTCTGGCTCTGGCTCTGGCTCAGGCTCTGGCTCTGGCTCTGGCTCAGGCTCTGGCTCTGGCACCAGACTACTTTCTGGCGACTCGGGTGGCAACGCTGGCTCCACCCCAGGGGGTGCCCACTGAGTTTCCAACACAGCCCGCAGGGCAGCCAGCTGCTCCGGGTCTGGCTGCTTGAGAAAGCCGGCGGCAAACTGGTGCAACAAGCGTCGAATGTCTTCTGCAACGTCGACAAACAACGCTGCATGCGCCGGCAAACCAGCCCCGCCCAGTTGCACATGCTCCAATGCGTGCTCCAGCGCCCGGGCCAGTTCGGACAAGCCCATGAAGCCGACCGTAGCCGAACTGCCCGCCAGCGAATGTGCCAGCCCAACGGGCGTGTCGCCCAGCGGCTGCTCCAGCTCCAGCGACCACTCCGTCAGCTCGGTCAACAGGCGGCGCGACCATTCGTCTGCCTCGTTCAGGTAGACGTTGTACAGCGCAAGACCAATCCGCAATGAACCAATCACCTTGACTTGCTCGTCCAACTCAGGTTCGAGCACTGGCACTGGCACTGGCACTGGCTCTGGCACTGGCTCTGGCTCTGGCTCTGGCTCTGGCTCTGGCTCTGGCTCTGGCTCTGGCTCTGGCACTGGTTCTGGTTCTGGTTCTGGTTCTGGCTGTGCCGCAACAGGCTCTACCGGCTTTACCGGGGCAAGATCGCCAAAGGACAGGTCAAGCAGGTCTTCTGGCTCAGCCACCAAACCGAATGTCAGGTCGTCGACATCATGCAGTTGGGTGGCATCAAAATCTACGATTTGCGTTGCCGAGAATTCGGGGCGAGCAGCATCGTGTTCGTCCTGCGCATCCGGCTCGTCCGGCACGTCTGCCATGGGCAACGCCACCGCTGGTGCGGCCTCAGCAACCGGCTGTGTTTGACCAGGCAGAACGAGGTCGCTCCCCATCTCGTCCAGTCGCAAGCGGTCTGCAGCCTGGCGAAAGGGCTTGGCACTCCAGTGGGCATCGGAGCCATTGGCAATATCCTCAATCCAACGGCCAAAACCTTCCATGGCTTGCCCGGTGAGCTTGAGCAGCTCGTCGCTGGCGGGCTCTTGCTGCGGCAGCCAGGCGTTGAGTACCTGTTCAAGTGACCAGGCTGCCTCGCCAAATTCAGTCAGCCCGACCATGCGCGAACTGCCCTTCAGGGTATGGAAAGCACGGCGCAGGCCGGTGAGCTGACCCATATCACCGCTGTGAGCCTGCAGCGCGGCAATGGCTGCCGACCCACTGCCCACCACCTCGCGGGCTTCCTCGATGAAGATAGAACGCAACTCGGCACCATCATCCTCTTCGTCCACCGGCGCAGCAACAAGTTCAGGCGTTGGCGCTTCAATGACCTCAGCGACAGCGGCTGATTTTTGCCGCCCCATCACCGAGCGAAACTCTCCGAGCGCTTCGTCGTACACAAAGAGTTTTTTTGCCAACTCACGCTGATAGCTCAGCATGTCAATCAGGAAACCCATCGCCCCCAGGCTGTTGCCCAGCTTTTCAAACGTTTCTGCTGAGGCGGCCGCTATGTTGAAGTTTTCCGACAGGCACTGTTCCACCCGGTCGCGCATGCGCAATGCCGCCAGCGCGGCTTGGTCGAGCCCCAGCACCGAAAAAACGCCCCGCATCTGGGCCAAGCGGCCTGGCACCTCTTGCAGCGGAAGTTTGTCGTTCGGACGGCGGAAAAAAGCATCCAGGGAAGTCTCAACCTCACCCAGGGTGGTGCGCAACTCGTCAACCACACTGCCCATGATCTGGCGGTCACTGACCCGGCGGTAGAGTTCCTCCATCCAGCCGTCGAGCGGCTCGGGCTGGCCACCGGCGATGACATGGTCCAGGCGCTGCGCCAAGCGGCGGCTGCGCTCCACCATCTCATCGCTGGTCGGCCCCATGTCCTCGTAAGCCGCTTCCAGGTACAACACGGCGGTTGCCACCTCCATGGCCAGTGCCGGCACCGGTGCCTTGCCCGAACGGGCGACGACCTCCAAGGCGCGCGACAAAGCGGCAGCCAGCTCCGCACTGTCGGGGTGCAGCTTGACAATCGAGTCACTGACCAGACTGAACTGGTCAACCGCCACCGCAATCCGGTGGGCCTCGCCACCCGACAGCGACGACCAGGTCTCGGTGGCCGCCGAAATACGCTTGCGCGCCTGCGCCAGCAAAGCCGGATCAAAACGACCAAACTGCGGCTTTTCGTAGTCAATATGGGCCACCGGCACCAAGCCATATGCCTGGCGAACGGCGTTCAGGGCAGGCGCGTTCTGGGCCGTGGGCAACGCAGCCTGGGCGCAAAAGAACAACAAGTCCTGCACCAGTCGCTCAGAGACATCCGGCTCGCCACGCGCCAGCGTTCTGTATTGCAGCAAGATGCGTGAAGCGGCTCGCTTGGCGTAAATATCCGAAGCGCACAAGCCTAATGCAACCGCCTCAAAATAAGCCGCCGAAATAGCCCAGAACACACGCGGGTGCAGATCGGTTTGCGCGGCGGCAAAGCTCAGACTGATGTCGCACATCGCCCGGGCTGATGGCACATAGGCTGACTTGACAACATTGAGAATATGGCCATCAATACGCGAGCGCACCGCCGAGTCATACGACAGGGGCGGCACCGACTTGGGCACCATCACATCAATCCAGCGCCAGTCGTGCAACCACAAGTCTGCCGGGTGCACCCGGTCATCGCCTGCCAAAACCAGCACATCGCGGTATTGCGGGAACAAGGCCACCGCCGAAGACTCCTTGCCTTTGAGCAAGCCCTCCAGATAGTCCGTCAGCGCAAAGCTGGCCCGCTCTACCTTCAGTGCGGCTTCATCGCTGCAGATTTCAGGACGTTGCACAAATTTTTGCGCCAACGCCTCCATCGCCCGCAGCATCTTGGCGGGCACTTCAAGCCCGACCATTTCCAGGGCACCCACGGCTTGATGCAACTGCTGGCGGGCAATGCGCAACTGGCTGGCATCAAGCTCGCCGAGGTCTGATCCACGCGACAACTCTGCATCACGAACAAACCGCCTGAGCGCCTTGGTAGCGCCATCGAGCGACTTTCGCAATTCATCCAGCACCCATGCCAGCGGCCCCAAATCCGGCTCGGCAAGGGCGCTATCTCCAGTCAGTTCAGCTTGAGGGTGCATGGGTCAATCCGTCAGAGGGGAAACAAATCGAACAGTCTCAGGCAATCCGGAACCGCGCCACCGACTGGCGCAAGTCCTCTGCCATTCTGGAGAGTTCGCGCACCTGGGCCGCTGTGGTGCGCGTGCCTTCGCCAGTTTGCTCGGTTACGGCAAAAATATGCTCAATGTTGCCGGCCACCTCGTTGGCCAAATTGGCTTCCCGCAAGGTGGACTCGGAAATTTGCTCAATCAACTCCGCCAGCCGGCGCGACACCTGGTCGATTTCAGTCAGCGCGGCACCGGCGTTGTCGGACAGTTTGGCACCAGCCACCACGCCTTGTGTGGAGCGCTCCATGGCACCCACGGCATCCTGGGTATCGGCCTGAATGGCCTTGACCAGCGCGGCAATTTGCCGGGTGGCATCGGCCGACCGCTCGGCGAGTCGTTGCACTTCTTCGGCCACCACCGAAAAGCCGCGCCCGGCATCGCCCGCTGAGGCTGCCTGAATGGCGGCGTTGAGCGCCAACACATTGGTCTGCTCGGTAATGTCCGAAATCAGCTCAGTGATCTCGCCAATTTCTTGTGATGACTCGCCCAGACGCTTGATGCGCTTGGAGGTGTCCTGAATCTGGTCGCGAATGGCATTCATGCCGCCGATGGCGTTCTGCACGGCCTTCAAGCCTACTTCAGCCGCCTGCAACGACTGCCTTGCCACGTCAGCCGACTCCTGGGCGCGGGTTGACACCTGGTTGATGCGCGCCGCCATGTCCACCACCGAGCGGCCGGTCTCGCGAATTTCGTGCAACTGCTCGTTGGACGCGGCCAGCAACTCGGTTGAGGTAAGGTCTACCTCAGCGGTTGTTTGGGCCACCTTGGCGGCCGTGTTCTGAACGTTACCCACCAAGGAGCGCAACTCCTCCACGGTGTAATTAACCGAATCGGCAATGGCGCCGGTAATGTCTTCAGTCACCGTGGCCTCTTGGGTCAGGTCGCCCTCGGCCACCGCCTGCAGCTCATTCATCAGCCGCAAAATCGCCGCCTGGTTGGCATCATTGACGCGCTTGGCCTCGCGCTCAAGCCGCTGGGCGTCACGCCGCTGCGCGTCAGCTGCGCCCTGACGCTGCCGGCTGCCCAGCAGTTGCACGTAAAGCAGTCCACCGGCACTGAGCAAGGCCAACAAGGCAGCGACAGTCATGGCGATCAACGCGATGGTGCCCAGACCTGTTTGCGTCAACAAAGTCGCGTGCAGTTCTTCAAGGTCCTTGCGCAGCACTTCGCTGTCGGTCAAAACAGTAATTTGGGCCTCACGCGCTGCCACCAGCCCTTGCAAGCTATCCAGAATGACAGCCCCTTGCGCGCCGGTTTCCTTAAAAAACTTGAGCAAGGTCGTGAGTTTTTCACGCACCTGCGGATCGTCCGCTGCAGTCAAACGCAATGCAGAACTGCCATTGAGCAGGCCATCGGCCGTTTCCTGAAACAAACTCAGGTCTTTGCCAAGCAAAAACACCGCCTTTGGGTTGACCCCCTCCCCTGTCAACAAATCACTCGATGACTTGCCGATACGTTGGGTCAGCATGACCAGCTGGCCGGCAGCCACGATCTCGGCCACCGGTGCATTTTGCTGCTGCTTCATCACCGCAACGGCTTCTGCGATGTCAAACAATTCAGAAGATTGACGGTTGATCACACGCTGGGCCAAGGCGATGTCGGTCAGAATTTTTTTCTGTGCCAGCAGGGTGTTGGCACTCTTTTCAGCGCGCGCCACCAAGGGCATGGTCTTGTCCAGCGTGGCGCTGTAGTCTGCGCCCAAGGCAGCCAGGTGCAAATCGGCATCACCCGCCTGCAAGCCCCGCACCGTCCGGACCAGAATCTGCGCGCTTTGCGCAACATCCGCAAACGCCTTGGCATCGCCCACCAAAGCTTGTGATACCGACTTGTCCAAGCGCTGCGATTGAATCAACGACTGCCCAACGGCGTTCAGTTGCTGATCCGTGCGCTCCGCCTTGCTCCAACCCAGCGCAACCAAAACGATCAGCAAGATCAGAGATAGCGCTAGCAAGATCGATAGCAGCCGTTGGTGTTGCCGAACCGTCTTTTTTCCCAACAAGGGAAGGCCAACCAAATCAGATACCGCGTCCGGCGTATTGACTGCAGAGAGGCGCGCCGTAGCGCCTGAGGCGCTATCGACTTCGCCGTACTGTGTCTGCCCCGACTTCACATCATCATCAGAATGGTAGACCGACTCCGGCGCGCCCATGCTCAAACGCGAGTCTGACTCCGCTGTAGAGCGCAAACCCCTCAGCCTATTTTTCAGTTGATCAAGGAAGGCCATGACAAAACCCTATATTGAAATTCAAACGCCAATACCCAAGAACCTCGGCATCTGCGACAACGCACGCAAGTCAATTTCCTGCCAAGGCTCCCCTTGGGTATCGACGAACTTTTTGCCAAAAAAAACGGGTGCGTCGGGCTTGGCCGGTTCCACCTGTGCAAACGCATCCTGCCTGCGCATACCCACTAGGCCATCCACCATCAAGGCACAGTTGAGCTCAAGCTCCGGATTAAACGTGACCAACCAGGACTCTGCCAACGAACGCTCGGAGCGGCCGGTGGCCACCCCCAGAAATTGGGCCATATCCACAACGCCATACAAGCCGCCGCGCAAATTGACAACACCAGTAAACCAGGGCTGCGTGTACGGCACCGGATTAACCAGCGTCAACGGAAATATCTCGCCAGACTGCGCCAGCGGCAACAAGAATTTGGCTGGCCCCGCCACAACAGCCAGCCAAGCCGGAGAAACGGCCTCAGTGCGGGCAGAATGCAGCCTTTCTGCAAGACGTATCTGGAGGTCTTTGAGGGCTTGTTTATTGGCCATGGCGTGCGCCCAAGTTAACCCAAAGCCTTGATCTTTTCCATCAAAACAGCCGGATTGATGGGCTTGGTTATGTAATCTTTGGCCCCTTGACGCAAACCCCACACCCGATCAGTTTCGAGGTTTTTGCTGGTGCACAAGATGATTGGAATGTCAGCGTAGAGCGGTGTGCGGCTGATTGACCGGGTCAGCTGAAAACCATTTTTCCCAGGCATCACCACGTCCATCAAAATAAGATCCGGCTTGTGATCTTCAAGACGTTTGAGCGCCTCGTCAGCACCCTCGGCGGTGCGCACGGTAAACCCGTTTTTTCTGAGGACATCCGTCAAAAACATCAATTCGGTTTTTGAATCATCCACCACCAGCACGTCATGAATGGTCAAGACACCACTCCTTGCGCCGCAGCACCAAAGGTTTCGACCGCTTTGAGCAACTGGTCTTTGGTGAAAGGCTTGGTCAGGTAGTCCTGCGCGCCCACCATGCGCCCGCGCGCCTTGTCAAACACCCCATCTTTGGACGAGAGCATGACGATCGGCACATTGGCAAACTTGGCATTGCGCTTGATGATGGCGCAGGTTTGGTACCCGTCCAGACGGGGCATCAAAATATCGCAAAAAATCAGATCAGGATGGCAGTCGCTGACCTTGGCCAAGGCATCAAAGCCGTCCTCGGCCAGCACCACATCGTACTTGCCGGCCTTCAGAAAAATTTCGGCGCTGCGCCTGATGGTGTTGCTATCGTCAACCACCAAAATTTTTAAATTGGATCCAGTCGTATTCACCAGAGTTCACTCCCGTGTTGACTTCATCTTGCCGAAAAACCGACAGTAGACATCGTACCCACTGTTGCGCGCTAAATCTGCACCATTTCAAAATCTTCCTTGCGGGCAGCACACTCGGGGCAAACCCAATTCAGTGGCACTTGCTGCCACGGGGTGCCGGGCGGCACGCCGTGCTCCGGGTCACCGGTAGCTTCATCATAAATCCAGCCACAAATCAGACACATCCAGGTTGTTGTAGAAGTCACAGCTTGAAAAGCCTTCAAATAGAATGCGGCGTGCGCTGCACACCAGTTAAATATTGACGGGCCTTGCAAGCAACCCCCGACATCGAACCGCCATTTTGCCTGAAGAAATCCGTCAAGTCTCCCATGCCCATCACCCCGCTTACTGCTGGCGACGACGCGTCAACTGCGCCTGAAACGCCGGCTTGCGTTCTGGTCTTCAATGCCAACGACCCCAGTGGTGCCGCTGGCCTGTCGGCAGACATCGGGGCTATCGCCTCGGTGGGTGCCCATGCGCTGCCCATCCTGACCGGTGTATATGCCCGCGACACCGCGCGTATTTTTGATTTTTTCGCCCTCGATGACGAAGCCGTCGGCGAACAAGCCCGGGCCGTGCTGGAAGACATTGAGGTACAGGCCATCAAACTCGGTTTTGCC
Source organism: Burkholderiales bacterium (assembly GCA_038328055.1). GTDB lineage: Bacteria > Pseudomonadota > Gammaproteobacteria > Burkholderiales > Burkholderiaceae_C > Rhodoferax. The sequence continues at coordinate 7,601 of JBBQLQ010000098.1, forward strand.
GGCACGCCTGACAACCTCGGGGTGGTCGCGGGGCTGTCGGCCGACTACGCCGATGTGCCACTGATTGCCCACATGCCCGACCTGTCCTGGTGGACTGAAGACCAGATTGATGCCTACCACGATGCCTTCACCGAACTCATCATGCCGCAAACCACGGTGTTGATTGGCAGCCACAGCACCCTGTGGCGCTGGTTGCTGCCGCACTGGAGCACCGAGCGACCCCCTAGCGCCCGCGACATTGCCGTGGCCGCCGGCGAACAGGGTGCCAGCCTGACCCTGGTGACCGGCATTGGCGCGTTTGAGCGCGGGCTCGAGAACACCCTGGCTTCCCCACAAGCCGTGCTGACCAGTGAACGCGTCACACGCATTGAAGCGACCTTTGTCGGAGCGGGTGACACTTTGTCGGCCTCCTTCACGGCCTTGCTTGCCAGTGGCTGCGAACTGACTGTTGCTTTTTCCGAGTCCCTGAGCTACCTCGAACGCTGCCTGGTGGGCGGTTTTCGTCCCGGCATGGGCCATGTGGTGCCTGACCGGCTGTTTTGGGCGCAACCCGCAGACACCGACAATGAAGCATCGCCAACCGATACCTTTTCAACACTGAACCCGCAGGAAGCATCGCCCCATGACAACCAACATTGACCGCAACCACACCCTGTTCGAACGTGCCAGGCAAGTCATTCCCGGTGGCGTGAATTCTCCCGTTCGCGCCTTCAAGGCCGTCGGTGGAACACCGCGCTTTGTGACCCGCGCACAAGGTGCCCACTTCTGGGATGCCAACGACCAGCGCTACATCGACTACATCGGCTCCTGGGGACCGATGATCCTGGGCCACGGCCACCCTGCCGTCATCCATGCAGTGCAAAGCGCTGTGCTGGAAGGCTTGTCGTTTGGCGCACCCACCGAGCGCGAAGTGGAGCTGGTCGAAGCCATCCTCAAGCTGGTGCCCTCGATGGACATGGTGCGACTCGTCAGCTCAGGCACCGAAGCCGCCATGAGCGCCATTCGCTTGGCACGCGGTGCCACCGGTCGCAGCAAGATTTTGAAGTTTGAAGGCTGCTATCACGGCCATGCCGATGCGCTCTTGGTCAAAGCCGGTTCAGGCCTGGCCACCTTTGGCAACCCCACCAGCGCCGGCGTGCCGCCGGAAGTGGTGCAGCACACGCTGGTGCTGGAGTACAACAACGTCCAGCAATTGGAAGAAGCCTTTGTGCTGCACGGCAAAGACATGGCCTGCCTGATCATCGAGCCGATTGCGGGCAACATGAATTTCGTGCGCGCCTCGGTGCCCTTCATGAAGCGTTGCCGCGAGCTGTGTACCGACTACGGCGCGCTGCTGCTATTTGACGAGGTGATGACGGGTTTTCGCGTTGCCCCCGGCAGCGCCCAGGGCCTGTACGCCCAGAGCATCCCCGGCTTCGAGCCTGACATGACGGTCATGGGCAAGGTGATTGGCGGCGGCATGCCGCTGGCGGCCTTTGGCGCCAAGCGCGCTGTGATGGAACATCTGGCGCCGTTGGGCACGGTCTACCAGGCGGGCACCTTGTCTGGCAATCCGGTGGCGACCGCTTGCGGACTGGCTACCCTGGCCGAGATCAGCAAGCCCGGGTTTTATGAAGCCTTGAGCAGCAAGACGCAGGCACTGGTCAGCGGTCTGAGCGGTGCTGCCCAACAGGCGGGCATTGCGTTTTGTGGCGACGCGCAAGGCGGCATGTTCGGCTTCTTCTTCTTTGATGCCCTGCCGCAGAACTATGCCAAAGTGATGACCACTGACAACACGCGATTCAACACTTTCTTTCACGGCATGCTCGACCGCGGCGTGTACTTTGCACCGGCGCTGTACGAAGCCGGGTTCATGAGCGCCGCGCATACCGATGCCGACATTGCCGAGACTGTTGCGGCAGCGACAGAGGTTTTCAAGTTGCTATAAAAAAAATAGCTGCTAGTGCTTATTCCACGGGGGCTACAGCCCTATTTTATATAAAAAAGGCAACTGCCCAGCTGTTCCCGGCATCGTCATTGCAAAAGCCTTTAGCCGCGAGGAGCGTAGCGACGTGGCGGGCAGCGACGCGGCAATCCAGGAAGTCCATGGGTCATGGATTGCCACGCTACGCTCGCAATGACGAATGCTGAAGAGTTAATAAAAAAGCCACCTGAAGGTGGCTTTTTCGTCTCAGGCAAAAAACGCTTAGTGGCGGAAATGCCGCACGCCACTGAACACCATGGCCACGCCACGTTCGTTGGCGGCTGCAATCACCTCGTCATCGCGCATTGAGCCACCAGGCTGAATGACGCAGGTGGCCCCGGCATCCACCACCACATCCAGACCATCGCGGAACGGGAAGAAGGCATCGCTGGCAACCACGGTGCCCGCCAGTGACAGATTCGCGTGACCCGCCTTGATGCTGGCAATGCGCGCCGAATCCAGCCGGCTCATCTGGCCCGCGCCCACGCCCATGGTCATGCCGCCCTTGCAGAAGACGATGGCGTTGGACTTGACGAACTTGGCCACGTTCCAGGCGAACAACAGGTCGTTCAGCTCTTCCTGGGTTGGCTGCTTGGTGGTCACCACTTTCAGGTCGACCAGGGTCAACTCATGGGTGTCAGCGGTCTGCAGCAAGATGCCCGAGCCGATGCGCTTCATGTCCATGGCGTTGCGGCCATTGTCCCAATTGGATGTGCCGCCCTTGGGCAGATCGATTTGCAGAATGCGCACATTCACCTTGGTCTTGAACACCGCGAGTGCTTCGGGCGTGAAGCTGGGGGCCATCAGCACTTCGACAAACTGCTTGGAGATTTGCTGTGCCGCCGCCTCATCTAGCTCGGTGTTGAGGGCAATGATGCCGCCAAACGCTGAGGTCGGGTCGGTCTGAAAGGCCTTGCTGTACGACTCCAGTGCGTCCTTGCCAATAGCCACGCCGCAGGGGTTGGCGTGCTTGACGATGACGCAAGCCGCTGCACGGGACGGGTCGCCTGCGGCTCCCGTGTCAAAGCTTTTGACGCATTCCCAAGCCGCATCGGCATCGGCAATGTTGTTGTAGCTGAGCTCTTTGCCTTGCAACTGCCTGGCCGTTACCAGCGAGCCGGGTGCGGGAAACAGGTCGCGGTACAGGGCTGCGCTCTGGTGCGAATTCTCGCCGTAGCGCAGGTCTTGTACTTTGATAAAACGGCCATTGCTCTGGCCGGGGAACAAGTCCAACACCGGTGCGGCGCTGTCTGCCACGCCGTCGCCAAACTGCACCGCAGACAGGTAGTCGCTGATGGCACCGTCGTACTGGCTGATGCGGTTGAAGGCGGCCACGCTGAGGGCAAATTTGGTTTTTTGTGTCAACTGCCCGGCGGCCTTGAGCTCTGCCAGCACCTGCGCGTATTGCGAGGCATCGGTCAGCACGCCGACGTCTTTCCAGTTTTTGGCAGCGCTGCGCACCATGGCGGGGCCGCCAATGTCGATGTTCTCGATGGCATCTTCCAGGGTACAGCCGGGCTTGGCCACGGTGGCCTCAAACGGGTACAGGTTTACCACCAGCAAGTCGATGGTGTCAATGCCATGTGCTTTCAGGGCCGCCATGTGGGCCGGCACATCGCGGCGCGCCAGCAGGCCGCCATGCACCTTGGGGTGCAGGGTTTTGACACGGCCATCCAGCATTTCAGGAAATCCGGTGACTTCAGCCACCTCGGTCACCGGCAGACCGGCATCGGCCAGCAGCTTGGCTGTGCCGCCGGTAGAGATCAGCTTGATGCCCAAGGCATGCAGTGCCTGGGCGAATTCAATGATGCCGTTTTTGTCAGAGACAGATAAAAGTGCGTTCATGGTGAAGGTTAAGTAAGAAAAGGGGAAACCAGGTTTTATATAGAAATTAGGGTTCTAGCCCTTATAAACAGTGCGTATGCCGCTATTGATTAATGAGCTTGTGCTCCAACAGTTTTTTACGCAAGGTATTGCGATTCAAGCCCAGCCATTGGGCGGCTTTGGACTGGTTGTTGTCGGCGTGGTGCATCACCACTTCAAGCAGCGGCTTTTCCACCACATTGACCAGCATGCTGTACATGCCATCGGGCTCGCTGCCACCCAGATCATGCAAATAGCTTTCCAGATTGCTGCGCACACATTCTGCGATGTGTAGAGGTTTCATCGTTGGGTCTCCATCTCACTTGTTGTTTTGTCTCGGTCGTCAGCATTGTCGCAGCCAACATCGCCACCCCCGCCGTGCGGCGCGGGCATGCGGTCCATCTGCTGATTGAGCACATCAAAAAAATCAGCTACCGCGTCAACCTGCTGCGCGCAGTCTTCCATGGCATTCATGCGCGCGCGAAAAGCCTCGCCGCCGGGCAGCGCCTTCACATACCAGCCAATGTGTTTGCGCGCGGTGCGCACGCCAGCGTAGTCGCCATACAGCGCATAGTGATCCTGCAAATGCGCCAGCAGCCACTGTTTGACCTCCGCCACCAGGGGCTGGGCCAGCGGCTCCCCCGTGGCCATGAAATGGGCGATTTCCCGAAAAATCCAGGGTCGTCCTTGCGCTGCGCGGCCAATCATCACCGCGTCCGCCCCGGTGGCAGTCAGCACGCTTTGGGCCTTTTGCGGGCTGTCAATATCGCCATTGGCGACCACCGGCACCCGCACGGCGGCCTTGACAGCAGCTATCGTCTGGTACTCGGCCTGGCCCTTGTAACCCTGCTCGCGGGTGCGGCCATGCACAGTGAACATCTGCACGCCAGCCGATTCGGCCGCTCGTGCCAAAGACACGGCATTTTTATGCGCCTGGCACCAACCGGTGCGCATCTTCAGCGTCACCGGCACGCTATGGGGTGCGCAAGCCTGCACCACCGCCGAGACAATCTGCAGCGCCAAAGCTTCATCTTGCATCAGCGCCGAACCGGCCCATTTGTTGCAGACTTTTTTGGCCGGGCAGCCCATGTTGATGTCGATCACCTGCGCGCCGCGGTCGATGTTGTAGCGCGCGGCGTCGGCCATCTCGGCCGGATCGACGCCGGCAATCTGCACCGCGATGGGCGCCGGTTCACCGCGGTGATCGGCGCGGCGCGATGTCTTCAGGCTGTTCCAGAGATGGCGCTGGCTGGTGACCATCTCGCTGACCGCGTAGCCAGCGCCCAGCCGTTTGCACAGCATGCGAAACGGGCGGTCGGTGACGCCGGCCATCGGGGCGACGAAGAGCCTGCTCGGCAACTCGATCGGGCCGATTTTCATGACAAGCGCAAAAGGGGGGAGGAACAGAACAGGCGGGGGAGAA
>JBBQLQ010000099.1:0-12711 GCA_038328055.1 Burkholderiales bacterium
ATCCATCGCGGCGCCAAAATCGGGCGCATCGGCGCGCATCATGTGATGGATCAGGTCTTCGGCATTGACCGGGTTCGGGTCCGGGTGCATGCCGCCAAAATCTTCCAGCGGTGTCGCATTGACCACCGTGCCTGCGGGCGCGCCCAATTCGCCCTCCAAAATAGCTTTGGCGTAGGGGCCGCCCACGGCGTTCATGGCATCCACGCGCATGGTAAAGCCGCGCGCAAACATGCCACGCAACATGTCAAAGTCAAACAAAGAGCGCATGACGGCCGCGTAATCCGCCACCGGGTCAATCACCTCCACCTGCATCTGCTCAACCCAATGCACACCCAGAGTGTCCAGGGCGATGTCGGGCGCATCGCTGCTATAAACCTCGCGCAACACCTGCGTGCGGGCGTACACCGCTTCCGTCAGGGTCTCGTTGGCCGGGCCACCGTTGCTGGCGTTGTACTTGATGCCAAAGTCACCCTCTGGTCCACCGGGGTTGTGGCTGGCTGACAGCACGATACCGCCAAAGGCCTGACGGCGGCGAATCACCGCGCTGACCGCGGGTGTTGACAAAATTCCGCCCTGCCCCAGCAGCACCTGTTTAACGCCGTTGGCGGCCGCCAACTTCAAAATAGTTTGCACTGCCGGGCGGTTGTAGTAACGCCCGTCGCCGCCCAGCACCAGGGTTTGGCCCTGCAAAGCTTGCCCGTCTGCACCGGAAGTGTTGAGCACATCGAACAGTGATTGAACAAAGTTCTCCAGGTACATCGGCTGCGTGAACACCGCCACCTTTTTGCGTAAACCCGAGGTACCCGGACGTTGCCCGGTGAAAGCTTCGGTGGGGATTGTCAAAATAGCCATGGTGCCGTCGTCCTGCGCTGAATAGATACCCGAATTTAGCACCACCTTGCGAGGCTATTGACCGATCTGGATCAATAAACATCCAATTGGGCCCCTGCACCGATGGCTGCGTTGCGCCGGTTCACGTCGGCTAGCTCACCACGCGATTGCGCCCCTGCTGCTTGGCTTGGTACAGCGCAAGGTCGGCCTGCTCAAACAGCGCTTGCAGCCCGGATGGGCTCGCCTGTCGGCTGGTGCTGCCAACCGGTGCCGGTGCCGGCAGCTCAACCGACACAAAAACCGGTTGTACCGATGCGACACCCACACTGACAGTCACCACCGGGCTGACGCTGGAGTGCAGGTGTTCGATGTCCATTGCGTGCACCGCCTGCACCACACGCGCGCCAACTTGCATGGCTTGCTCGGTATTGGTATAGGGCAGCACCAAGGTGAATTCTTCGCCGCCGAAACGCGCTGCCAGTTCACCGTTGCGCCCAATGACTGACGCAATCGCCTGGGCCACGTGGCGCAGGCATTGGTCGCCCGCGACGTGGCCATAGTGGTCGTTGTACAGCTTGAAATAATCAATATCAACCATCAGCAAAGCCAGTGGGGTCTGGTTACGCATGGCACGCAGCCACTCAGCCTGCAGATGTTCGTCCAGCGCGCGCCGGTTGGCGATCTGGGTCAGCGGGTCAAGCAGCACTTTTTCTTCCAGCAACATGCGGTAGTCGATCAGGTCTTGCTCGATGCGTTTGCGCTCGGTAATGTCCTGGATGGTGCCGATCAGGCGTGCTGACTTGCTGGCTGATGCCGCGTCCTCAAATTCACCCCACACCTCGACCCAGCGGTGTTTCTGGTCGTTCAGGCGCTGAATACGGTATTGGGTGCGCAGCGGGATGTGCGCCTGCAGGGCTTGCAAATGCAGATTGAGCACCTCTTGCCGGGTTGCAGCATCAATACAGCCGCGCCACTGTTTCAGGGTAAATGACGTACCCGGCGGCAGGCCAAATATGGCATAGGCCATGCTCGATAGTGTGAACTCAGCCTTGACGCTGTCATACGCAAAGTAGCCAATTTGCGCAGATTTTTGGGCGCTTTCAAGCCAGCCCATAGTGCGTTGCAACTCGTTCTTGAGGCCGCGCTCTCGGGCCCAGGCTCGGCGCTGCCAGCCGGCGAAAACAAAACCTGCAAACAGCAGACCCAATGCCACCGGCAGACTCAGCGCCAGAACCTCGCGCCTTTGGTTATCGGCCAGCACATCGGCCACATCCACCTTGCCTACCACCAGCCAAGGGGAGTCGGGCACCGCACTGGCCACCGCAATGACCGGCATACCCCGGTAATCCTGGCTATAAAAAACCCCACGAACACCCAGTGCCGCTTGCACCGCCGGCTCTGAAACGCTATTAATACTATAGCTAAGTTTGCTGCCTGCATGAGGGCCATGGCGCAATGGACTTAAATAAATCACGTCATCGCCGCTACGGGCAATCAGGCTTGACTCAGCCGTCTCGCTAGGTGTTGGCCAAGTGGCCAACAGGCGGTACAAACTGGCGCGCACGTCGGCCACCAGCCAGATGGCCCCCACCGGATTGAGACCCTCAAAAATCGGCACAAGCAAACTGAAAAAGGGAAATGCAAAGGCTGGGTCGTGGCGTGGATCGACGGTTGCGACACTGGCCTGTTTGAGCGCTTCCTGCATGGCAAGTTGTTCCGGCTGCGGCAAGGCACCGGTTAAGCCACCCTGGCCATTCAGACGCAATTGGCCGCTGCCATCTACCAGATACGCCATGGTGTAGCCAGCACGCTCCTGCAAGATGCGCAGACGCTCCTGAATTGGCGCAACCTTGGCCTCAGAGGACCCACGTAGCCAGGCGGCAATGTTCTGCGCCAACTGGGTGTCGTCCGACAAGGCCCTGGCTTCATCCATTTTTTGCCGGCGCCAATCGGCCACACTGCCAGCCTGCAACTGGGTAACGGCCATCAACTCGCGTTCGGCTTGATGGCGGTAGTGCTCGGTGCGCGCCTGGTACAGCACATACAAAGCCCAGAATAGCGCCGCTCCCAGCAGTATGGCCGCCAATGTGAGCAAAACCCAACGCACCAAGCTGGAGTGCAACGGGGAGGAGACGGGTAATGCAGGCACAGGCTTGAGTCTGACAGCGTGAGTTGGGGTTTGAAGACCATTGGCTACGGCTATACATAATAGCGCCCTAAATAATACTTTCTTCCATCGCCCGGCTCTCGACTTGCCAGCGCAACGGATTGAAGAACTTTATCCAAGGAGAGGGCTTGCCATGAACATTCGTCGTCGCAGTTTTAATGCCGCACTGCTGGGCCCGATGGCTTCCGCACTGGGGCTGGCCGGGCAAGCGATGCCAGCGCAGGCGCAAATGCCGCAACGGGGCGTGGTGATCAGTATTTCGCTGGAGCCCAACAGCCTGGATCCGACCACATCACCGTCTGCCTCAATTGGCGAACTGGTGCATTACAACGTGTTTGAAGGATTGACCAAAATCGAAGAAAGCGGTGCCGTCTCTCCCTTGTTGGCCGAAAGCTGGATGCCCAGCGCGGATGGACTGAGCCTCACCTTCAAACTGCGTCAGGGGGTGTTTTTTCACGACGGGGCCGCTTTCGATGCATCGGCCGTCAAATTCTCGTTTGACCGCTCGCGCGCCGCCAACGCCACCAACAAGGCCAAGAAAACGCTGTTTGACAACATGCTGGACATCAACACGCCCGATGCGCTGACCGTGGTGCTGAGCTTCAAGCGCGCCGATGCCAATGTGCTGTTTCGGCTGGGTGAAAACACCGCTGTCATCCTGCACCCTAACACCGCCGCGCAGGCTGCCACGCACCCGGTGGGCACCGGCCCGTACCAGTTTGTCCAGTGGAAAAAGGGCTGGGGCGTGCATTTGGTCAAGTTCGAGGGGTTTCGTCAAGCCCGGCAAATTCATATTCCCCAGGTGACTTTTCGCTTTATCAATTCACAGCAAGAACAGGCTGCAGCGGTCATGTCAGGCGAAGTGGACATGCTCTTTAACAGCACCAGTGTCAACGTCAACAAGTTTCGCGCCAACAGCAGCTATCAGGTGCTGGTGGGCAGCGCCAGCGGCAAAGGTATGCTGGCCATCAACAACCGACGCAAGCCGCTGGACGATGTACGGGTGCGCCGAGCCATCGCCCACGCCATCGACCGTGAAGGCTATATCAAGAGCGCACTTGACGACGGTGCCAAAGCGATTGGCAGCCATTTCGCGCCCACCGAGCCGGGCTATATCAATCTGACGGGGGTTTATTCCTATAACCCCGAACGCGCCAAAGCCTTGCTCAAAGAGGCCGGCGTTACGACGCCGCTGGCACTCAGGCTGGCGCTGCCGCCGACCCCTTACGCACGCACCGACAAGGTCTTTTTGGCTGACGCGCTGGCCAAGGTAGGCATCCAGGTCAAGGTAGAGGAGCTCACCTGGGCGCAGTGGCTTGAAGGCCCCTTCAAAGGCAACTTTGACCTGACCGTGATCAACCACGTCGAACCGTTGGACTATGCCATCTACACCGACCCCACCTATTATTTTGGCTACGACAGCCAACCGTTTCGCGATCTGGTGGCCAGGCACGCGGCCAGCAGCAATGCGCGCGAGCGACAGATTTTGATTGCCGATATCCAGCGCCACTTGGCCGTTGATGCCGTCAACGCCTGGATTTTTGCCTCGCAAATCACGGCTGTGTCGCGCAAGGGGCTCAAAGGCTGGTGGATGAATTACCCGGTCTTTGCCCATGACATTGGTGCGCTACGCTGGGAGTAAGCCGCCGCAAAACAGGTGTGGCGATGGCCGGTTTGGCGGCTCAGATGCATGGCGCGCAGGCTGGCGTAACGGCTTGCCCGCTTAAAATTACCGCGTTAACCCCGTAACCCTGCACGACTCTCTGAACGATGGGTCCACGGCATTTTGGAATTCCCCTGTGACCTACGCTTTTGAAACCCGCCGCCGGCGCACTTTTGCCATCATTTCCCACCCTGACGCGGGCAAAACCACCCTGACCGAGAAGCTGTTGCTGTTTTCAGGCGCGATCCAGATTGCCGGCAGCGTGAAGGCCCGCAAGGCCACCCGCCATGCCACCAGTGACTGGATGGAGATCGAGAAGCAGCGCGGCATCTCGGTGGCTTCCAGTGTGATGCAGATGGTTTACCGCGACTTTGTGATCAACCTGCTCGACACCCCCGGCCACAAAGACTTTTCTGAGGACACCTACCGGGTGCTGACGGCGGTCGATTCGGCGCTGATGGTGATTGACGCGGCCAATGGCGTGGAATCCCAAACCCGCCGACTGATTGAAGTCTGCCGCCAGCGCAACACGCCCATCATCACTTTCATCAACAAGATGGACCGTGAAGTGCGCGACCCACTCGACATTCTGGACGAGGTGGAGCGTGAACTCGGCATGCCCTGCGTGCCGATGACCTGGCCAGTTGGCCAAGGCAAAACCTTTGGCGGCATCATCAACCTGCGTACCCAGACCATGACGGTGTTTGAGTCGGGCTCTGAGCGCTTGCCGCAAGACTTTGATGCCATGCCACTGTCTGATCCGACGGCCCTGCAACAACGTTTTGGCCACGAGTGGGACACCGCGCTGGACAGCATGGAACTCGCCACCGGGGCCTCCCCCGCATTCGACCGGGAAGCTTTTCTGGCCGGCAAGCAAACCCCGGTGTTCTTCGGCTCGGGGGTCAACAACTTTGGTGTGATGGAAGTGCTGGATGCGCTGGTCGACCTGGCCCCCTCGCCGGGCTCGCGCACCAGCTCGTTTGTCGTCAACAAGCAGCCAGTCATCAAGCAAGTTGCGCCTGAAGACGACGCTTTTTCAGGCGTGGTGTTCAAGGTGCAGGCCAACATGGATGCCAACCACCGCGACCGCATCGCCTTTGTGCGCATCGCCTCGGGCAAGTACACGCCCGGCCTGAAACTCAAGGTCATGCGCACCGGCAAAGAGCTGCGCCCCACCAGTGTGGTTACGTTCATGAGCCAGCGCCGCGAAGCGGTTGAAGAAGCCTATGCCGGCGACATCGTTGGCTTTACCACCCACGGCGGCGTGCAGTTGGGCGACACCATCACCGACGGCTCGGTCAATCTGCTGTTTACTGGCCTGCCGTTTTTTGCGCCCGAAATGTTCAGCACCGTGATTCTGAAAAACCCGCTGCGCACCAAACAACTTCAACAAGGCCTGGCGCAGTTGGGCGAAGAAGGCGCGATTCAGGTTTTTCGGCCCGAGATGGGTGGCAACATGTTGCTCGGTGCGATTGGCCAACTGCAGTTTGAAGTGGTGCAGCACCGCCTGAAAGGTGAATACGATGCCGATGTGCGGCTGGAAAGCAGCCAGTACACCGGTGCGCGCTGGATCACGGCTGACACGCCACAAGAGCTGAAAGACTTCGTCCACGCCTACCCGCAGCGCATGGCGCGCGATGCCGCCGACACACTGGCCTACCTGTGCACCAGCCCGTATGACGTGCGGCTGGCGCAAGAGCGCTTCCCCAAAATACACTTCCACCCGCTGCGCGAGCACGCCGGGCTGGCGCTGCAAAGCGCGGGCTAAGCATGTCTGCGCCGATGTTGCCCTTGTCACAGTGGCCACTTGAGGCGCGCCGCCAGATCATTGGGATCTTCACCGACATTGACGACACCCTCACCACCCATCAATCCATCACACCCGATGCGCTGCAAGCCCTGGCTGACCTGAAAGCCGCCGGCCTGGCCATCATCCCGATCACCGGGCGGCCGGTGGGCTGGTGCGCACCGCATGCGCTCGGTGATGCGGCGCATGGCTTGGCAGCCTGGCCAGTGGATGCCATGGTGGCCGAAAACGGCGGGGTTGCCTTCGCCTCAGAAAATATATGCAAAATTGGCCTGCAGCCCTTATGGAATAAGCGTGGGCAGCTATCAAAAGTATACTATATTGATGCAGCCAGTCGGGCCATCAACAGCCTGAAAATGCAACAGGTGGCGCAGCGTATCCTGCGTGAAATCCCTGGCACCACGCTGTCACAAGATGCAGCCGGGCGCGAAACCGACATTGCCGTGGACTACAGCGAACATGTTCACCTGAGCCCCGACAAAGTCGCCCAAGTGGTGGCCCTGATGCAGTCCGAGGGCATGCAGGCCACGGTCAGCAGCATCCACATCAACGGCTGGTACGGCAGCCACAACAAGCTTGAAGCCGCACGCTGGATGCTGCGCACGCTGTTTGACCGCGCGCTCGACGATGAACTCGACGCTTGGGTCTATGTTGGCGACTCCACCAACGACCAGCTCATGTTTGCCCACTTTCCCCACAGTATTGGCGTGGCCAACATTCGCCGCTTTGAGCACGATCTGCTGCACTGGCCGCGCTACGTGACCGAGGGCGAACGTGGTGCCGGCTTTGCCGAGGTAGCCTGCGCCATCCTGCAGGCGCGTGCGACATCAGACAAAACCACCGATGACATCCGATCGCCGCCACCACCCTGACCTGGTCCGCGATGCCAGCTGCGGTCCTGCCAGCACGCCAGCGTCGGCACAGGGCTCATCGGTCGGTTTGCTGAGTGTCTTTGGCTCAACCTTTTTCCAGCTTTGCGGCGTCTTCATGTTGTCGCCGCTGCTGTTGCTGCTGCTCAAGAAGGCCGGGGTTTCAACCACCGTCTCCGGGCTGTTTGCCGCCACCACCTGGTTGGGCATTTTCATCATGACCCCGTTTGCGTCCATCGTGACCCAAAAAATTGGACGCAGACCTGCGATGTGGCTGGCCTCGATCATGCCGTTGGTCGCCGCCCTGGCGGTTTTCACAACCAACCATCTTGGGCTATGGTTTGCTGTGGTGCTGGTCGCAGGCCTGGCCGACGGCCTGCGCTGGGTGCTCGCCGAGGCCTTTATTGCCGAATTCGCCCCGCCAGGCCAGACGGGCCGCTACATCGGTGCATTTGCCACCATGGTCGGAATGACCTTTGTGGTGGGCCCCAGCTTGCTGGCCTGGGTCGGGCCCGACAGCAAACTGGCCTTGTGGCTGGTGGTGGCGCTGTTGGGCATCGGGCTGGCCTGGACGGCGTTGATCCCCCGCATGCCGCCCGACCATGACAGCCGCAGCGCCAGCGTTGGCCTGCGCGGTTTGTGGCAGGCGGTGCTGGCGTACCCGGTGATCATGCTGGCAGGCTTTCTGGGGGGCTTTTTTGAGCTGGGTCTGGCCTCCATCTTGCCGCTGTATGGCTTGTCACTGGGTTTGACTGCCAGCGCCGCGACCTTGCTGGTGGCGGTCAGTGGTGCGGGCGGCACCTTGATGGCTTTCCCCTCGGGTATGCTGGCCGACCGCTTTACCAACCCAGCGCAAGGCAGGCGAACTCTGATGGCGGGCGCTGCTGGTTTGATCCTGCTGTCAACCCTGCTTTTGCCGTGGGTGGCCAAGGCAGACCTGCTGGTCTGGCCGGTGGTGGCGGTTTGGGGTGCGGCCGGCGGCGCACTCTACACCCTGGCCATGGTGGACATCGGTGCCCGCGAAAAGGGGCTCACACTGGTCAACAGCACCGCCGTGCTGGTGCTGACCTATACCCTGGGCGGTCTGGTGGCCTCAGGCGCTTCTGGTGCCTTGATCGACTGCTCGCCCACTCTGGGTTTTCCCGCGCTCCTGCTGACGGTCGCAACAACCGGCCTGATTGCCTTGTTCAGAACGCGGCGGCTGGCCGACATCTGAAGCGGCCCAATGCTTGCCGCTTGGCGCAGCGACAATCGTTGATCAATTGGAACTCTTCCCTGTCTGGAGCACCCATGTTTTTTGCCACCGACATCGCCACCGTCAGCCACGGCATACAGCTTGCCGTGGCCCCGGTGTTTTTACTGACTGCCGTAGCCGGCATGATTGGCCTGACCATCAAGGCGCTGTTTCTTGGCCAAACCACCGAATTTCAAATCCTGCGCACTGCCACCATCCTGTTTTTATCGGGGATCAGCTTCTTTTTGCTGGCTTTGCTGTGCTTTTTGGCTGAGACCCTGATCGCCACGCGCGTACTGAAATTTGGCCACCTGCTACACGCAGGTACCACCTAATTTCAGACTTCCTGATCCGCACGGAATACCTTTGGCATGGTGAAAGCCTGGTTGTTACTTTGTGGGAGGGCTGGCAAGCCCGAATTCGCGTCTGCCGCCGCTCCCACAAGTGCCAGTACTATTCGTGAAAAAAACAAACTGTGCCTATGCGCATCAGGAAGTCTGAATTTACATGCATCGCGGAAGCAGCACCCCTGAGCATTTCACGTTAACTACTCCTTCAAGGCGACCCTCATGCCCAGCAAACCCAAAAGTTCTACCGCCCTGACCCCGCTCTTGAGCAATCACCGTATCTGGGGCCAACTCAACGCCAAAAGCCTGGACGCGCTGGCGGCACAGTTCACACTGGAGCCAAGCCTGCAGGGCAGCATCCTGCTGACCCAAGGCGAACTGCCCACGCGCCTGGGCCTGGTCATCAGCGGCGAACTGCAGCTCAGCGACCCCGACCTGGGCCTGTCGGTGCGCCTGGGTGCGGGCGACATGTTTGGCTTTGGTGCCACACCGCTGCCGCAGCTGCCCACCTGGCAAGCCAGCGCTATCGGTGACGGCGAAGTGGCTTGGTTGAACCCCACAGCATTGGTGCAAGCGTGTCAGAAGCACCCTGCACTGCATTATTTTTTCCCCTCTGTGGCGCAGCGAAAATCGGACGCCGAGGCCTTGGGCGATTCAGGCGATGCCGCTTCTGCCTTGAACCTGCTCGGCACCCCGATCAAAGCGCTGATCAAGCGCGAACCCATCACGCTGCCACCCAGCACCAGCATTCAAACCACCGCCATGTTGATGCGCGACTTGCGCGTGTCATCGGTGCTGCTGGTCGAACAAGACCAGTTGTATGGACTGGTGACCGACCGCGACCTGCGCAACCGGGTGGTGGCGCACGGCCTGGACATCCACCGGCCGGTGTCTGACATTGCCACCCGGGCCCCGATGACAGTCAGTGCCAACAGCCCGGCCTTTGAAGCGCTGCTGCTGATGGCGCGCCACAACATTCACCACATGCCGGTGATGGACGGCACGCGCATTGTCGGCATGATCACCACCACCGACCTGACCGAGCAGCACAGCACCTCGGCCGTCTATCTGGCGGGGGACATCTACAAACAAACCACGCTGGACGGCCTGGTGCAAATCAGCGCCCGGGTCAAGACCTTGCAGCAACACCTGGCCGCCGCCGACGCCAGCGCCTACAGCACTGGCCACATCGTTACCGCCATCACCGACGCGCTGACCATCCGGCTGATCGCCCTGGCACAAGCGCAACTCGGCCCGGCCCCAGTGGACTACCTGTGGGTGGCGGCCGGTTCGCAGGCGCGCAACGAACAAACCGCCAAATCAGACCAGGACAACTGCCTGATACTGGACGACAGCTTTGACGAAGCAAGCCACGGCAGCTACTTTCGCACCTTGACCAAATTTGTCTGCGATGGACTGGCCGCCTGTGGCTACATCCACTGCCCTGGTGAAATGATGGCCATGACCGACACCTGGCGCCAGCCGCAACGGGTCTGGGCTGAGTATTTCCGCAAATGGATCGAAAGCCCCAAGCCCAAAGCGCTGATGCTGACCTGTGTGTTTTTTGACCTGCGCGCCATCCACGGCAAGGCCGAGCTATTAACCAGTCTGCAAGAAGAAGTACTGGTGCACACCAAAGGCAACAGCCTGTTTTTGGCGCACATGGTCAGCAACGCCCTCAAGCACCGCCCGCCCTTGGGCATGTTTGGCACCATCACGCTGATTCGCGGTGGCGACAACCCCCACACCATTGACCTCAAGCACAGTGGCATCGTGCCGATTGTGGATCTGGCGCGCATTTACGCCCTGTCTGCGGGCGTCTCGCTGCCCAATACCCACGACCGGCTGGAGGCCTCTTCCCAGACCGGCGAAGTCAGTCCGCAGAGCGCCCGCGACCTGCGCGATGCGCTGGAATTTTTGTGCAAACTGCGCATTGCCCACCAAGCCCGCCAGACGCAACAAGGCAAGGCTCCTAACAACTTTTTGGCGCTCGAAGAATTGTCCAACTTTGAGCGCAGCCACCTCAAAGAAGCCTTCAACGTGGTGCAAACCCTGCAAGGGGTGCTCAAACAGCGCTACTCTGTTTGACCTTGTTAGTCTTTTAAAGCTTTTCAGCCTTCAGCCCTTTATTCATAAGCGCAAGCAGCTACATTATTAATAGCAATCAACTCAGTACTTCAAGCGGGCGTAATAGGTTTTTTGCGCCGCCTCACGCGCCTGGCCCAGGGTGGTAATGCCCATGGCCTGCAACAGCGGAATCAGCCGCAGCCATACCTCAGCCGTCACCATCGCGTCCCCCAGCGCCGTGTGCCGCCCCAGCACGGTGATATTGAAGCGTTCGGCAATCGCTTCAAGCCGGTGCGATTCCTGGTTCGGGTGGACCACGGCTGACAGCAGCAAGGTATCGACCACCGGGTGCTTGAACACCAGGCCGGTATTTTTCTCCTGCAACTGCAGAAACTTCATGTCAAAAGCTGCGTTGTGCGCCACCAGTACCGTGTCCTGGGCAAAGGTGTAGAAGGCGGGCAGTACCTCGGTAATGACCGGCTTGCCACGCACCATGTCCTGCGTGATGCCATGGATCGGAATGGTGGCCGCCGGAATCAGGCGCCCCGGATTCACCAGTTGCTCAAAGCTCTCCTGCTTGAGCAATTTGCCATTGACACAGCGCGCTGCGCCAATCTGGATGATTTCATCGCCCTCGGACGGATTCAGGCCAGTGGTCTCGGTATCAAACACGGTGTAAGACAGGTCGCTCAGCAAGCGGTCATCCATCGCGTTGGTCTGCTCGGTGGTCTGAAACAGGTCAAAGTCGTAATACTCGGGGCGGCTATCGTTTTGCAGAATTTGCGTGGCTTCAAGTTGCTCTTGCACGCTGGCCAGTGGCAACAAAAACCGGAAAAACGCTTCATGGCGTACGCGTTCGCGTTCAAACCACATCTCGCCACCATGGCGCTCGATCACGTCGCGCACCGTCAGCGGCGTGCTCTCGGCACCAAAGCGCATGCTGTCCATCTCCCAGCTCATCACGGTTTCGGTGCTCATAGCCTGGCCAGTCCAGATCAAGTCGAGTTGCGCCCGCGCGCCGTTGGGCTGCAGCCGCAAGCGAAAGTGCTTGATTTCAAATTCATCCACCAGCCTAGCGGCCAAATAGTCCAGCGCCTGCGTCAGGCTGAAGCTGTCCACCTTCAGCCAAATGCTGGCATCCATGTTTTCGAGCGTCACAGTGCGCTTGTTGCGCGCTTCAATCCGGCGTTGCGCCGCCAGCAGCACGTCGGCACCCAGCATTTCTTCCATCGGCCAGCGCGCCTTCAGGTCTTGTGTCGCTTGTTGCGTCATGTCGTTGATGCGACTGCTCATGCTGCCAACCTCTTCGCGCACCACTTTCAGGAAACGCTCGCGCATGTCCGCCTCCAGATCAGGGTAGGCCAGCATGTCCACGGCCGCCTGAATGTTGGCCAGCGACGAGCGACTGCCTTCGGTCAGGCTGTGCAGCAACTGGTCACGTACGTGCTCTTGTTCAAAAGCCCGTGTCACGTTTTCAAGCATCAGCACAAAGCCACTGATCTCGATGGCGCTGCCCGCCGCATCCACATTGCGCACCGGCGCCATCTGCACTTTGAGCAGTTGTCCGGCCTGCGTGGTAGTCACAAACTGGGCCGACGGGCTGCCCGCGCCCCGGCTGATGCGCTGCTGAATACTCTCCAGCGCGTGCGCCACCAACTGCCGGTCAAACACCGCATAAATCGAGCGCCCAATGCCCATCAGTTCGGCACCACCGGCCAACAGGGGG
>JBBQLQ010000100.1:0-12681 GCA_038328055.1 Burkholderiales bacterium
GCCGGCAACCATGCGCAGGGCGTGGCCATGAGTGCGCAAAAACTCGGCACGCTGGCGGTTGTGGTCATGCCGGTTACCACGCCACAACTCAAAGTCGATGCTGTCAAGAGCTGGGGTGCCGAGGTGGTGCTGCACGGCGACAGCTACTCAGACGCCTACACCCACGCGGTGGTGCTTGAAAAACAGCGCGGCCTGACGTTTGTACACCCGTTTGACGACCCGGATGTGATTGCTGGCCAGGGCACGATTGCGATGGAAATGCTGATGCAGTTGCAGACGCTGGGCTCAAGGCGGCTTGATGCCGTGTTTGTGGCCTTTGGCGGCGGCGGGCTGATTTCAGGTGTGGCGAACTACATCAAGGCGGTGCGGCCCGAGATCAAGGTCATTGGCGTGCAGATGAACGACTCTGACGCGATGATCCAGTCGGTCACTGCCAAAAAGCGCGTCACCCTGCCTGACGTGGGCCTGTTTTCAGACGGCACGGCCGTCAAGCTGGTGGGTGAAGAAAACTTTCGCATCAGCCGGGCGCTGGTCGATGAGTTCATGACGGTCGATACCGACGCGGTCTGTGCGGCAATCAAGGACGTGTTTGTCGACACGCGCAGCATCGTCGAGCCCGCCGGCGCGCTGGCGGTGGCGGCCATCAAGCAATACGTGGCCAGGCACAAGACCCAGGGTGAAACCTACGCCGCCATCCTGTGCGGTGCCAACATGAACTTTGATCGCCTGCGCTTTGTGGCCGAGCGCGCCGAGGTGGGTGAAGAGCGCGAAGCGCTGTTGGCCGTCACCATCCCTGAGGAGCGCGGCAGTTTTCGACGTTTTTGCGAATTGATCGGCGACCTGCCAGCCTTTGGTGGCCCCAAGACATCACGCAACGTAACCGAGTTCAACTACCGCATCAGCGATGCCAACAAAGCCCATGTGTTTGTTGGCCTGACCACCTCCACCAAAGGCGAGTCGGCCAAGATTGCCGCACACCTGAGCCGTCACCGCTTTGAGGCTCTTGATCTGACCCATGACGATTTAGCAAAAGAGCACATTCGGCACATGGTGGGCGGGCATAGCATGCTCGCAAAAGATGAGCGCTTGCTGCGCTTTGTGTTTCCCGAGCGGCCCGGCGCGCTGTTGAAATTTTTGAGCCTGATGCGCCCAGGATGGAACATCAGTCTGTTTCACTACCGCAACCAGGGGGCCGACTATGGTCGCATTCTGGTCGGCTTGCAGGTGCCTGAGGCTGACAACGCCGCGTTTGACGAATTTCTGGCCACGCTGGGTTACCCCTATGTGGAAGAAACCGCCAACCCGGTGTACCGGATGTTTTTGCAGTCATGACCGCCAGCCTTGACGGCAAACTGGTGGTGGCGATTTCCAGCCGCGCCCTGTTTGATTTTGAAAAAGAAAACCAGGTTTTCGAGCAAGCCGACGACCGCGCTTACATGGCATTGCAGCTGCAGCGGCTCGACATTCCCGCCAAGCCCGGTGTGGCTTTTTCGCTGGTGAAAAAGCTGCTGGCGTTTAACGCCGCCGCTGCCGACAACCACCCGGTTGAGGTGGTCATCCTGTCGCGCAACGACCCGGTGTCGGGCATGCGGGTGTTTCGCTCAGCGCAGCATTACGGGCTGGCCATTGAGCGCGGCAGCTTCACACGCGGCCAAGCCCCCTGGCGCTACCTGAAGCCGCTGCACGCCAACCTGTTTTTAAGCACCCACCTGAGCGACGTGCGCGCTGCACTTGACGCGGGTGTGCCCGCAGCACAGGTTTACCCGCACTCGACCCACGCCAGCGACGCGCACCCCACTGAGGTGCGGATTGCCTTTGACGGCGACGCGGTGTTGTTCAGCGACGAGGCCGAGCGGGTTTACCAGGCGCAGGGTCTGCAGGCATTCCAGCAGCATGAGATCGACAAGGCATCACAGCCTTTACCCGACGGGCCCTTTAAGCCCTTGCTGTTGGCGCTACAAAGATTGCAGCAAGCCAGCACCCCTGCCATGCGCATTCGCACTGCGCTGGTGACCGCCCGCAGTGCCCCGGCGCACGAGCGCGCCATTCGCACACTGATGAACTGGAACATCGAGGTCGATGAGGCCATGTTTCTCGGTGGCCTGCCCAAGGGGGAGTTTTTGCGCGAATTCGAGCCCGATTTTTTCTTTGACGACCAGACCGGCCACATCGAATCTGCCGCGCAACATGTGCCCAGCGGCCATGTGGCCAGCGGTGTGCGCAATTAAGGCAGATTGATCGGGGTCAGCACCGCAGAACCGGCCGTCCCATTGCCCTGTTGCCCCTCGGTATTGCTGCCCCAACCCCACAAGGATCCATCGGCCTTGAATGCAAAAGAGTGTTCACGGCCAGGTGAAATCGCCAGCCAGGTCTTGTCACTGCCGATGAGCAGCGGGGGTGACTTGTCCAGAATCGTCCCATCACCCAATTGACCCATGCTGTTGGAACCCCAGGCCCACAAGGTGCCGTCTGATTTGACGGCGAGGTTGTATTTCTCGCCGGCCTTGGCAATCGTCCAATGGGTATCCACACCCACCTGGGTCGGACTCGCCACGTCACCCGCACGGGGCTCAATTCCCAACTGGCTGGAGCCATCTGCCCCCCAGGCAAAAAGAGCGCCATCCGAGCGAATGGCCAGCGCGTGTTGACCCCCTGCGGACACCGACAACCACCTGTCAGACGCACTCGGGCCAATCTGGGTTGGCACATTGACATCGCTTGTCGTGCCCAAACCAAGTTGCCCATTGCCATTGCTCCCCCAACTCCAGATCGTACCGTCCGCACGTTGACCCACCGTGTGGCTGTCACCGGCAGAAAAAGCCGTCCAATTGGTAATGAAATTTTTAAGTACGCCCGTTTGAACCGGAGCCGTGCGAGGGTCTGTGGTGCCATCACCCAATTGACCACTGGTGTTGTTGCCCCAAGCCCACAAAGTGCCATCCTTCTTGAGCGCAACGGTGTGGGATTTGCCTGCCATGACGGCGACCCAGGTCGTTCCCGTGCCAATCTTGGTGGGAGCAGCCTTGTTGACCTGCGTGCCATCCCCCAACTGACCCGATAAATTCGAACCCCAGGCCCACAGGCTGCCGTCGGTGCGAATCGCCACTGTGTGAAACTCGCCACAAGCGATTTTTGCCCAGGTTTTGACAGTACCAACCTGCGTTGGCAGCCATCGATCGGTGTTGGTGCCATCACCTAATTGGCCCGCAAGATTTTTACCCCAAGAAAACAGGCTGCCATCTGCCTTCAAGGCAACCGTGTGAAGGCCACCGGTCGCAATGGCTGTAAAAGGTGCTTTGACCGTCAATTTGCTGGTGGCAACAAGGCTGCCCACGGTTGCCGTGACGGTTTCCACACCGGCAGTCTTTCCCGTGGCCAAGCCAGTTGAAAACAGGATGGAAACCGCTGTGCCACCCGATGTCCACTTGGCGCTGCTGGTAAGGTCAGCCGTGGTGCCGTCCGAGTAAGTGCCTGTTACAGAAAATTGTTG
Organism: Burkholderiales bacterium; assembly: GCA_038328055.1. Classification (GTDB taxonomy): domain Bacteria; phylum Pseudomonadota; class Gammaproteobacteria; order Burkholderiales; family Burkholderiaceae_C; genus Rhodoferax. The sequence goes on from JBBQLQ010000100.1 coordinate 3,491, forward strand.
GCTGAGGCCAATCGCAAGGGTCGGATCAACGGGTGTCACTGCCAAGGACAACAGCGTTGGTCCGGTGGTGGTCGCCCCCGGGGTCGTCGTGCTGCTAGAGCTTCCTCCGCCACCACACCCGGCCATCATCGAAAGTAGAAAGAAGGCGAGAAGCCCTGCGCAGATATTTTTCATGGTGTTTCATTTCGGCATAAGTTCAGCCCACATCACAAGCGATGAAGGCGACTGTCGTCATCAGTTTAATCGTAGCCGACGGTCCATAAAGCAAGAATAAGCCAAGGTTCGATGCGGTAAAACTATGTAAAGCCACCAGGCAGGGTCAGCTGTGACCGCCTGAGTCGCGTTGTAATACCGTTGTAATCCGTCAGCGCGACCCAATTCACCTCCATGCGATCATGCTCACTCCACCACTTTTACGGCCTGCCTCTCACCCCTTGCGGGCAAGCAACCCACCGCGCCGCCGCGCGCTGCTGTCAATCGCCCACCTGGCACTGTTGGGCGCTGTTGGCTTGCCCCGGACGGTGCTGGCGCAATCCATTCAGGCAGCGCCCTTGACAACAGCCCAGATGGCCTGGCGCGCCATGTCGCGACTGGGCTATGGACCGAGCCCCGCCTTGGTGCAGTCGCTTCAAGCTGCACCCAGCGCACGCGACTGGTCCATGCAGCAAGTCGACAGTGCCTACACCGCCAGCCAGCAGCCACCCGCCATAGCCGCTGATCTGACTGACTTCAACGCACCGTTGCCCCAACTGGTAGCCGCTGCCCGGCGTGAGCGCGAACTGCGCAACCAGGTCAGGCTGGAGCGGCAATCTTTGATAGCGCCAGCCATGGGCAGCGCAACCACCGCAGCCCAGCCCGACGCGCCATCGCTGGCGCAGCAGGCCTTGCGCCGCATGGATTTTTCAGCCGCGCCAGAGCCCCAATCCTTCAGCTTACGGCTAACGCAGCAAACCGCTGCCTGGCGCTTGGGCAGTTGCAGCCAGCCCGCGCTGGAAGATCCGTTGCTGGCGCGCATGACCGAGTTCTGGTTCAACCACCTCAACGTGTTTGCTGGCAAAGGCGCGGTGCGCCCGTTTGTCGGGCACTACCTGGTCAACATCATTCGCCCGCACGCCATGGGCAAGTTTGAAGACCTGCTGCTGGCCAGTGCCCGCCACCCGGCCATGCTGCTGTACCTGGACCAGGCGCAAAGCGTGGCCGACGGCACGCCCGGCGCGCAAGGCCGAACCCGCGGCCTGAATGAAAACTACGCCCGCGAGCTGATGGAGCTGCACACGCTCGGAGTCAACGGCGGCTACAGCCAGACCGATGTGCATGAACTCGCACGGGTGCTGACCGGCTGGACAGTCGACCCCACGGCCGAGTCCGGCTTTCGTTTTGCACCGCGCCTGCATGACAACGCACCCAAGCGTTTGCTGGGGCAGATCTTTCCCGCGAACGCACGTTCGGCTGGCGAGCAAGAGGGCATTGATGCGATTCGCCTGCTGGCCCGCCACCCAGCGACGGCACGGCGCATCAGCCTGCGGCTGGCGCAATTTTTTGTCGCCGACAAGCCAACGCCTGCGCTGGTGCAACAACTCAGCCAGAGCTTTCTGAGCAGCGGCGGCGACCTGCGCACGGTCATGAAAGTCTTGCTGTCCTCCAGTGACTTCTGGGCGCAAGACAACCGCTTGTTCAAAACCCCACTGGACTTCGCCTGCTCGGCGCTGGCCGCCGTCACCACTCCCACAGCAGACCGACGCGGCCTGACGTTGGCGATGGGCTTTTTGGCCGGTGCCGGACAGCCCTTGCACGGCTGGCAAACGCCCGACGGCTACGCCTTTGATGCGGCCACCTGGCTGGCCCCCGAGGCGCTAACGCGCCGTGCCGACTTTGCCCTGAATCTGGCGCGCCAGCTGCCCGAGCCCGAATTTCTGAAGCCCTATTTCAGTGGCACGACCTTGGCTTCAGTGGCGCAAGAGCGCCCTGCCCTGCGCGCCGGGCTGATGCTGGCCAGTCCGGATTTCATGTACAAGTAAGCCGTCTGCCTCAGCTGAAGCCACCTCATTGAAAGTAGAACCTCATGATGAATGATTCCCCACTGCCCCGCCGCCAGGTGTTGCAGTCGCTGCTGGGGCTGGCAGCCTGCTTTGGTGCCTCGGCACACGCGCAAATCGCTTCTATTTCAATAGCTAGCCAAGCAGCATCCACGGGGGCTACAGGCATAAAAGCCTTAAACAATTCGCCCTCAGGGCGGCTGGTGGTGATCTTTCTGCGGGGTGCCTACGACGGGCTGTCTGCATTGGTGCCCTATGCCGATGCCGACTACCAGCGCCTGCGTCCCAACATTGCCATCGCGCCACCCGACGGCACAGCGCAAACCACCCAGAAGCTCGACGACACCTTTGGCCTGCACCCGGCCATGGCCGCGCTGTTGCCGCTGTGGCAACAAGGGGTACTGGGGGCCATTCCCTGCGCGGGTTCGCCCGACCCGACCCGTTCGCACTTTGAGGCTCAACACCACTGGGAAACCGGCTTGCCCGGCAAAAACAGCACCGCTGCTGGCTGGATGAACGCCTTGTCAGGCCTGCGCCAGAACACCCGCGCGCTGGGCGTGGGCGAGGCCAATCCGCAAATTCTGGCTGGCAACCAGCCCGCGCAACTGGTGCCGCGGGGTCAGGCGGCCACCCGCGCTGGAGCGCTGGGCGACCCGCGCACGCACGACGCGGTGCTCAGGCTCTACGCCGGTTCGGACGCACTTTCAACCGCGTTTCGTGCGGGTGCCGACAGCCGCCTGCAAACCACGCAGACCCTGGCCGATGCCCAAACCCTGCAGACCAACGCCATGGATGCCAAACAAATGGCCACCGCCGACAACGGGGCCGGCCCCGCCAGAGGCCTGCTGCTCGATGCCCAGCATCTGGCCACGCTGATGCGGCAAAACCCGCAACTGCGCTTGGGCTTTTTGTCAGCCGGCGGCTGGGACACCCACGCCAACCAGGGCGCGGTCACCGGTGCATTGGCGCGAAATTTGGGCGATCTGGCTGCCACATTGGCGCAACTTCGGCGCGAGTTCTCCAAGCCCAATGACGTGGTGCTGGTGCTCAGCGAATTTGGCCGTACCAGCGCCGAAAACGGCACCCGCGGCACTGACCACGGCCACGGCAACGCCTTGTGGCTGATGGGCGATGCCGTCAACGGCGGGCGCTGGCATGGCCAGTGGCACGGCCTGGCGCAAGCCAATCTGCACGAAGGGCGCGACCTGCCGGTGCACCACGACTTTCGCGCGGTGTTGGCGCAGGTGCTGCGCCGCACGCAAGGGCTTGAGTCCGCCGAACTGAGCCAGCTGTTTCCGGGCTTTAGTTGGGATGCCACGCTGGATGGCTTGATGCGGGCATGAGTCAGAATCGGGCATGCCCGATCTGCAAAAGCTCGCCCAATTCAAGTCCTTCACCACCCAAGCCTGGGCGCTAACCCGCCCCTACTTTGCCTCAGAGCAAAAATGGAAAGCACGCGCGCTGCTGGCAGCCATCGTGGCACTCAACCTGGCGCTGGTGTACATGGCGGTGCTATTCAACGACTGGAACAAGCTGTTTTACGACGCGCTGCAAGAGAAAAACGCCGCCGTCTTCTGGGCGCAGCTGGGCCGTTTCGCCTACCTTGCCGTTGGCTTCATCGTGATCGCCGTCTATAAGTTTTACCTGACGCAACTGCTGGAAATGCGCTGGCGTGCCTGGATGACCGGCCACTACCTGGCGCGCTGGCTGAGCAATCAGGCGTTTTACCAACTGGAACTGGCGCGCTTTGCCACTGCGCCCAATGCCAATGGCCACGGCCGTAACAACCCCGACAACCCGGACCAGCGCATCCAGGAAGACATCAACCAGTTCACCAGCTACACCATTTCGCTGTCCATGGGGCTGCTCAACGCGGTGGTCACGCTGGCCAGTTTTATCGGCATTTTGTGGGGCTTGTCGGGCGGTTTTGCCTTCACGCTGGGCAGCTCGGTGGTCAACATTCCAGGCTTCATGGTTTGGATGGCGCTGCTGTACTGCGTGGCCGGCAGCGTACTGACGCACTACATTGGCCGGCCGCAGATCAAGCTCAATTTTGAGCAGCAGCGGCTAGAGGCCGACTTTCGCCACCACATGGTGCGGGTGCGTGAATACAGCGAAGCCATTGCGCTGGACCGCGGCGAGGCGGTGGAGCGCCAGCAACTGGATACGCGCTTTGGCCTGGTGCTGGGCAATTACCTGGCGCTGATCAAGGCGCAGAAAAATCTGGTCTGGTTCACCAGCTTTTTTGGCCAGGCGGCGGTGGTTTTCCCGTTTGTGGTGGCGGCCCCACGCTTTTTCAGTGGGGCCATTCAATTGGGCGAGCTGATGCAGATTTCCAGCGCCTTTGGCCAGGTGCAAGGTGCCTTAAGCTGGTTTGTTGACAGCTACAGCAGCTTGGCCGCCTGGCGCGCCACAACCGACCGGCTGACCAGTTTTGAAGCATCTTTTAAGGCTCTAGCCCATACAGAATATGCGGAGACAGCTATTGATTCAATAGCAATTGAAACGCATAACCTGCACCTGGCTTTGCCCGATGGCACGGTGCTGCTGGATCAGGCACAGCTCACAGCGGGCGCAGGCGACAGCGTGTTGCTGCAGGGCCCGTCGGGCAGTGGCAAATCGACGCTGTTTCGGGCGCTGGCGGGCATTTGGCCGTTTGCCAGTGGCACCGTGAAGCGCCCGCCAGATGCCATGTTCATCCCGCAGCGGCCGTATTTTCCGAACGGGCCGCTGCGCGATGCGCTGGCTTACCCGCAAAGCACGGCGCAATTCAGCGACGCGCAACTGCAGGAAGCACTGCAAAGCGCCCTGTTGCCAGACCTGATCAACCGGTTGGACGAGGTGGCCGCCTGGAGCCAGACGCTGTCGGGTGGCGAACAGCAACGCCTGGCCATTGCCCGCGTGCTGCTGAAAAAACCCGCCTGGATCTTTGCCGATGAGGCCACCAGCGCGCTGGACGAAGCCACCGAGCGTTCACTGTATAAAACGCTTCTAGACCAGGTGGAACATGCGCGAGGAGCTATTATTTCAATAGCACACCGACCCAGCGTAGCGGCTTTTCATTCGCGTCAGTGGGTGCTGGAAAAATTGCCGGAGGGTGAGGCTGCGCGCTACCAGGTGCGGCAGGTTTAACGGATTAGGAGATTTCAAATAGCCCAAGGCGTGTCACAAGCGAGCGCAGTGCGGCAATCTATGACCCCCGAGCTTCTTGAATTGCCGCGTCGCTGGCGCTCGTCGCGAAGACGAGCACTTCGGCTCAGGTCACCTCAAGTCTGGGTTTTATCAGTTCTGTTGATTTTGCTGGGCGAGTAGGTGTAGACCTCGCCGGTGATCACGCCCGACGCCGCATTGGCGGGCGACGAGGGTGCCACCTGATTTTTGACTTGCTGCTGCACCTGCACCGCACTGGCGCTGGCCAGCCACAGTGTCTTGATGTGGTCCATCAGTACCTGGGACAGCGGTGGGGGCGGTGGGTCTTCCACTTTTTCAGGTGCGGGGCGGTGAATTGTCCAGTCTTTGGACGATGTCGCGGCCTCAGCGCCACGGCGCGTAGGGTCCGACACGCTGGTATAGACCCCTTCTCCGGTGTCGGGCTTGGCGGCTTGATTGACCAGGTTGATCACGCTGGGCACGGGTGCCACCACCGCCGCCGGCTGAGTCGTATTGACCGGAGCCACAGGCACAACTCTCCCCGTCGTCATTGACGCCAACTCCGCAGCGATGGGCCGGGAACTCTGGATTCGATCAATAGGTAGTGTTGACATGGTCTTTCAGGCATCAGAATGGGTCTGGGTCTTTCCTCCGTTCGTAAGTTCTTAACGGCAGAATTGAGGGGTTATTTAGGCCTATTTTTAAATAATTTCAGTTTTTTAAGCCTTGGACTGTCGGATGTCCCATTTCTGCACGTCAAAGCTGCCATTAGGTGCTGCCAACTTTCTGCTATCCGTTCAGCCAGCGTTCACACATGCCCGAGCACACTGCAGGCCATACCAACCCCAAGGAGTCTTTCATGAAACGTTTTGCCATCCTCAGTTTGCTGGCCACTGGTGTTCTCGGTGCCCAAGCGCAAACCGCCAGCTTTACCGACAACGCCCGCGTACGCAGCGTTGAGCCGCAGTACGAGAACATCAACGTGCCGCGCAACGAATGTCGCAGCGAATGGATCAACCAGGACCGCCGCAACAGCTACAACAACTACAACAGCGGGCCAGACCAGGAACGCCAGTACGGCGGCGCCATTGTGGGCGGCCTGGCTGGTGGCGTGCTCGGCCACCAAGTGGGCGGCGGTGCTGGCAAGGACGCAGCCACTGCCCTGGGTGTGGTGCTGGGTGCCATTGCCGGCGACCGCCTGGCCAACCAGAACGTGCAGAACGTGCGCGGCCAATACGATCGCGGCCAATACGATCGCGGCCAATACGAGCGCGAACAACGCGAGGTGCAGCGCTGCCACACGGTCTACGACACGCAGGCCCGCGTCACCGGTTACCGGGTGACTTATGAGTACCAGGGCCAGCCCTACACCACGGTCATGCGCAACAACCCCGGGCGCAGCTTGGCGGTGCGGGTGTCGGTGGACCCGATTGAACGCTGATCGCCCGGTAGTACCATTGCTCAACACACACTGCGAAGCACTCACACCATGAAAACATTGATGACCCTGGCCTGCAGCCTGCTCATGGCACTGGCGCTGCCGGCCTGGGCCGATGTCAGCCGCGATGACGCGGTAGCAGTGGCGCAAAAGGCCAGCGGCGCGCGCGTGTTGTCGCTTGAGCGGGCCGAGCACGCGGGTCGCCCGGTGTGGCGCGTCAAGCTGCTCACACCGCAGGGCGAAGTCAAAGTGATGTTGATCGATCTGGCCACTGGGCGCTTGCTGTAAGCCCCGTTGCGAGGCATTGGCCCATGCGCTTGCTGTTGATTGAAGATGACGCGGTGTTGCGCCTGGGTTTGGCGCGCAAGCTCGAAGCCGATGGCTACCGCATCGACCAGTCCGCCGACGGTGCCGACGGCTTGTTTCAGGCGCGCGAGTACCCGGTCGACTTGGCCATTGTGGACTTGGGTCTGCCAAAAATGAATGGCTTGACGGTGGTGCAAACCCTGCGTGCCGAGGGCCGTACGCTGCCGATTTTGATTTTGACGGCACGCGGCAGTTGGCAGGACAAAGTGCTGGGGCTGGAGGCCGGTGCCGATGACTACCTGGTCAAACCCTTTGAATACCCGGAGCTGGCCGCACGCGTCAAGGCGCTGCTGCGCCGCGCGCTCAAGGCCGCATCCAACGCGCTGACATTGGGCGCGTTGACGATCAACTTTTCAGCGCAAACCGCCCGGCTGGGCGAAGCTACGCTGGAGCTGACCACCTTTGAGTACCGGGTGTTGGAATTCTTGGTGCGCGAACGGGCCCGCGTGGTGAGCAAGCAAGAGCTGTCTGACTACCTGTACCCGCACGACGAAGACCGTGACAGCAATGTGCTGGAAGTGCTGGTGGGGCGGCTGCGGCGCAAGCTCGACCCGGATGGCACACTGGCACCGATTGAAACCCTGCGTGGGCGCGGCTACCGCTTTGTGCTGCAATGACTTTTAAACAATGACGCTCGAATGATGGCGCGCCTGTCAATTCGTGCCCGCCTGATCTGGGGTGCCGCGCTGGTGCTGCTGGCTTTTTTGGCCGGTGCGGGCTGGGCTGTGCAACAAGCCCATGCCGACAGTGTGCGCGCCCAGCGCTTTGCCCGCTTGCAAACCACGGTTTACCTGCTGATGGCCGGGGCCGAACTCAATGCCAGCGGCGCGCTGGTGATGCCCGCTGCACTGGCCGAGCCGCGGCTGGCGTTGCCGGGCTCGGGACTGTACGCCAGCATTGCCAACACCGGCGCAGCAGGTGCGCCCTGGCAGTCGCTGTCAGCACTGGGCCTGAGCCTGCCTTTTCAACACCAGGTGGCCATCGGCCAGTGGCATTACGACGTGTTATCTGGCAACACGGCAAACCAAACATTTTTGGCGGCCAGCTACAGCGTGAAGTGGTCTGACAACAACCGCGCGTCCACGCTGGTTTTTTCAGTGCTGGAAGACAGCGCCGAATTCAATCGCGAAGTAGCGGCTTTTGAGCGTACGCTGTGGCTCTGGCTGGGGGGTACCGGCTTGCTGCTGCTGCTCACGCAGACCCTGCTGCTGCGCTGGGGGTTGGCACCCTTGCAGCGGGTCAAGCATGAAATTCAACGCATTGAACGCGGCGAACAAAGCCAGGTACAGGGGCGCTACCCCGATGAAATTGCCGGCATCACCGACAACCTCAACACATTGATAGAGCAGGCGCAGGCGCGCCAGACGCGCTACAAAGATGCGCTGGACGACCTGGCCCACAGCCTGAAGACACCGCTGGCGGTGATGCGCGCCGGACTCGATGACAGCGGCGAACTGCCCGCCACGGTGGCCCAGCAAGTGACCCGCATGGATGACATCGTGCGCCACCAGTTGGGCCGGGCCGCGGCCAGTGGCGCTGCGCGCTTTGCGCCGCCCCTGTTATTGGCACCGATCGTGCAGCGCATTCAGGACTCTTTAGCCAAGGTGTATGTCGACAAACAACTGGCGTTTACGCTGGACTACCCAGCCAATTTGACTTGGCGGCTGGACGAAGGCGATGCGTTTGAGCTGTTTGGCAATGTGCTTGACAACGCCGCCAAGTGGGCCAAGAGCGCCGTGGCAGTGCGGATAGGGGTAGATGCCAGGCACCTGCACATCCGCATAACGGACGACGGCCCTGGTTTTGGTGATGCGCAAGCGGTGCTTGAGCGCCGCGTGCGGCTGGATGAAACAGTAGCGGGCCACGGTATTGGCCTGGCCGTGGTGCGCGACCTGGTGGCCAGCTACCAGGGTGAGCTCACGCTGTCACGCGCCGACATGGGTGGCGCGCAACTGGACATTGTCTTGCCGGTGGCGTGAGCGGCTCAAGCGCTTGCGCAACCTCGGTGACGAGATCGGGGAGCCTGTCGCATAGCCAAACTGCCCTGTCGATGCGCCCAGCTTCAGACTTCCTGATCCGCACGGAATCCATTTGGCATGGTGAAAGCCTGGTTGTGACTTTGTGGGAGGGCTGGCAAGCCCGAATTCGCGGCTGCCGCCGCTCCTACAAGCCCGAATTCGCGGCTGCCGCCGCTCCTACAA
>JBBQLQ010000101.1:0-12569 GCA_038328055.1 Burkholderiales bacterium
GTGATCGTCGGGTGGGTTGCTTGCGGAATCGGATTTTAGGCCCAAGCGGTGGCGCGACATCGGCAGATGCCCTTGCTGCTGCTACCTGACACGTGCACCATATCATTCGCGGGCCGCATCGACGATGGCTTGATAAAGGTGATTGGAGCCATAGGCGGGGTTGCCCGGGTCGATCCGGAACTTGTCGTGCGGGTTGACTTCACGGCGAAACTGGTCGGGAAAAAGTGTCATGAAGTAAGGTGAGACAAAGGTGGCCCCACCTGTGCGCAACTCCTGCAAGACACGTGCAGGCGCCTTCGGGTTCTTCCAGGCCTGGGTGTGAAACTCCGGCACCGCAAAGGCCTCTTGTGGGCCGAGGTAGTGCCGGCGCAGCAATGCCACGTCGATGGCACCGCCATACACATTGATGCCTTTCTTGTAGGGCTGTGGCCCGGTGAGGCTTGCGTCGGATGCCGTCAGTAGCGGGTTCCAGGAGCCTACGGTGGCAACGGCAATCTGGTGCGAGTACAACTTGTCTTTAGGCAAACCGCCAGCCACGGCGCGATCAAACCACTGCCGATAGGCGTTTGTGACCTGCTCGCTGCGGAACTCGCTCCAAGCCCTGGCCAGCGGGTTGAAGTAATAATCCTGCATGTCACGCGGATGATCCAGCGAAAACCGCAAATCGGGCAGCGGCTTGTCCAGCGAAACTTTGCCGGCAGTCGAAGGTGGCGGCGCTTGGCTGGCGCCCATGAGGACGATCTTGCGTTGCGCAATTTCCCACGGCTTGGCACCACCGGTCACTGCTACCTGAACCGTATGAATGCCGCGTGGCAGGGCAGAAAAGTCCAGCCAATAGCGGAACCCCACGCGTGCGTCTTTCACATCGGGAATGGCCTCGTAAACATCTTGCCGACTCAAACCATATTCGGCTTCGCCCTTGAGCATGCCATCCAGGAATATCTGGATCTTGTGGTTGGCGGGCAAGGCGGTCAGCCAGCCTTCGATCGGCAATAGTCCATGGGCATAGGCGTCAAAGTGCTGGCTGATTGAATCGAGCTTGTCGTGGCGGATGTTGCGCGACGGCGGCGTGATGGCCTCAAAACTGACAAAGGCCGTGCCCATTTGCCGGTTGATCTCGCCCAAATTGGCATATCGTGCGCGCAGCCAGCTTTGAAACGAGCGCACGGATGCCGGGCTGTAGTCGGTAACCTTGATGTCTTCGTAGCGCCCCATGCCATTGGCGAAGTTCGGGAAAAAATGGTGCAACTCGCCTGCCAGCGTGATCGCCACGAATCGGCTCTTCACGGTGGCGGGAAGCGCGGTGTACCAGCGCCCAACCCCTTGCAGGGCGGCAAACCGCAATCGGTTCACCTCCAGTGCCGGGTCCATATTCAGGGTCCAGGCCTGAATGCTTTCAACAAAGTACTGTTCCCGGGGCACGGACTGGTCGGCAAATACCGCATAGGAGCCATCGGCTAACACCCTTTGCGGCGACGTCGCGGCAAACTGGTTGCCCAACAGGTAGAGCACGACGGGTCGGCGGGTGGTTTCGATCAGTTGGCGCAGGCGAGCCAGGTGGGCGGACAGGGCGCGTGGGTCATAGCCCAGCAAATTGATGCCCACGGTGTAGCCCACCTGAACCTTGCCTGCTGCGCCGCCGGGCTCCAGCCGGTTCAATGCGGCCTCCAGCAAGCGCCCGCTTGGATTTTTCTGGTTCGCGCAGGCAGCGAAGGCGGTCGGGACGTTGACACTGGTGGCGCCGGCCTCGCAATAGCCCAGACCTTCAATCATGGGCGCGATGATAAAGGGGGCTGCTGGTGCTGCGGGTTGGGCCACGGCCTGGCCCAAGGCCAGCCCCAAGCCAGCGGCAAGCAAGTGTTTTTGGTAAGGCGATCTTGAACGGCGCATGTGTTGGTTGAAATTTTGTGGGAATTGTGATGGGTTGTATGGCGATTTTCACAATTTAGTGAGCCATTGATTGACGCGGTTTGAGCCACAATTTTTCAAAACCGTGCCATGACAAACTTGCCAGAACAAGTGTGCAAGCCACTGTCGCTACCAGCAGTTTTCCGCCACGCAAAGGTGATTTTTCAACCAATGTAAGTAATACGGGGAAATGCCAAAGATAGATGCCGTAGCTGATTTCACCCAGATAACACAGTGGCTTTGTGATCCACCCCCCAGTTCGGGGACACATCACCACACACGCCAACAGTGCCGCAAAGCCAGCAGACAGGATTGTGCGCCAAAAGATGACCATTGACGGGTAGCTCCAATAGGGTCCGTGCGACCACAATGTGAGCCACGCCAGTGTGAGCAAGCACACTGCGCCAAAAGCCCATCCAAGAAGGCGCATGGGCCGGTATTCGAGTTGATCAGTGATGGCCAGTTTAGCTAACGCAATGCCAAAGGCAAATTGATCCAGCACACCGGGTAACTGCATCGCAGCCATCATTTGCAGCTGCGGATCGCCGCTGCCGGGCGGCAACACCAGTGTGGTGGCAAATCGCCACCCAATTGCAAGCCCCGTCCAGACAATCAGAAATTTCCACCAGACAGCGCGTGCAATCCAGGGTATCGCCAAAGCGACCAATATGTAAAACTGTACTTCCAGGGCAATTGACCAACTGGGACCATTGATCGAATAAAAGGTCGCTGGCGATAAGTTGTGTAAGAACAGTAAGTGAGAGACGACGTGCCATAAAGATGCCCAGCCTTGCCTGAGCACCTCGGGATGGACCAGAAACACATAACAAACCAGGGTGGCCAGGTACAAGGGCGCAATTCGCCGAATGCGTCTGTCCATGTAGACGGTTTTCCAGCTCCCGCCCCGGTTAAATCCTTCCATGGCTGTCTTGCCAATGACAAAGCCACTGATAACAAAAAACAGATCAACACCTATCCAACCAATTCTGGGCAACATCGCCAGCCCGCTCGTGGGAAAGTCTTGCCATTGGCCAACCTCAATGACATGGTAAAAAACGACGACCAATGCGGCGAAGCCGCGTAGCAGGTCTATCAGTGGGTATCGATGCATCGGGGGCGAATATTCAGTACTTCGCAAAGTCGCGGATGGCCTGGTAGAACTGGCTCGACCCGTCTTTTGGGTTGTCGGCGCGCAGCTCCATGGCGTTCACACCGTGTTTTTCACTGCCCTTGTAGCGGTCGGGAATGACAGAAAAATAGTAGGGACTGATGAAGCGCGCGCCGCCGGTGTAATGCGACATCATGGCCTCCAGCTGCGCACCCGGGCGCTTCCACTGCTGCGGATTGAACTCGGGCACGCCGTAGTCGGTAATCTTGCGCTGCGCCAGAAAGCTGCGTACCCAGTCGCTGTCGGTGGCGCCGCCGTACAGGTTGACACCGCTCTTCCAGGGGGTGTTGGCGACAACCGTCTGGTCTGCGGCGAACAGCTGCGGGTTCCAGCTAGGGTTGACATCCGCCAGTATCTGGTGTGAATAAAGCTTGTCAGCCGGCAGACCCGCCTTGATTGCCACCTGATGAAAGCGGTTCATGAAGGCCTTGACCTGCCAGGCGCGGTACTGATTCCAGTCACGCGCCAGTGGGTTGAAATAAATGTCGTCGTGTTGGGGGCCAGGCAGATCCAGCGACGCCTTGACGCCATCCATATCCTTGAGCGGCTTGAGATCGTTCAGCCCGACGGGTTCTGTGGCCTTGACCTTGCCCTGGTCACGCGGTATTACCGCAAATGCGGCCTGTCCGACCAGATACACACTACCTGCGGCCTGGGCGACCACCTGAGCCAGATGCTGGCCGGGGGGCAACCGGCTGAAATCATAATCATGCCGGAAACCCACATTGGGGCTGGTCACATCTTCAAGTGCACGGTACACATCAAGCCGGTTCAGTCCGCGCGCCATCTTGCCCACGCGTTGGCCGTCTACATAAAGTTCAAGCTGCTGGATGCGGTGCTGCGGGTCCCAAAGCCAGCCCGCAATGGGCAGCCGACCATCGGCCAGGGCGTCGTAGTGCTCACCAAAGGATTGCAACCTGTCTTTGCGAATGTCCTTGCCAGGCGCGGGCACCTGCTTGAAGCTGGCATACGAAAAACCGTTGTCAGCATTGAACTTCTGCAGGCTTCCATACTTTTCCGACAACCATCTGCGGAATCCCGCCACTGAGGCAGCGCTGTAGTCGGTGACTTTCATGTTGTCATACTCGCCGGTGCCCCCCTCAAAGTTAGGAAACAGGTGGTGCAACTCACCCGCCAGGGTGATCGCAATGATGCGCTCGCGCACTGCCTGGGGTAGCGCATTGAGCCGCTTGGCCACGTGGCGCAACGCTGCATATCGGTAGCGGTTGACGGGAATGGCATCGTCGGGTTGCAGGGTGTAGGGCACGATGCGGTAGCCAAAGTAGCTCGACATGGCTGGCTTGCCATCGCTCAGCAGCATCAGGTTGCGCGGGTCCTTGATCAGCTCGTCCACCAACGGGCCCTGGGTATCAAAATGGTCTGCCGCCAGATACACCACGACGGGCCGTTTGACGCGAGTGAGCACTTGCAAATAGACATTGAGTTTTTCGTCGTCAATGACCCATTGCTTGCCACTACGCTTGTAAAGCGACAACAGTTGCAAGGTGGCTTGAAAGCCCACCTGCACCTGCCCCTTCGGACCGCCGGGCTCCAGCGTGTCAAGGAGCCGGGTGATGCCGGCCGCACCGTCAAGCTCACGCTGGGTGCAGTAAGCACGGGCTTCGTTGATGTTCTTGATCTTGGCCATGCCCTCCTGGCAGGCATAGATGCCCTCAACCATGGGCATCAGATAGAACGTGTTGCGCTCAGGAAGACGGGGCGGCGTTTGCGCCATGCTGCTTGAGGTGGCGAGCAGCATCAAGGCAAGCGCCAGAGCCTGAGCAGCCCGCGGAAATAGCAATAGTGACATCATTTGGGCTATTTTCGCATGCACGCATTGCCCACCCCCCGCCCGACCAGCACAGCTCAGCACGGATCGCTCACGGGTCAGTCTGCCAACAGTGCCTTCATGCTACTGGAGAGCTTGTCGGACCCATGCTGCGGGTTGTCCGGATCAAACGAGAACAGATTCGGCGCGGTGGGGATGCGTTGCTCCTGCCAGCGGGTTTCCAGAAAAAAAGACAGGAACCGAGCGCCATTGTTGCGGTGCTGGTTCAGCACACCGCGCAGCTCCTCAACGCTCATGGCTCGCAGCGGATGCAGTTCGGTGATGCCGTAGTAGTCCCGCGGGCTTTGTTTGAACCAGTCGGCAAAGGAGCGGCCGTAGCTGGTTTCGCCGTAGAGGCTAATACCGGTGTGCAAGTTCTTCATTGGCTGTAACGAGGCTTTCACCGCGTACTTGCCGTTGTCCCAACCGGGATTGAACTGGGGCACGATCTGGTGGGTGTAGCGCGGCGTGTCAGACAGGCACGATTGGCCGACGATGTGGTTGAAAAACTGCAGGTATTGCAACACCTGGGCTTCGCGAAATGCCTGCCATTCGCGGGCCAAAGGGTTGTAGTAGTACGAGGCGTGGTCACGCGGCTCATCCGTGAAGTCGGCAATGTTGGCGGGCTGCGGCTGCATGGCAGGCAACGGTGCGGCGGGTACCGCCACAGGGGTATTTTGCCGCTGGTCCATGATGGAAATGGAGCGCGTGGCAAGGTGGATCAGCGCGCGGCCTGGCTGCGCAAGCGCGACATCAACGCGATGGATGCCGGTGGAAAGCCGACTGTAATCCAGATCATGACGCCAACCAAGGTCGGCGGTGTTGAATTCGGGGTGCGCTGAGCGCACATCTTGGCGGCTGAGGTGCACTGGGGCGTCGGCGATGTGCTTGCCGTCGAGGTAAATTTTGACCGCCTGGGCGATGCTGGGGGTGTCGGGCGCATAGACCCAGCCTGTGATTGGGAGCTTGCCAGCCGCGTAGGCGTCCAAGTGTTCATGGTAGTGGCTCAGGGGCTCTCGGCGGATGTCCTTGTCGGGCGGGGTGATGGCGTCAAAAGAGGGGAAATCGCTGCCAAGTTCCCGGTTAAGCGACTGGATGTTCGCATAGCGGCTTTGCAAGTGACGGCGAAAACCGGTGATAGAGGTTGCGCTGTAGTCGCTGACCTGGTAGGCGCCGCCAAACCCCATGCCAGACTCCCCCTGAGTCAGAATAGTTGTCGCCCCCAAAAATTGCGAATGATCCGCATCAAAGCGACACCTTATGAAACGAAACAATTACCCAACCGAAGTCAAAGAACAGGCAATGCGTAAAGCCCACGAGCGCGGAGACAAAACACTCCAAGCGATAGCTGACGAACTCAACCTATCGCTTGGAACGCTCAAGAACTGGCTCAAGCAATCAGGTAAGAGCCACGCGCTGACCTTGCCAACCAACAGCCCGGCATCGTCCTGGAGTGCAGAACAACGCCTGACTGCCCTCAATGAGAGCCATCACCTCAAAGACCAAGCATTGCACGCTTGGTGTCGTGAGAAAGGCCTGTTTGAGCACCAGCTGCGCCAGTGGCAGCGTGAGTTCTGCCACCCCGGCAAAGCCGCTGCA
Organism: Burkholderiales bacterium; assembly: GCA_038328055.1. Taxonomy (GTDB): domain Bacteria; phylum Pseudomonadota; class Gammaproteobacteria; order Burkholderiales; family Burkholderiaceae_C; genus Rhodoferax. The sequence continues at coordinate 6,504 of JBBQLQ010000101.1, forward strand.
ACGCCAGCCGACGCAGCTCTGCGCCAAGCTAAACAGCACAACGAAAAGTTGGAGCGCGAACTGCGTCGCAAAGACAAGGCACTGGCAGAGGCGGCAGCGCTGTTGGTGCTGCAAAAAAAGTTCCAAGCGCTGTGGGAGGCAGAGGAAAAATGAGCACCACCGCACAGCGCCAAGACATCATCAGCTTGATCACCCAAGCCTGCCAAAGCGGAGCCCGCTTGCACAAGGCATGCAAACAAATTGGCATGACCTGTCGAACCCTGCAGCGCTGGCTGCGCCCCTGTTCGCCACAGCAGCATAACGCGTCTGCGCCACAACAGGCACAGACCCGACAGGAGCCGCAGGCGAGTGTCCGGGCTGTGCCTGTTGTGGCGCGCCGCGCCGATCAGCCGCCCAGCGTTGACACCGTCACGACTGAAGCACTGCCCACATCAGCGAGCCAAAAGCCACTGTGTGAAGACCGTCGTCAAAGTGGCCTGCGCCAAGCCGTCACACCCCACAACAAGCTTACACCACAGGAGTGCGATGCTGTGCTGTCGGTGATCAACAGCGAAGAGTTCAAAGACCTGCCCCCCAGCCAGATCGTGCCCCGCCTGGCCGATCAGGGGTGCTATCTGGCCAGTGAGTCAACCATGCAGCGACTGCTGCGCTGCCAACATCAAAATACCCACCGGCGCAGCCAGCGCCCAGCGAAAAAGCGCAGTAAGCCTTTTGCACTCAAGGCCACGGTGGTCAATCAGGTGTTCACCTGGGACATCACGTATTTACCAACGACGATCAAGGGGCAGTATTTTTACCTGTATGTGTTTGTCGATATTTTTAGCCGTTTCATCGTGGGTGCGCAGGTGTTTGAGTGTGAGAGCGCAGATTGGGCAGCCCTGATGATCAAGGATATTTGTGAGCGTCATGACGTTTCAGAAGGCCAGGTTCATTTGCATTCGGATAACGGTTCGCCGATGAAGGGGCAGACGATGCTGGCGATGATGCACGAGCTCGGCGTGATCGCCTCACGCAGCCGTCCTTCGGTGAGCAATGACAATCCTTATTCGGAGTCGTTGTTTGCGACTCTGAAGCACCGACCGTTGATGCCGGTGAAGCCTTTTGAGTCGATCGATCAGGCACGCCAATGGGCCATTGGTTTGGTCGATTGGTACAACCAGGAGCATCGTCACAGCGCCATCAGGTTTGTCACGCCACAGCAGCGTCATTTGGGCCAAGACCTGCAGTTGCTGGAAAAACGCTCTGAGATCTATGCCCAGGCACGTGCTCAAAATCCACAGCGTTGGTCAAAAAATACACGTGACTGGAGCCGCGTGACTGAGGTTCATCTCAACCCTGATAAGACCGTTTCCAAGGAGATTAAATCCCCCCAAAATTAAACAACTTTTTTCCCCACTTTTGGCGACAACTTACTTGACTTCTATCGGACTCGAAATTGGGAAAAAGTTGGTGCACTTCACCCAGCAGGGTGATGCCTTTGATGCGGTTGCGTGCGCTGCGCGGCAACGTGCAGAGGCTTTGCAGAAGGGCCTGGGCCACCCTGACGCGGTACTGCGTGACGGGGTTGTCGGTGCGGGCGACGCTCCAGGGATAGATGGGCTGACCATAGTAGGTGTCAAGCGGCAATGGGCCTTGTGGGGTGTAGGCGATGTTGGCCGGGTTTTGCGCCAGCACAGGCTCAATCGGCGCGTTGACGCTGAAGTGGGTAGAAAACAGGTACAACACCAGAGGTCGTGGGTTGTCCCGCACGGTGCGCACGATGTTGTCAATGGCCTGCTGATTCACCTGCCAGGCATTTTGCTCAGGCTGCAGCAGGGCCAGCAGTGGAACCTGCAAGGTGTAGCCGAGTTGCCACGCAGCGGTCTCAGGTGGCTGTGGCTGCAGGTAGCGCAGCGTGGATTCGACCAGATGCGCCGCAGAGGCGTTGGGGCCGCTGCATCGGGCGAGCCAGTCGGCCTGACCGGCAGACGCACCGCCCGGCTGAGCCAGCAGGCATCGCGTGAGGTCCATCATCGGGGCCAGCAGCAAGGGGGGCCGCTCGATGAGGGGACGCCGCAGCGGGCCAGCCGGCAAGGCGATCAGGCCCAGGCTGAGCAACCCGGCAATGACGGTGCGGTGCTTCAGGTGCCCAGCCACGACTTGACCCGCCGCTGCAGGTGCATGGGAACGAGCCGCGTCAGCGGAGACAGCGCGGGGCTGACCCGCAGTCGCTTGAGGGTGCGCAGGGTGGTCGACTTGAGGGCGGTGGAAGGGCGCTCACCCGTACCCGGGTCTTGCAGATGGGGGGTGATTTGCTGCACGAGTTCGATCAGCGCATCGGTGCTGACGCTGCTGGCTGCATCGGGTTGCGGCAGCGACTGGAGGTAGATGCTGGGATAGGACATGGTCGGCGGGTCGGTGTTCCGACCCTGGTGCACCAGCGGGCGGGCGATCGGATCAGGCCCGGCAGCCGTACAGAAATTTTCTACCCGAATGCGCTCGAATAATTCAAGCCAGTGGCTGGCGGGCTGCTGCCAGTCGCACAACCAGGTCCATTCGCGGTCTTGCAGACGCTCGGCAAAGGCACCCAGGTTGGGGGCGATGATGGGCAGGCCCGCCTCCAGGCTGGCGCTGAGCGTGTAGCTGTAGGTCTCGGGCCAGACGGCGGGAAACCACACGGCGTCTGGCTGCAACCATTGCAGCAACAGGGGGAGGTCTTTTTCTTTATAGCCGCCATGCACGGTGAGTCGGGCGCGGGGCTGCGTGCGCAGGCTGCGGTAGGCGTAGCCGAGTAGGTGAAACTCCACCGGGATGTTGTGGCGAGCTGCCAGCGTAGCCACTTCTTCTAAGGTGTCGGCACCCTTGATCTTACTAAGGGCACCAAGCACAACAATCTTCAGAGTCTCTGTGTTGTCCAGGGGTCGCGGGCTGGGTTGCGGGTGTGCGGCGGACAGCACATTGAGCGACGCGTGCGGAACCACCTGAATGTCGGCAGTGGGTACAAAACGCCGCATGCGCTGCGCCACATCGACGCTTGGCGCAATGAGGTAGCGCGCCTGACTGAGCAGGCGCCCATGGCGTTCACGCCAGCTTTCGATGCTTACCCCTCCGGGGGCGGGGTTGTTTTGCAGGCACTGATGGCATTGTCTCAGGCCTTTTTCGCCACAGTAGCGGTCAGTATGGTCGGTCAGTGATATCTGTGGGCAATAGCTGTAGTAGTCATGGGCCGTGAAGTCATGCGAGACCCCTAACTGTTCAGGCAACGCTGCAATGGACGGCGCATGACCCAGCAGATGGTGGTAGTGCACATGCCCAACTTGCAGCATTCGCAAAGTCTGCAACAGTTTTTCATGGTCTTGAGGCAATGTGAAGTGCAACTCAAAAGCTTCAGTGGGCCCTTCCAGTTTGAGTGAAACGCCTTTTGGTGCAGGCCAAAGGCGTAGGAATATGGCCTTATCAGCCAGGTGGTGCGCCAGTTCCTCAATGTGCCTAAGTGTGCCCCCTTCACGGTTATGCGTGACATTCAAGATGACGGGCTTGCCGCCGCCAACAATGCGGGCAATATCGATGACCATGCGTGCATCACTCGCGGGGTCGCGCTGGAGATAGGCATGCACCAGCGCTTGATATTTGGGGTGTAGCCGGTTCAGCGTCTCCATGGCCTGGAGTTCGCGGTCGTTTTTGCTGTCGCCAAAGCTGACTCCGCCGGCGTGGCGCACAAACGTGTCAAGAGCGTGCAAGTGGATCCAACCGACCTGTTGGGCCCGAATGCAAAAATCGTTCTCTTCCCCATAGCCCTTGCCAAAATTGGCGACATCAAACAAGCCAACTTCGTTGAGCGCTTGCCGGCGAACATACATGCAAAAGCCTACACCTGTGGGTACGGCTACCGCTTGCCCTGCCAGGTGTTGCGCAAACAATTTGTCCAGACTGGCGGTGTCATGGCCCGCGGGCAGCGTATTGGGCTGGCAAAAGCGTGGGTAGCTGCAAATGGTGGCGTTGTTTGAAAATGGGGTGACGCTGGCGACTCGGGGGGCGCTGTAGCCCGCGCGCTGGATGCGGTCGAGCCAGTCGTTGGCAACTTCGGCATCGCTGTTGAGCAAGAGGACATCATTGTCTGCGCTCAAAGCCATGCCACGGTTGACGGTGCCGACAAAGCCAAGATTTTCGGTGTTTTCCAGCAACGTGATTCGGCTGTCGGTTAAGGCTACGGTGCGTAGCCAGTCGCTTACCTCAGGCTCGGGACTGCAGTCGTTGATGATGATCAAACGCCACGCGGTTTGACATTGGGCATTGAGCACTGACTCAATGCAGCAGCGGGTGTCTTCCAATCCACGGTACACCGGCACGATGATGTCTACCGGGTGAACGGACAGGGGTAGGGGTTGAGAATTTTGCAAGGTCACTGTGTCAGATGATGGGTGGGTGGTTTTTCCAAGCCAGCGGTCAAGCTTCATTTTGAGGTTGACGATGGGGCGGGTAACCCGAAATACGGTGGATTGTTCAATGGTCTGCAAGTGGCTCAGCAATTGCTGGTATTTGTCGAGCTCGGCTTGCCTTTCCAACTTTGAGGCATGCAATTCGCCGCTAATTTTCAGTTTAGCAAGCTTTGTATCAGCCAATGCAATTTCTACGTCGTGTAACTTGTTGGTTGCCAGTGCCAGTGTGCTGTCAAGTTGCTTGTTTACCGTAGCTAGCTGTTCATTATTTTGACGTGCCTGCTGGTATGCAGCATCTTGCTCGGCAAACGCCTGCTGGTATGCAGCATCTTGCTGGGCAAACGACTTCTGGTAATCGCTTTGCATTGAGTTGATGGCTGTGCTGGCCTGCAAATAGTCGGCAGACATGGGCCAGCCGGCGCACGCCACAAATCGTGCGCCATGTTGCGTCACCTGCATCAGCACGTCCGTTGTCAGTGGCAGTTCCAGCCATGGGTCGTCACCATAGATCAGCAACAAAATGCCATCGGTCAAGGCCCAAGGCTGCTGAAACAGCATGTGCTGATACGGTGCCTCGCTCAATACTGACAAGTCGCCTTGCCCCGCTTCCCACTGCCAGATGATGTCGCCACTGGGTAGCTGAAGGTGCAAGTGGTGCAGTTTAAAAAATCCTGGCCGATCAGCCGGATCAAAGCGAATGTTTGTGTAGGCTTCGCCCCCCGCGGGAATATCAAAATTAAGCGTTTGGCGGGCCACGCCGATCTGGCCTGCAACAACCAGTTTGGTGTCTTCACGGTAGGCGCCTTGTGACTTCAGATAGACCTGGGCTGAAAACAGGGCGGCTGCCGCTGTTGGTGCCTGAACAGGCAGAGTGATTGGCCGTGCCAACTCTGCGGGTTGCAGCACCGAGACAAACTGATAGGTCTGTGCATCCGGCAGCGCCAGCAAGTGCCGGGCCACAGTTGGTGGCAAGCTGTCAAAGGCTACCTTGAATTCTGATTCCAGCAGGTTGCGCTGGGTGGTTTGAAGCGTGAGGGTTGACCAACCATAGTCAGTAAAAAAACGCTGTAACGACTTGCGGGTGAAGAAGCGCAGGTGGGTACTGTCGAGCAGACCCTCGGGTCGGTAGCGGAATTCCCCCTCCATCAGCTCGGCAATCAGACCGCAGTAGCCCGCGTTGGGCACCGAAGTGATCAAGCGTCCGCCGGGTTTTAACAGCGCCTTGCATTGCGCCAGCACCTGTTGTGGTGCCTTCAGGTGCTCCAGCACGTCGGCACACACGATGCAGTCGTATTGCTGCCCGGCAAACAAGGCAGTCAGGTCGGCGGCATCCAGGTCGGCTACCGCTACTTGGCGGTACCATTGGCGCGCAATGTCGGCCTCTGCCTGGTTCAGGCTCACGCCATCGGCTACCAGGGCAAAGTGTTGGCTCAAATGCTGCCCCAGGCCGCCAGTGCCCATGCCTAAGTCCAGCAGGGTTTGACCTGGCTGTATCAACGTTGCAATGATGGACAAAGAATCTTGTGCGCCGCCGCTGATGCTGCGCTGGTAAATGTGTTGGGAAGTGTTGGCGTGTGACATGAGCCAGATTATCCCAGCTTGATAACGCTCTGCTGTGCCATTGGCTGGCCGGGAAATGCGGCTCCCG
>JBBQLQ010000102.1:0-12452 GCA_038328055.1 Burkholderiales bacterium
TGATCAGCTGCGTGACCCGGTCCACGTCTTCGTGGCCCATGCCCTGCGTGGGTTCGTCGAGCAGCATCAGTTCGGGCTCCAGCGCCAGTGTGGTGGCGAGTTCCAGTGCGCGCTTGCGGCCATAGGGCAGGTTGACGGTCAGTTCGTCGGCGAAGTCCTGCAGGTCAACTTCGGCCAGCAGTTCGCGGGCACGTCCATGCAGATGGCTCAATGTGCTCTCGGCTTTCCAGAAGTGATACGAGGTTCCCAGGTTGCGTTGCAAGGCCGCCCGCACGTTTTCCAGTACGGTCATGTGTGGAAATACGGCTGATATCTGGAAGGAGCGGACGATCCCGCGGCGTGCCGTTTGCGCCGGTTTCTCAAGCGTGATGTCGGTGCCGTTAAATGCGATGCTGCCGCTGGTCGGCTGTAGAAACTTGGTCAACAGGTTGAAAAAAGTGGTTTTGCCCGCGCCGTTGGGGCCAATCAACGCATGGATATGGCCGCGCTGAACTTTCATATCCACCTGATTGACGGCTACGAAGCCCTTGAATTTCTTGGTCAATCCACGCGTTTCAAGAATGAATTCCGCTGACAAATTACTCTCCGGCTACGGGGTTGAAGTGTCGGACGCAGAGGCCGACAACAAGAACTTTGATGCTAACGACCGATGCCGTCGGGTGCTAGCGGGTTGACCCTTACGTAGTTCTACCGACGGCTTCATGTCCCGGTCAAAATTTGCTTCATAATTGACGTTTACGTCAACGTCAATTTCGACAGCCTGTCTGTCGGCCACCCTTCATGCCACAAACCTACAGCATCAGCGATCTGGCCAAAGAGTTTGACCTGACCACCCGGGCCATCCGCTTTTATGAAGACATGGGCCTGTTGCAGCCCGCGCGCAGCGGCCCGGCGGGGCGCAACCGCGTCTACAGCGGGCGCGACCGTACCCGGCTCAAACTCACCCTGCGCGCCAAGCGGCTGGGTTTGAGTCTGGTGGAGGCCAAAGGCATCATTGACATGTACGACAGCCCGCGCGACACGGTGGCGCAGCTGGAGAAATTTTTGCAGGTGCTCAGCCTTCATCAGCAGCAGCTTGAGGCGCAAATGACCGACCTGCAAGCTAATATGGACGAGCTCAAGGTGCACCAGCGCGAGGCCAAAGCGCTGCTGGCCAAGGCCTTGCGCGCCAAACCCGTCAAGATCGCCAAACTTTCTGAACCCCAACCCATTTGACCAACGGAGATAACGCAATGAACAACCTGCCCGGACTTAACTTTCAACTCGGTGAAGACATTGATGCACTGCGCGATGCGGTGCGCGATTTTGCCCAAGCCGAGATCGCCCCGCGCGCCGCCGAGCTCGATCGCAATGACCAATTTCCGATGGATTTGTGGCAAAAAATGGGCGCTTTGGGCGTGCTGGGCATTACCGTCAGCGAGGAATATGGCGGAGCCAACATGGGCTACCTGGCGCACATGATTGCCATGGAGGAAATCAGCCGCGCTTCGGCTTCAGTGGGATTGTCTTACGGCGCCCACAGCAATTTGTGCGTCAACCAGATCAAGCGCAATGGCACGCCCGAGCAACGCGCCAAATACCTGCCCAAGCTGATCACAGGCGAACATGTCGGCGCACTGGCCATGAGCGAGGCCGGCGCGGGCTCGGATGTCATCAGCATGAAGCTCAAGGCGCAAGACAAAGGCGGCTACTACCTGCTTAACGGCAGCAAGTTCTGGATCACCAATGGGCCCGATGCCGACACGCTGGTGGTTTACGCCAAGACCGAACCCGAACTCGGCGCGCGCGGTGTTACCGCATTTCTGATTGAAAAAGGCATGCCCGGATTCAGCATTGCGCAAAAGCTTGACAAGCTCGGCATGCGCGGCAGCTCTACCGGTGAGCTGGTGTTTCAAAACGTGGAAGTGCCCGAGTCGCAGATTCTGGGAGGCCTGAACATGGGGGCCAAGGTGCTGATGAGCGGGCTGGACTACGAGCGCGCGGTGCTCACCGGCGGCCCGCTGGGTATCATGCAAAGCGTCATGGACAACGTGATTCCCTACATCCATGACCGCAAGCAATTCGGCCAGAGCATTGGCGAATTTCAGTTGATTCAGGGCAAGGTAGCCGACATGTACACCGTGCTGCAAGCCGGGCGCGCCTTTGCTTATACGGTGGCCAAAAACCTGGATTTGCTGGGCACAGACCATGTGCGCCAGGTGCGCAAGGACTGCGCCAGCGTGATTTTGTGGTGCGCCGAAAAAGCCACCTGGATGGCTGGCGAGGGGGTGCAGATTTTTGGTGGCAACGGCTACATCAACGACTACCCGCTGGGCCGCCTGTGGCGCGATGCCAAGCTGTATGAAATTGGTGCCGGCACCTCAGAGATTCGCCGCATGCTGATTGGCCGGGAACTGTTTGCCGAAACCTGCTGATGGCGGTGAAAGCCTGTGAGTCTTGATCCTGTTGTTGGTTTTTTTGTGCTGGGTGTGGTGGCCGGGCTGCTGCGCTCTGATCTCAAACTGTCGGGTGGCTTGTCCGACACGCTCAGTATTTATCTGCTGATTGCGATCGGTTTGAAGGGGGGCATCGAGCTGTCCAATGCGCAGGTGGGCTCGCTGGTGATGCCGGTTGCCGTGGTGGTGCTGGTCAGTGTTGGCATGCCGCTGCTGGCCTTTCAGGTGCTGCAACGGTTTGGAAAATTGACACGCCCGGACGCGGCATCCATCGCCGCGCACTATGGCTCGGTGTCGGTTGTGACCTTCGCTGTGGGGGCTTCCTACCTGACGCGCCAGGGCATCGCGTATGAGGGCTTCATGTCGGTATTTCTGGTGTTCCTGGAGTTTCCGGCCCTGATCATGGGCGTGCTGCTGGCCAAGGGCATCAACCGCGACACCAACTGGCGCCTGCTAATCCACGAGGTGCTGACGGGCAAGGCCATTGTGTTGCTGGTGGGCGCGTTGCTGATTGGCAGTTTCTGGGGCGCCGAGGCTTTGCAGTCGCTGAGCAAGTTTTACAGCGACTTGTTCAAGGGTTTGCTGTCCTTGTTTCTGATGGGCATGGGCATTGTGACGGCATCGCGTCTGGGCGACCTGCGCCGGGCCGGGCTGTTTCTGGTGGCCTTTGGCATTGTGATGCCGATCGTGTCGGCCTGCGTCGGCGTGCTGACTGGCTGGTGGATCGGGCTGTCGCTGGGGGGCACCACTTTGCTGGCGGTGCTGTACGCCAGCGCGTCCTATATCGCCGCGCCTGCAGCCATGCGCATTGCAATTCCAGAGGCCAATCCTGGCCTGTCCATGGGTGCAGCGCTGGGCGTGACCTTTCCGTTCAACATTCTGGTAGGTGTGCCGCTGTACCACCAGATGACGATGCTCCTGTACCGTAGTGCGATTTGATCAGGAAAAAAAGATGAGTCTCAATCCAACCAAGCTGGTGGTTCTGATTTGCGAAGAGGCCATGGAGTCCAGCGTCGCGCCTGATTTGATGGCTGCCGGTGCCAAGGGCTACACCGTGTGTGAAGCGCGCGGACGCGGTGCCCGTGGCGTGCGCGATGCCCGCTGGCTGCTGTCGTCCAATATACGCATTGAAATCCTGTGCCAGGAGGATGTGGCGCAGCGGCTCGTGGACATGCTCTTGGCCAAGTATTCCGAGAACTTTGGGCTGGTGGTTTATGTGCAGGACGCGCAGACCATTCGAAGCAATAAATTCTGAAAAATGCGACATGGCTTCGCCATCTATGATCACCGGCTATGCAAACCCTACTGAAAAACAACCGCGCCTGGGCTGCCCGCATGGAATTGCAGCGTCCGGGTTTTTTTAGCCATTTGGCCCGACAGCAAAGCCCCAAATACCTGTGGATCGGCTGCTCTGACAGCCGGGTGCCGGCCAACGAAATCACCGGGCTTGACCCTGGTGAAATATTCGTCCACCGCAACATTGCCAACGTGGTGGTGCATTCTGATTTAAACGTGCTGTCGGTCATCCAGTTTGCCGTGGATCACCTCAAGGTGGAGCACATCATGGTGGTCGGCCACTATGGCTGTGGCGGCGTGTTGGCCGCATTGCGTGGCACCCGCTTGGGGCTGGCGGACAACTGGTTGCGCCACGTGCAAGACGTGAAGCTGCGCCACCGCAAGCGCATTGATTTTCTGAGTGTGCCGGAGCAGGAAGACATCTTGTGCGAGATGAATGTCATCGAGCAGGTCGGCAATGTGGCGTTAAGCAACGTGATGCAGGATGCCTGGAGCCGCGGCCAAAAGGTCGCGGTGCATGGTTGGTGCTACGGCCTCAAGGACGGACTGGTGAAAGATTTGGGCGTTAGCATGCAAGGCAGCCACGAAGTCGTGGACGTGTTTCGCAATGCGCTCAAACGCTACCCACGTGGCCCCGTTAAATAACATTTGCCTTTAAAGAGACCGCATGTTCCCGACCCGCCTTGACTCCAGCCTTGCCTATGACATAGCCAAGGCCATGATTGACGGTTTTAACCGCCATTACCGTTTGTTTCGCACCGAATCGGCCCGAGCCAAGCACCGTTTCGAGACTGCCGACTGGCACGGCCAGCAGCGCGCGCAGCGTGAGCGCATCGAGTTTTATGACTTGCGCGTGCGCGAGGCCTCCATGCGCCTGGAGCGGGAATTCAAGGCCGACGAACAACCCATGGACATCTGGCACCAGGTCAAGCTGCACTACATCGGCTTGCTGGTAGACCACCATCAGCCCGAGCTGGCCGAGACGTTTTTCAACTCGGTGACTACCAAGATATTGCACCGCAGCTATTTTCAGAACGACTTTATTTTCATCCGCCCGGCCGTCAGCACCGAGTACATTGAAAACAGCGAAGCCGAGAGTCGGCCCACCTACCGTGCCTATTACCCCGGCGAGCACAACCTCAGCCAGGAGGTGTTCGTCATGGTGAATGACTTTGGCTTGCGCCGTGAATTTGTAGACCTTGGCGATGACTGTGAGCGTGTTGCGCAAGTGTTGCTGGGCCTCATTGGCGATGACAAATTGCGGGCCAACTTTCAGATACAGGTACTTACCAGCCTGTTTTACCGCAACAAGGGGGCCTACATCGTGGGCAAGATGATCAACGGTTTTCATGAGGTGCCGTTTGCCCTGCCGGTTTTGTACAACGTGGAACACACCCACCTGACCATTGATGCCGTGCTGCATGGGGAGGACGACCTGCATGTGCTGTTCAGTTTTGCCCGCGCCTATTTCATGGTCGACATGGAAATTCCCAGCGCTTACGTGCAGTTTTTGCGCAGCATGATGCCGCGCAAGCCGCGCAATGAGATTTACAACGCCCTGGGTCTGGCCAAGCAGGGCAAAACCCTGTTTTACCGTGATTTTTTGTACCACTTGCGGCACTCCACCGACAAGTTCCGCATTGCACCGGGCATCAAGGGCATGGTTATGCTGGTGTTTGACTTGCCCAGCTTTCCCTATGTGTTCAAGGTCATCAAGGACTTTTATCCGCCACCCAAGGAGACCAGCCGCGAGCAGATCAAGGACAAGTATTTGCTGGTCAAGCAGCATGACCGGGTGGGCCGCATGGCCGATACGCTGGAATACAGCGAGGTGGCTTTTCCGCGCAACAGGTTCACCGACGAACTGATTGCCGAAATCGAAAAATTCGCCCCCAGCCAGCTGGAGATCAGCGACCGCGATGGTGATGGCGAGATCGAAGTCATCCTCAAGCACGTCTACATCGAGCGGCGCATGATTCCGCTCAACATCCACCTGCAAGAAGCCTTCGATGCGGGCGGTGCCGACCCCGCCAACACCAGCCCCGCTGCCCAGCGTGCCCATGAACAGTTGGCACGCGGGGTCATTGAATACGGCAATGCGATCAAAGACCTGGTGGCGGCCAACATCTTCCCTGGCGACATGTTGTGGAAAAACTTTGGCATCACGCGCCATGGCAAGGTGGTGTTTTACGACTACGACGAGATCGAATACATCACCGACTGCAAGTTTCGAAAGATTCCCCAGGCGCGCAATGAAGAAGACGAAATGTCGGGCGAGGTCTGGTACACCGTGGGCCCCAAAGACGTGTTCCCGGAAACCTTCGGCCCATTTTTGCTGAGCAACCCGACGGTTAAAAAAGTGTTCATGGCGCACCACGCCGACTTGCTCGACACCACCTTCTGGCAAACCCACAAGGAGCGCATTCAGGCCGGCTATGTGTATGACGTGTTCCCCTACGACCACAGCAAACGCTTTCACCCGGAGCGCACCAACGCCGAGGTGCCGGAGTCGATTTAATGGTATGCGTCATTGGGCAGCGAGCGACCCCATTGTCATTGCGAGCGAAGCGCATCCGTCACAAGCGAACGAAGTGCTGCAATCCATGCTGGTATCGTCATTGCGAGCGCGGCGTGGCAATCCATGCTGGTATCGTCATTGCGAGCGCGGCGTGGCAATCCACGCTGGTATCGTCATTGCGAGCGCGGCGTGGCAATCCATGCACCCGGAAGTCCTTGCATTCATGGATTGCCACGTCGCTACGCGCCTCGCAATGACATTTGATTTTTAACTGAAAGGATATGACATGAATGACTCCATCGTGATCGTGGGTGCCGCGCGCACCCCTATGGGAAGTTTCCAGGGCGATTTTTCAACTCTGGCCGCGCATGACCTGGGCGGTGCTGCCATCAAGGCCGCTATTGAGCGCGCCGGTATTTCAGGTGACTTGGTCAATGAAGTGCTGTTTGGCAACTGCCTGATGGCCGGCCAGGGCCAGGCACCGGCGCGCCAGGCGGCCTTCAAGGGCGGCTTGCCCATCAGCGCGGGCGCGGTCACTTTAAGCAAAATGTGCGGCTCCGGCATGCGCGCGGCCATGTTTGGCCACGACATGCTACAAGCAGGCAGCGTGGACGTGATCGTGGCCGGTGGCATGGAAAGCATGACCAACGCTCCGTATTTGTTGCCCAAGGCGCGCGGCGGTTACCGCATTGGCCACGACCGAATTTTTGACCATATGATGCTTGACGGCCTGGAAGATGCCTATGAGCCCGGCCGCTCCATGGGCACCTTTGGCGAAGACTGCGCCGCCAAGTTTGGCTTCACCCGGGAGCAACAAGACCACTTTGCCACCACCAGCGTGCAGCGCGCCCAAGCCGCCACCGCGTCAGGGGCATTTGCGCCAGAAATCACGCCGGTAACTGTCAAGGGCCGTGCCGGTGACAAGGTGATTGCCATTGACGAAGGTCCAGGCAAGGTCAAGCTTGACAAGATCACCTCGCTCAAACCCGCCTTCAAGAAAGACGGCACCATCACAGCCGCCAGCAGCTCCAGCATCAACGATGGTGCCGCCGCGCTGGTGATGATGCGCGCATCGACCGCCGCCAAGCTCGGTTGCAAGCCGCTGGCACGCTTGGTGGCCCATGCGGTGCACGCGCAAGAACCCAACTGGTTTGCCACTGCGCCGGTGGGTGCTGTCAACAAGGCATTAGCCAAGGCCGGCTGGAGCGTGGCGGACGTGGATTTGTGGGAAGTGAATGAGGCCTTTGCTGTGGTGCCGATGGCGCTGATGCACGATCTGAACCTGAGCCATGACATCGTCAACGTCAACGGCGGTGCCTGCGCGCTGGGTCATCCCATCGGTGCCTCCGGTGCCCGCATCATGGTGACCTTGATGTACGCGCTGCAAGCCCGAGGCCTGAAAAAGGGTGTGGCAACGCTGTGTATTGGCGGCGGCGAAGGCACAGCCGTGGCGCTGGAGATGCTCTGATCGCTGGTTAAATGCTACTAAAAAGTGAGCTTTCAGCGCTTTATCTATAAGGGCTAGAGGCCTAAAAAGCTTAAATTTTGTAACTACACAGCTGTTCCCGGCATCGTCATTGCGAGTTTCCAGTTTCGAAATCAAAACCGCACACGAATCTTGAATCAAAACATTCGTCATTGCGAGGCAAAAGCCTTTAGCCGCGAGGAGCGTAGCGACGTGGCGGGCAGCGACGCGGCAATCCATGCACCCTGGAAGTTCTTGAATTCATGGATTGCCACAGGGGGGAAGTCGGGAAATCGCTAAACCGCGTGGTGCAGGGCTACTTCAACTACTTCGGGGTGCCCGGAAATGAGTACCGGCTATGCAGCTTTCGCAATATCGCGGCAGCCACCACCGATGCCAGCACGCCGCACAGCAATAATCCCTACGATAGCAGCGCAGCCTTGCTTACCCCATGGTGATGCTTTAAATTCATTTTTAAAAGGAGACGATGGCGATGCTTTCATGGACTGGATTCATTGCCTGGGCGCGTCGCTGCGAAAACGGTCAGTTTTGTACGCCGCCGACCAAACTTACAATACCCGTTACTCCAGCGCTACTTCAGCGGTTCAGTCCAACGCTATTCGTTCGACATCGGAAGCTGCAATGTCATCACTCATAAACCAGCTTGCATACCGTGCGGCCTTCGTGTCGCTTCTCATCTCGCATGGGATCGTACTCGCCGTGACTCCTTTGACGCCAAGCCTTACAGAACCAACCCGAACCGAACTTCTTGAATTGCTCAGGCAAGCCGACTTCCCGGAGGTCGGCCAAAACAGCGTCCAAATCGCAATCACAAGCGTTCTCGGCTTCAGTCCAAAGAGCAACGCTTACCAATACGACGAGCCATACGTTCAACTACCCAAAGTCTCGGCAAGTGCTCGTGCGTCGTCGCTCGAATGCGCGGTAGTTTCCGCCACCGCGCACTACAGCCATCCCGAGCGTCGGCTCCGAGTTCGGATTGACGGTACGTACTGTTTGGTAAGCCCGGCCCAATGGAAGGCATCTCGTCAAACGCTTGTGCGAGAGTTGCCCTGAGTTTCACAAACGCAGCCGTCGATCGGCTGGCTTTATGATTCATCGACCCAAGCACACAAAGGGAGTAAACCATGATCCTAGACCACATTGGTCTGTCCGTCAGCGACTACGAGAAGAGCAAGGCGTTCCTTTCGGCAGCACTCGCGCCACTGAACACTGCGCTCGTTACCGAAACGCATGGTTGGGATGGCTACGGCGCAGAGGCCTAACCCTGCGCTTGGCTCAAACGATGGGCCACCGAAGAATGAGCGCCGGTGCCGAGGTGCTGGCCGGGGTGTTGCAGGGCACCGGGCGCGCCAAGGTGTTTGGCGAACCCACGGCAGGCCTTGCCACCCACAAGCGCATCGTCAAACTTCAGACTTCCTGATGCGTATAGGCACAATTTGCTTTTTTCAGGAATAGGACTGGCAATTGTAGGAGCGGCGGCAGCCGCGAATTCGGGCTTGCCAGCCCTCCCACAAAGACGCAACCATGCTTTCACCATGCCAAATGGGTTCCGTGCGAATCAGGAAACCTGAACTTGGGCCGGGAGACGGCGTTGACGACAGCCGGGCCATCGTACTGACCGAGGAGGTGCTGGTCTTTGCGGGCCAAAACTTGCCGCAAATCCGAATTCAACCCGATGTGGCCGCGCCTGCCGACAAGGCCTTTGAAGCGGCCCTTGCCACCTTGGCCGTCGATGGCCGGGTGCCGCAGAACCCCTTCATTCGCCAAGACGAGAAAGTCTCCGCACTGGTGCGCGCCGTACTGGCCGACCAGCCCGATGAAGCGGTGCGCCTGATTGAGGCTGGTGCCGCTCTGGAGGTGCAAGCCAGCCCGGCCGCGCTGAACAAGCTGCTGCCCCGACACCGCAGGATGGACAGCGATGGCCGCACCCCGTTGGCAGGCTACCCGCTGGCGATTGCCGCCGCAGCGTTGGGCCAGCCCCGCGTGCTGCATGCTATCGGCCATCCCAAAACAAAAATATACCGAGGTTGAAGTGGCGGAGCAGGTCTGGCACGCAGCCGGCTTCAACGACACGCCAACGCTACGTGTGCTGCTGAATGCGGGCGTTGCCCCAAACTACATCGCACCGCAGGGCAGCACAGCGCTTATCACCTCAGTTAAATACGGAAAACTGGCGCAGGTTCAAATGCTGCTCAAAGCCGGTGCCACGGTGGATGACCATCATTACAAAGGGCAAACGATTTTTGATATTGCCCATGCCAATAGCGCCAACGGCTGGGGCGGATACCCAGGAAATTGCCCGGCTCATTGGGGCCGCACCTCGCACGGTCAGCACCTGGCAGAAGTCCAAAGAGGTGCATCAGTTGGAAGATGTTTGGAAATTGATGAAGGGGGTGAAACCATGAACTGGGAACGATTTTTGGCTATGAACCTGTATGGACAGTTGGCGGCCTTGCTGGTGGCACGATAGGACTTGTATGGACATGTTTCTTACTTGTGCCCTGGATGCGCAGGTGAATGCGTTTGTGGCATCGTTGAATCAGGAGTCGTAAGCCCAAAGCGGCGGAATTTGTTCAGTGCTGAGTTGATCGCCTACAGGCCAAGCTCGCTATGTGAGCCCAGGCGCACGAGTTGCAACACCGTGTCGTCTGGCTTCTGGTAGATCAGCACTAGGTCGGGCTTGACGTGACAGTCTCGGTGGTCTTTCCAATCGCCAGTCAGCGCGGGCCGTTGGCTTCGCGTTTCAAGTCGCGCTTGAATTGGCTTGACTGCTTAATCGTCCGCATCAAGCACTGCTTGGAGTTCGCTGAGCGTCACCGTTTCCAAGTTACCACGGCGCGCCTCCTTCATGGCGTCGATGGTGGTGGCGTTGGGCACCAGAGGCTCGAACGGCAATGCCTTTTCGCGCGCAATGCGAGTCAACATGATGCGAAAGGCATCTGATACGGTGAGCCCCATTGCGGCGAGTACGATGCTCGCCTCTTCTTTGATGTGCTCATCAATGCGAGCACGGACAACGGCATTTGCAGACATCGTTTGATCCTTTAGTAGATTGTTGAGCCACAATGTAGCTCAATTTTGCTTGAGGTGCAGCCTCAGTAGCCCGTGAATGCCCCTTCCGGCAGACAAATATCAGCAAGGACTCGTTCAGAAATGGTCAGCTCGATGGCATGGTGCGCAACTTGGCCAACGCCCTTGCTTCCAACCTCGGTTTGCGGCTCGCCAGGACGATGCCGTAAGTCGTTGGCAAAGTCTCGAATAGGAAGATGAAGGGCCGCGTCGAAATTCAAAGAACAAAGCCTGTTGATGGCACTAATGATGTAAATAGGCCTCTAGCCCTTTCAGAACATGCGCAAGCAGCTATTAAAAACGTAGCAAACACCCCTGTGCAAGAAGCTGCTTACCAAGAATCGGTAGATGCCATGTATTTGATGCTGGACTTGGATGGTGTAGACCCACGGCGAAGTGGAAGATCACCCCGCCTTCTTTACCCGCAACCACCATCTATGGGATTTGTTGCGCGCCGCGCCCCTGCTACAGGTGGTTTTTTCAACGTCGTGGCGATGGGGCAGAAGCTTGAGCGAGTTGACTGTGCAGTGTTCTGATCTTGATGGGCCGTCGTTTGACGTGTATCGGCGCTTGTCGTAACATACAAACATTCTACGCAGGAGTGCAGCATGACAGTCCATACCTTTTCCAGCCGAGACTTCACGCGCGATGTGTCAGCGGCCAAGCGGGCTGCGAATGAGGGTCCGGTGTTCATTACGGACCGTGGCCGCCCCGCTTTTGCGTTGCTCAAGATCGACGACTACTACCGCATCGCTGGCCACGGTGATTCGACGCTCTTGGATGTCATGGACAGCATTCCTGGAGGCGAGTGGTTTGATTTTGAGCCGCCGCGTTTGGAACTGCAGAGCCGTCCTGTTGATTTTGGCTGAGGCGCTGCGAATGTTCATCCTGGATACCAACGTCATTTCCGAGTTGCGCCAAGGCAAACCCAAGCAGTCGCCCGACGTGCGCGCATGGGCGGCAACGCAACCGGGTGGCAAGCTTTTTCTGTCGGCCATCAGCATTTTGGAACTGGAAATCGGCATCCTGGCATTGGAGCGACGCACGCCACCGCAAGGTGCTGCACTGCGCATCTGGCTTGCCGGCGTGCGCAGTGCATTCGCCGGTCGAATCCTGCCTTTTACCGATAACACCGCGACAGTTTGTGCAGCGTTGCATGTGCCAGATCCACGCTCTGAGCGCGACGCCATGATTGCCGCGACGGCCATTGAACATGGATTCACGGTGGTGACCCGCAACGTGAAGGACTTCGCCCACACGGGCGTGTCGCTGATCAATCCGTGGCTTGGCTGATGGGCTGCCACTAATGATGCAAAATATGCCTCTAGCCCTTACAGAATATGCGCAAGCAGCTATTAAAACAGTAGCAAATGCCCATGCGCAATACGCTGCTTGCGACTGCGGGCGGCGGTGAAGAGATGAAGCAGCTCAGTGCAGCGGGTCGGCAAACACGTCGTCCAGAGATTGGGCATCGAGCACCCGGTCGCCCCAGTTTTCCAATAATTCGGTGCTGGCCTGCTCTAGCCGGGGTTTGACCCACTCAGGCAACACGCCAAAGCGGCGGATCAACTGGCGCATCAACATGGCACCTTCGCCCTGCTGCACGCCCTGCCGCACACCCTGCTGCATGCCTTGCAGCACACCCTGC
>JBBQLQ010000103.1:0-12331 GCA_038328055.1 Burkholderiales bacterium
AAAAACGTGTTGGGTCGCAGCGAAGGCGCAGATGCGGGCGGCCTGGCCTATTGGAGCGGTGAACTCGCCAGCGGGCGTGCCTCGCACGGCTCATTGGTGTCCACCATCCTCAGCTCCGCGCACACCTTCAAGGGCGATGCCACCTATGGTTGGGTGGCCAACTTGCTGGACAACAAATTCACCGTGGCCAAGACCTTTGCCATTGACTGGGGCCTGAACTACAACACCGCAGCCGAGTCGATATCGCAGGGCATGGTCATTGCGGCGGCGGTGACATCCACCGGTACGGCAGCCGCCATTGCGCTGATCGGGGTCACTGCGGGTGAGTTGCAGTTGGGGTAGCTTTGAACATCATCACCACCCCTTCATTAAGTTCATATATGAGAATGTTAGAATTCCTATATGAATTTAATGTTGCGCATTCCGCTCAATACGACACCTGACCAATTGGCGAGCCTGCAGGCGCTGCAGGTAGCGTTTGCGCGGGTCTGCAATGCATTGGCGCCCACGGTACAACAGACCAAAGTCTGGAACCGGGTTGCGCTGCACCATTTGATGTACCGCAACCTACGCGACCAATTTCCGGAAATGGGCTCGCAAATGGTGTGCAATGCCATTTACTCGGTGTCGCGCACTTGTCGCGTCGTGTTCCAGCATCCGCAAAGCCCGTTCAATTTGACGCGCTTGGCCGACAAACCCCTGCCGTTACTGCGCTTCGCTGACAGCTGCCCCGTCTATTTTGACCGGCATACCCTCAGCGTGAAGGGCGGTCAGCTGTCCATGTACACGCTGGACGGTCGCATCCGCTTTGCCCTGGCCCTGAAGCCCGAGGACGAAGCCAATTTCAACGAGAAGAAACTGCGCGAAATCGTGCTGTCACGCCGTCCAGACGGCGCGTTCGAGTTGTCCTTCCTGTTCAGCGATGGGCAGGAAGAAGACGGTGCACCCGAGCCCAACCTGGCCAGCGGTGCAGAAGTTCCAGAATATGTGATGGTCGAGGAGGCCCAATGAATCCAAATAAACCTGCATCCGAGTTGCATCAGGCCATTGCGGCCTTAAAGCCCTATTTTTTGCGTGCCGCCGGGTTTAGTGTGTTCGCCAGCCTGCTGATTCTGGCCCCATCAGGCTACATGCTTGAGGTGTACGACCGCGTTGTCAACAGTCGCAACCACATGACGCTGGTCATGCTCACGCTGCTGGTATTGGCCGCCTATGTGCTGATGGAGGTTCTGGAGTGGGTGCGCTCCGAGGTCATGCATGAAGCCTCGCTGGTGCTCGACAAGCAGTTAAGCGGGCGTGTATTTCTGGCTATTTTCGAGGCAAATCTCAAGCGCATGCCGGGTGGTTCGGCTCAGCCCATGAACGACTTCCGCTCGATTCGTGACTTTTTGCATGCACCCGTTGTCATGGCGTTGATGGAAGCCCCGGTGTCATTGGTGTTTTTGATCCTGATCTTTGCCATCAGTCCGGTGTTGGGCTGGACGGCGGTAGTCGCCGCCCTGTTGCAAACCTTTGTCGGCTGGCTCAATGAGCGCAGCACCCAGCCGCCGCTGCTGGCCGCCAACCGCCATGCCATTGCGGCCCAGCAGTATGCCGATGGCACCTTGCGCAACGCCCAGGTCATTGAGTCCATGGGCATGCTGCGCGACATCCATCAGCGCTGGATCAGCAAGCAAAAAGAATTTTTGACCGAGCAAGCCCTGGCATCGAGCCACGCCGGTTTTTATCAGGCCGTTTCCAAATTTTTGCAAAACACAGTGAGCTCAATGTTGTTGGGGCTGGGGGCTTGGTTGCTGCTGCGCAACCAGCTCAATGGTGGCGCGGCGTACATGATCGTCGGCTCAATTCTGGGCGGCCGTGTGCTGGCCCCGTTGATTCAAATTGTGACCCAGTGGCAAACGGTGGTCAATGTGCGCGATGCCTACAGTCGCCTTGACAATTTGTTGGCCGCAGTGCCCGTGCGGCCAGACGGCATGCCGTTGCCTGCACCGCAGGGCCAGTTGCAAGTAGAAAACCTGGTGGCCAGTGCACCTGGCACGCAGGTGCCGATCCTCAAGGGCATCAGTTTTGCCCTGCAACCCGGCGAGGTGTTGGCGGTGGTCGGGCCATCGGCCTCTGGCAAAACCACACTGGCGCGGCTGCTGGTGGGCTTGTGGCCAGCCGTCAACGGTAAGGTGCGGCTCGATGGGGCCGATGTCTACACCTGGAACAAGGCCGAACTGGGCCCACACGTTGGCTATTTACCGCAGGGTGTCGAGTTGTTTGAAGGCTCGGTAGCCGAAAACATTGCCCGCTTTGGTGAGGTAGACCAAGCCAAGGTCGAGGCCGCCGCCCGTACCGTTGGCCTGCATGAATTCATCATGGCTTTGCCCGAAGGGTATGACAACCCGGTAGGGCGCGAAGGGGCCATGCTGTCGGGCGGCCAACGCCAGCGCGTGGCACTGGCGCGCGCCCTGTACGGCAAACCCGCCTTTGTGGTGCTCGATGAGCCCAATTCAAGTCTTGACGAGCAGGGCGATGCGGCCCTGGCCAACGCCATCTCGGTGCTGGCTGCGCGTGGCACCACCTTTGTGGTGATGACGCACCGCACCAGCGTGTTGGCTGTTACCAGCAAAATGCTGGTGCTCCGTGACGGACAAACGCAAATGTTTGGCCCCCGCGACGATGTGCTCAAAGCCCTCAATGAGGCCGCCGAAAAAGCCCGCCAGGGCGCGGTTTTAACCCCGGCTCACGCTTGAGACCCACCCAATGATGAAAACCCCTGACTTTTTCAAACGCAGCGAACTGACCGCCACCTTGTGGAGCTTTCGCCGAGAATTCCTGATTGTGGGTGCCTTCAGCATGGTCGCCAATGTGCTGATGCTGACTCCCACTCTCTACATGCTGCAGGTCTACGACCGCGTGCTGGCCAGCCAGAGCGAGCTCACGCTGGTCGCCATGTCCTTGCTGGCGCTTTTTTTGTTTGGTGTCATGGCGTTTGCCGAGTGGATGCGCTCACGCCTGCTGGTCAGCACGGGTGTCCGGCTTGATGAGCAGCTCAGCACACAAGTGTTCAACGCCAGTTTTGAGGCCCACCTGAGCCAAACCGGGACCAACCCCACCCGGGCGTTTGGCGACCTGATCCAGATACGTCAGTTTCTTACTGGCAACGGTATTTTTGCGTTCTTTGATGCGCCATGGGCTCCCATCTACATGGCCGTGTTGTTCATGCTGCACCCTATGCTGGGCTTTATGGGCATCGTGTTTGCGTGCATCCAGGCTGCTCTGGCCTGGTTTGGCCATCGGCACACGTTGGCCCCGTCAGAGGCGGCTGTCAAAGCCAGTGCCGATGCCACCAGTTTCCTGCAAGGCAAGCTGCGCAACGCCGAAGTGCTCGAATCCATGGGCATGGTGCAAAACCTTCAAACGCGCTGGGCCCAGCGGCACCAAACCCTTCTGGACAAAAGCGGGCAGGCCCAGCATCTCACCCACCGCATCACCGCCTGGAGCAAATTTATCCGCTACAGCCAGCAGTCGCTGGCGCTCGGGGCCGGTGCCTTGCTGGCCATTGATGGGCAAATCACACTCGGCGGCATGATTGCGGCCAGTGTCCTCATGACCCGGGCGCTCGCGCCGATTGACATGTTGGTGGGCAGCTGGCGTCAATTCATTGGCATGCGTTACGCCTTTGCACGGCTTGAAAAAATGCTGCTTGATTACCCACCGCGAGACCCGGCCCTCAAGCGCGTGGCCCCCACCGGTGCCATCACCCTGCAAAACGTCTTCGCCAGCGCCCCGGGGCGGGCAGACCCCATCCTCAAGAGTGTGAGCATTAGCGTGTCCGCCGGCTCGGTGGTTGCCGTGCTGGGCCCCTCAGGGTCTGGCAAATCAACCCTGGCGCGTGTCTTGATGGGCATCTGGCCCGATGTGTCGGGCGAAGTGCTGCTCGATGGCCTGCCCATCAGCGGCTGGAATCGGGTCGAACTCGGCCCTTACCTGGGCTACCTGCCGCAAGACATCGAATTGTTTGAGGGCTCCATTGCCGAAAACATCGCCCGTTTTGGCGAGGTTGACCCCGCGCTGGTCATTGAAGCAGCCCAAAGCGCGGGCTTGCACGACATGATTTTGCGCTTTCCCAAAGGCTATGACACCCCCATTGGCGAGGCTGGCAATTTGCTCTCGGGCGGTCAGCGCCAGCGCATTGGCCTGGCGCGGGCGGTCTATGGCAACCCGCACTTGATCGTGCTCGATGAGCCCAATGCCAACCTTGACGATGCCGGCGAGGCAGCCCTGTTCAAAACCGTGCAATATCTCAAAGCCAAAGGCCGCACCGTATTCCTGATCACCCACCGCCCAGCTGCGGTGGCGGTGGCTGACACCATTTTGATATTGCGCGATGGGCAGGTGGTGGCCAACGGCCCACGCGATGCCGTTATTGCTGCCATGCAGGCTCCGCGCCAAGCCAGCCAAAACCCGGCGCAAGCCATTGGGCCTGCCGCTGTTGCGGCCTGAGCTCTTACTTCTTTCAACTGCTTTCAACCGTTACCGAGTTTGTTATGGCCACTTCAGAAAATTCAATCAGTTCTGCACCCACGTCAACCGCAGGTGTGCCCGCCAACGGGGTCGATCCATCGACACCGCCGATTGCAAACCACGCTGGCCGCGCCGCCCGCATCGGCCTGTGGGCCCTAGGGCTTGGTTTTGGTGGCTTTTTGTTATGGGCCGGCTTGGCCCCGCTTGACGAAGGCGTACCTGGCCAAGGCATGGTCGCCATTGACACCAAGCGCAAAACCGTTCAGCACCTAACCGGTGGTCTGGTCAAGGAAGTGCTGGTGCGCGAGGGCGACCACGTCAAAGAAGGTCAATTGTTGATCCGTCTGGATGAAGCCGTAGCGCGCGCCAACTTTGAAGCAGCACGCCAACGCTATGTTGGCTTGCGCGCCATGGAGGGCCGATTGCTGGCCGAGCAACGCGGACTGACAAAAATCACTTTTCACCCCGATGTGGTGCAAGCCAGCCAAGAGCCCCAAATCAAGCAAATGGTGTTTACCCAAGAGCAATTATTTGAATCGCGCCGCGCTGCCTTGCGTGCTGACCTGCAATCCACCAGCGAAAGCATTCAAGGCCAACAAGGTCTGATACAGGCTTATGAGAGCATGCTGATCAACCGCAAAAACCAACAAGCCCTGCTGGCCGAAGAGTTAAAAAACACCAGCGCCCTGGTCAAGGAAGGCTATGCCCCACGCAACCGCCAGCTTGAACTTGAACGCATGGCGGCAGAGTCCAGCTCCGGCATTGCCGAACTGTTGGGCAACACCATTCGCGCCAAGCGGGCTGTCGCCGAATTGCAGCAACGCGCAATTCTGCGCCAACAGGAATACCGCAAAGAAGTTGAATCCCAGCTCGCCGATGTCGGGCGTGAAGTACCCGGTGATGCTGAAAAGTACCGCGCCGCCACCGACGACCTTGGCCGCATCGACATCAAATCACCCGCTACCGGGCAGGTCGTCAGCCTGGCTTTTCAAACCGTTGGCGGTGTCATTGGCCCAGGACAAAAACTGATGGACATCGTTCCCGAAGGTCAGGAGTTACTGATTGAAGCCCGCGTGCCACCGCACCTGATCGACCGGGTGCACAAAGACCTTCCCGTCGATGTGCGCTTCTCGTCCTTTGCCCATTCACCCCAACTGGTCGTCAACGGCAAGGTGGCCTCCATCTCGGCCGACTTGTTGGTGGATCAGCAAACCGGTGCCGGCTATTACCTGGCGCGCGTCGGGGTAACACCCGAGGGCTACAAAAGCCTGGGCAAGCGCCAATTGCAGCCTGGCATGCCGGTTGAGGTGATCTTCAAAACCGGAGAGCGCTCCATGCTCACCTACCTGCTCAGCCCGTTGACCAAGCGCATGGCCGCTTCCATGAAAGAGGAATGAACATGTATTTACAACACCTCTTTCTGCCAGTGCGCCGTCCGCCTTTCAAGGCTTTGCTGCTAAGCGCCATGATGGCCAGCGGGCTGACCGCCAACGCCATGGACTTGTTGCAAGCCTTTGATGCAGCACAGCAATCTGACGCCAGTATTTTGTCAGCGCGCGCCACAACTCAGGCTGAGCGCGAGCGCTTGCCACAAGCCAAGTCACAAATGCTGCCAAGCCTGAATGCCAGTGTTTCGAGTATGAAAAACCAACTGGAAAGCGAAACCCCCAATTTTTTGGGCGTCACGCAAACCACCCATACCGACTACCCAAGCACCAACAAATCAGTCACCCTGCGCCAGCCCCTGTACCGCCCGCAATTGCTTGCCCAATACCGACAGGCGCAGTCTTTGGTGGATGACGCAGAGGCTGTGCTTGTGCAGGAAGAGCAAAACCTTGCTGTGCGTGTTGCGGGTGCCTATTTCGATGCCCTGCTGGCGCACGAGCAACTGTCGTTGATATTGGCGCAACAGGCCGCCTACGCCAAGCAACTTGATGCCTCGAAAAAGTCTTTTGCAGCCGGCTCTGGTATTCGCACCGACATTGACGAAGCACAAGCCAGGTTGGACATGAACCTTGCGCAGGAAATTGAAGCCCGCCAAAACGTTTCATACACGCTGCAGCAGTTGCAAATGCTGGTTAATCAGCCGATTGAGAAACTGGTTGAACTCAATGCCAGCAAGCTTGAATTGCTCAGGCCACAGCCCGACAATCTGCAAGACTGGGTCACGCGGGCCGAAGCCAACAGCCCCCAATTGCGCTCGCTCAAAGCCCGTGTTGATGCAGCCCGGCAAGAAACTGAAAAAGCCAAGTCTGGCCACTACCCAACGCTTGATGCGATCGTCCAATGGTCTGACAGCAAGAGCGAGAGCGTGACCAACACCAGTTCGCGTTACATCAATAAATCGTACGGCCTGCAACTCAATGTTCCGCTGTTTGCCGGGGGCTATGTCAATTCACTGGTCCGGCAAGCCCTGGCATCCCAAACCCGTGCCGAGCAAAATTTAGAAGCGGGCCGGCTCGACCTGGGCTTGCGTGTTTACAAAGAGTTTCGGGGCGTGACTGAAAACATCCCAAAAGTTCACGCCCTTGAACAAGCACTGCGCTCGGCGGATCAGATGATCATCTCCAGCCGCAAGTCGTTCCAGGCCGGTAGCCGCACCATGCTTGAAGTGCTAAACGCCGAGCAGCAGCGCACTGTGGTGCTGCGTGATCTGGCGCAAGCACGGTTCATGTACCTGATCTCCAAAATCAGGTTGCTGGCGCTGGTAGGTGGGGCTGATCGGGGTGTAGTTGAGCAGGTCAATTTGGTGCTTGCAACCCCGGCAATGCCGGTTTCCTCAACACCGTCCACGGTCACGCAGTGACAAATTGATATCAATTTAGTAGCTGCTTGTGCAATGAATACATGGGATAGGGGCCAATTCCGTCAAAATTAAACGGTAAAAACATCAATACTGGTTTGAGTGCCCCGCAGCGTAATTTTGCCAAGTGATCTGGTGGTGTGTTGCTGCAGCAGGCCGTTGGTGGCTATACCTATAACCAGTTGGGTTGGCAGGTCGCGCGCGGCCGACTCAAGGCGCGACGCAAAGTTGATGCAGTCCCCAACAGCGGTATAGGTGCTTCGAAACGACGTACCCAGATCGCCAACCAGGGCGCGACCGCTTTCAATGCCGATACGAACACGCACCGGTGGAATCCCGCTCCGTTGTCGCTCTGCATTAAAGGCATCCACTTCAGCCAAAATATCCAGCGCCGCGCTGACGGCCCAATCGGCCTGCTCCGGGCAGGCCAGCGGTGCACCCCAAAATGCCACCAATCCATCACCCGTGTACTTGTCCAGCGTGCCGCACCAGGTCAGCACCGGGCGGGTCAGGCAACCCAGAAAGTCCTTGGTCAGACCCGCCGCATCTTCCAGCGACAGTGACGACGTCATGCGGGTGTAACCCTCCATATCGGCAATCAACACGGTGACATCGCGCAGGGTTGGTGTCAGGCTGTAGTTCAAGCCAAGGCGGACAATTTCGTCCAGCACGGGCTGAGCCACATAATGCGAAAACGTATTGAGCAAGCGCCGGGTTCTTCGCTGTGATTGCCACCACTCATGAGGAATGGCCACCAGCAGCAGGAAAAAGTAAGCCCACAGCGGTGCCGTTACGGACCACTCCGCCTGCCGCGCCACACCCGCAAAAGCCAGGCCCAACCAGCAGATGACCAGACCAATCAACAGCAAGAGCCCCCCCCATGCCGAAAGCCTTGCAATGAACAACATGGCCAGTGCAATGCTCAACACGCACCACACCAGCAACCAGCCCCGCCCCGACCAAGGCGCGTTGGCCCGCCCCTCTGCCAGGTCCAACAAGCCTGAAAGGCTGGCCGCATGAACCATGATCCCGCTGCTCAAGGGGACCAGCGGCGTGCTGACCCGGTCTGCCAACCCGAGGGAGGACGAGCCAACCAGCACGTAGCGACCTGCCAGCAGCGAGCGCGGCGCGCTTTCATGCAGAATATCGGCCGCCGACACCACCGTGTAGGCAGACAGTGCGTGGGAGTAAGGCACACGCCACAGACCTTTTTCGTCGCCCAGATTCAGCTGCTCGGGCGGGTCAGGTGACAAAGCTTGGGCAGCGCCCTTGACAGGGCAGGTCAGCAGCACGCTGGCAAAGTGCGAGTAGTCCTTTTCCTGGAATCGCGAGCGCACTGGTGTGTGGCGCAACACGCCGTCAGGGTCCGGCAAATAGCCAATGTTGCCAATGCAGCGCGCCCCGGCCAGACCCGCATGGTTGGCAATGTAGCCATAGGCCTGGAAGGCACCACGCAATGATGGCTCGCTGGAGCCGCCGGCCAGTACGCCTTGAAGAATGGCTGGACTGCGCGGCGTGTAGTCAAAGACTTGCGCCAGAGTGAGCGGTGCATGCGCCGCCAGTGAAGCAAGTCTGTCGTCACCGGGCGCATCGCTGCGCTCCGCAAAAACGATGTCCAGCCCAACGGCACGGGCACCGTAGGTGCCCAGCAGGATTTCCACCAGCTCGGCGACCCGCTGGCGCGGCCATGGCCAGGGCCCCATCTCGCGCAGCGTGGCCTCGTTGATGTCAATAATCGCAAGTCGATCTTCCGCTTGGGTGTCTGCGGTGATCCGCACAAAAGAATCGCGCAGACCCTCATCCAGTCGCCCCACGAATTCAGGACGCTGCCATTCCACCAGCAACGCCAACGCGCACGCCACCAGGGCAAGACCAATACGAATCAGCCAGACCAAGGCCAAGCGGCTTTTCATGGGCACCGGCACATCGGTGTCATCCAGGCCTAACGCTCATGAATCCAGGCCGACGCCCCGGATGATGAAAGAAATACGTCACTGCGAGCGTAGCGCGGCAGTCCAGGGCTGTCGAAGTCATGGATTGCTTCACTTCGTTCGCAATGACGGTAGTGTTTCACGTTAAGACGCGGCGTCGCTGCTCACTGCCCGGCGCAGCTCCTCGGGCTGGCGAACAATCAAACGCCGCAGGTCTTTCTCGACCACACCTTTGATCAGCAGGATGTTCATCGCGCGCGAAACCGTTTCCCGGCTGGTGTTCACCATAATCGCCATTTCCTGCTGGGTCGGTAGTTTTTCAATCACCACCAAGCCGCCAGGGGCAATTTTGGCGAACTGCTGTAACAGGGCAAATACCCGCTGAGATGCATTGGGAATGCCCAGAATGGTGCGGTAATCCGCCGCCGTGCGGATGCTGGATGCCATGCGCTTGAGCAGCCTCTCCACGATCAGCGGGGTGTGATATATCAGCGCCAGTGCCTGCGTGCGTGGTAACAGGGCAATCAGAGAATTTTCAATGGCGACGACTGATGCCGAGCGGGGCAATCCGTCAACAATCGACAACTCTCCAAAATAATCCCCGCTTTCCAGTAAATTCAAACCAATCTCGCGCCCATCTTCGGTCATGTCAACCGCCTGCAATCGACCCGACAGCACAAACAGCAAATGATCGCCGGGGCTACCTTTTTGCAGCACGTGAGTGCCTCGTTCCACTGTGCGCAATTGCAGGGCGGCGGCTATCACAGACAGGGTCTCTGCACTCACACCCGCCAACAGCGGTATCTTTTGCAGGTGAATCGTGATCACCTGCCCAGTTGTCGCGCCATTCTTGCCCGCAGCCGCCGTCATCGCTACTCCTTGCTCACACGCACCATGTCAGCGTCCACCATCATGGCAATCAGCGTTTCAAGGTCGGTCGTGGCCATCCAACCCAGCTGGGCTTTCGCCTTGGCCGGGTTGCCCAGCAGCACCTCCACTTCGGCGGGTCGGTAGAACTTGGGATCAATCACCACATGATCCTCGTGATTCAGGCCAACATGGGCAAAAGCAATGCGGCACATATCGCGCACCGTGGTGGTCAGGCCGGTGGCAATCACGTAGTCATCCGCAGATGCCTGCTGCAGCATCAGCCACATCGCTTCCACATAGTCACCGGCAAAGCCCCAGTCGCGCTTGGCATCAATGTTGCCAAGACGCAACTCCTGCTGCTTACCCTGCTTAATGCGGGCCACCGCGTCGGTCACCTTGCGCGTCACAAACTCAATGCCCCGCACCGGCGACTCATGGTTAAACAATATCCCGCTCGACGCATGCAAGCCAAAGCTCTCCCGGTAGTTCACCGTCATCCAGTGCGCATACAGCTTGGCCACGCCATAGGGGCTGCGCGGGTAAAAGGGTGTTGTTTCACTCTGCATCGACTCCTGGATCAGGCCAAACATCTCGCTGGTTGATGCCTGGTAAAACCGCGCCTTCGGGTTGACGATGCGCACCGCCTCCAGCATATTCAACGCGCCCACGCCTGTCACATTGGCCGTTAATATTGGCTGCTCCCAAGAAGTGGCCACAAAGCTCTGCGCAGCCAGGTTGTAGACTTCGTGCGCAGCAGACTTCTCCATGCCGCGAATCAACGATGACAAGTCGTTCAAGTCACCTTCTAGCAAATTCACGTCACCTGCCACACCCAAGTCGCGCAGTCGCCAAAGCGTATCGGTGGAACGTCTGGCATGCAGGCCAAACACCGCGTAGCCCTTGGCCAGCAAAGATTTGGCCAGATAGGCCCCGTCCTGTCCGGTAATGCCCGTGATGAACGCACGTTTAGATTCACTAGCCAATGTTCTTCTCCCAGTAACGATAAAGATTCAATAAAGTTTCATCCATCGGCACGACCGGCTCCCAGCCCGTGTGCGCAGTCAATTTTGCATGGCTGGCGCAAACCCGCGGCTGGTCTGCCGGACGCATGCGGGCCGCATCCGTGACGATTTCTGCCGACACCCCCGCCAGCGTCAACAACCGCAGCATCAGCGAACGCACTGAGCGCTCGGTGCCGCTGCTCACGTTGTAGGCCTCGCCATTCACGCCGCGGGCCAGCAGCAGCTCATAAGCGCGCAGCACATCGGCCACATCGGTAAAGTCCCGTGTTGCATCAATATTGCCCACATGCAGGACGGGCGCACGCTTGCCCGCGCTGATCTCGGCAATCTGCCGCGCAAAATCCGAAATCGCATAAGTGGGCGACTGCCCCGCGCCAGGGTGGTTGAAAGGCCGCGCCATCAGCACCTCAAACGGCCCGGTCTGGCTCCACTGGTAGCACAGCGCCTCGGCGGCAGCCTTACTCACTGCATAAGGGTTGCGCGGGCGTAACGGCACCATTTCCTCAATGGGCAACTGCGCCTCGGACACCTTGCCATAGGCGTCGCCCGAGCTCACAAAGAGAAATCGACCCTTGAAACCGCTCTCGGCCAAAGCCTCCAGCAAACGCAGCGTGCCTATGAAATTGACCTCGAACGTCTTCTCGGGTGCCTTGAACGAATCCGGTACAAAACTCAGTGCCGCCAGGTGCAGCACGGTGTCCGGCAGCCATCTGCCAAAACAATCCAGCAATCCATCCTTGTTGCAGATGTCAATGTCTGCCGTCAATGCAGACAGACCCTTGGCCAGCGGCCACCGCGCCAAAGCATGTTGACCAACAAAACCTTTATCTCCTGTTATCAGCAACCGCACCGGCTTGCTGTCGTGTGGCGTCGCCATGACCTGACCCCTTTGTGTAAGCGCCCGAGTTTAACGGAAGGCTCCCGCAGGTTGCAGCAGATACAATGCCGTCCACCAAGCACAGACCCCGAAACGCAAATTTACCTGGTGCGAGCTGCCCCTTGACAACTGAACCAACTTTCATGAGCGCACATGCGCGCACCCCCGATGATGAAAACTCCGTCATTGCGAGGAGCGCAGCGACGTGGCAATCCATGGCGCCTGGATTGCCACGCTACGCTCGCAATGACGATGCTTCATAACAGTTCGATCCGGCGGCTTCATTTTCCAGGCTTTTTCACGTTAAGCCTTCGCC